>NZ_CP077425.1:721768-1082652 GCF_019048845.1 Vibrio mimicus
GAGAAACGCTTGCTCTGTTTTGTCGAGTCAGCTGGTCACCGTGTTGGTCTATTGGTGGATGACTTACTCGATCAACAGCAAGTCGTGATTAAAAGCCTTGAATCGAACTACGCCAAAGTGGCGGGGATTTCCGGAGCGACAATTTTAGGGGATGGCTCCGTCTCATTGATCCTCGATATACCCGGCTTAATCACGCATTTTATGAAGCGAACTTCCTCTCCTACCAATAAAGGCAAAGCCGCGTAAGGAGCTCGTATGCATTCAGAGAATCTCAGCACCGCATCCAATTCGCCGCCAATCCCCATTCTGTCGATTGATATGGGCCTAACGGGGGGCGCGGACTTTTTGAGCTTTATTTTAGGCATGGAGCTTTATGGTGTGCCGCTTTCTCACGTTGAAGAGATTCGAGTGTGGGAGAAACCGACCCCTATTCCAAGATCTCCTGATTTTGTGAAAGGCGTAATTAACCTACGCGGCATGATCGTCCCCATCATAGATTTACGCGAGCGCTTTGGTTTAGAGGAATGCCACTATTTACCCACGACCGTTGTGCTGATTTTGAGCTCCAGTGAGCAAGAGCAAAAGCGGTTGATGGGACTGGTTGTGGATTCAGTCAGCGATGTGATCGGGCAAGGTGAATCGCAGTTGCATCCTGCGGTAGGCGAAAGCGTCGTGGTGCCTTTTATCAGTGGAATTTTAAATGTTGGTGATGACGTAATGTCTCTACTTGATGGGGATGCATTGCTGAATATGGACAGGATCCTCAGTGAGGGACAGGCATGACACAGCGAGAATTTCTGAGCTTCATTTTAGATGATGAAGAGTATGGCATTCCAATACTGGAAGTACGTGAAGTGCGAGGTTGGAACCCAGTACGAGAGCTTCCCAACGCCCCTCCTTTTGTTTTGGGCTTGCTGGACATTCGTGGCGAATACATTCCGATTGTGGATCTCAAGAATCGTTTGGGATTGGTTCCCGTTGAGATAAATGCAACCACAGTCGTGGTGGTGATTAACACCGCCAACCAACAACCGCTAGGGTTGATCGTGGATGCAGTGGCAGAAGTGTATGCCCTGTCGGATCAGGAGATCAAACCTGCGCCCAGTATTTCAACTGTGATCGGCAGTCAGTATGTCAAAGGGATTGCCGCAATCAAAAACCGACACTTAGTTTTAATTGATATCGATGCGCTGTTTGATGTGAATGCGCTGCGCTTAGGCACCACTGCTGAAAGCACACAATGAGGGAAGACACATGGGATTTTGGAATAATAAGCAACAGGTTGTGCCCCAGTTTGTTGAGCCAGCCAAAGAGAGTGTAACCAGCGAGTTTGAAGAATCGGAAAGCAATGGTGGGTTATCCAACTACCAGCTGTTATCCGCGCTCAATGCAGCAAAGACCGCATTAATGATGATTGATCGGGATTTTCGGATCACCTATTTCAACAATCAAACGCTCAAACTGCTCAAACACCATGAAGCGCTATTTCGTAGTGTATGGACCGATTTTCGAGCAGAGGCAGATTTCCTGCAGGGCTACTGCATTGACAATTTTCATGTCAATCCCAGTCATCAGCGTAAGTTACTCGCCGATCCCAAAAACTTGCCTTACACCACAGTGATCACCATCAAAGAGATCAAGATTGAACTCAATGTTGCGGCAATCATCGATGATCGTGGTGGGTACATAGGCAATACGTTGGAATGGCGTGATGTGACCGAAGAGATCAAGCGTGAGCAACAGATCGGGCGTCTAGCCTCTGCGGTTGAGGGGATGACCACCAATTTAATGATGGCGGACAAGGAGGGGGTCATTCAATACCTCAATCCGGCACTTTTACAACTTCTTACCCACCGTGAACCGCAATTAAAACAGGCTTTCCCTGGATTTAATGCCTCCGATTTGGTGGGCAAAAATATCGATATTTTCCATAAAAACCCAGCCCATCAGCGCTCGATCATCAATAACCCCGATCGCTTACCTTTTAGCTCTATGATCAAAGTCGGTGACTTAGAATTTAACTTAACCTGTATTGCGATGCGTGATGCAAAAGGGCAATACATCGGCCCCGCTTTGCAGTGGGTCGATATCACTGAGCAACGTGATGGGCAGCGCCAAGTGGAAACACTGATCCAAAAAGCCATCAAGGGCGATTTACATGACCGCATTAATACCAGCGTCTACAACGGCTTTATGCGTGAATTGGGGGATGGAATTAATAACTTGCTCAATACCTTAGTGGAACCTCTTGGGCAATGCATAAACGTGATGAGTCGAGTGGCGGAAGGGGATCTCAACACCAGCATGTCGGAAGAGTACCAAGGCGAATTTGGCCGCTTAGCCGGTGCGGTTAACTCATCGATCGTCAACTTACGCAACATGGTCGACAAAATCACCGTTTCTTCGGCTCGCGTTGCTACCGCTTCAACAGAAATTGCCGATGGGAATAACGATTTGAGCCAACGAGTAGAGGCTCAGGCCTCTAACTTGGAAGAAACCGCCGCCAGTATGGAAGAGATCACGGCTACGGTTCGCCAAAATGCAGATAACGCGAAAGATGCGAACGTACTCGCGACTGACGCCGCGAAAAAAGCGACTCGAGGCGGGGAAGTGGTGGGTGAGGCCATCGGCGCAATGGGAGCGATCAACACGGCAAGTAAGAAAATTGCCGACATTATTAGCGTGATTGATGAAATTGCTTTCCAAACCAATCTGCTAGCACTCAATGCTGCTGTTGAAGCGGCACGTGCTGGTGAACAAGGGCGCGGTTTTGCAGTCGTGGCTGGAGAAGTGCGTAACCTAGCCCAGCGAAGTGCGGGAGCGGCCAAAGAAATCAAAGGATTGATTAACGACAGCGTGGATAAAGTGAATGAAGGTTCGCGTTTAGTGAATGAGTCAGGATCCACACTGAAAGAGATCGTTGAAGCGGTGGTGAGAGTTTCAGACCTGATCGGGCAAATTGCGGCATCTAGCGTTGAGCAATCGACAGGGATTGATGAGATTAACCGTGCGATAGCAGCGATGGATGAAATGACTCAACAAAACGCTTCTCTGGTAGAAGAAACCTCAGCAGCGAGCCAATCCCTCAAAGATGAAGGTAAAGAGCTGCTTAATTTAATGAATTTCTTTGTCACTGAAAATAATGTCACAACATTTGAGCGCAAGGCTCGTCAGCCTACCACACCACCCAAAGCGAAACCGGTAGTCAGTATGCATAAAGCCTCAGTTAACCAAACCGCGCATAAAATGCCGCCACATGCGGCGGATGAAAGTGATGAATGGGAAGAGTTTTAATCTAGGGAAAACGTATGCTGGCGGTCAATACACAAGAATTTGAGTTAACCGAAAAGGATTTCAAATTCATTCAGTGGTTTATGCATAAGACAGTAGGCATTTACCTACCGGACTCCAAGCGTGCCATGGTATATGGCCGCTTGAGTCGGCAGATGCGCCGTAAAGGATTACAGCGTTTTAAAGAGTTTCGTGAGCTGATTGAAAATGATGAGCAAGAACGTATTCACTTTATTAATACGCTAACCACCAATAAAACCGAGTTTTTCCGTGAGAGTCACCACTTTGATTTCATAGAAAAAGCCTTGGTGGAGGAGTGGCGTAAAGAGCGAGTTGGTCAGTTACGTTTTTGGTCAGCGGGATGCTCCACGGGGGAAGAGCCTTACACCCTCGTTTCAGTTCTTGAAAGTGCAGGAGTGTTGGACTTTTGCCCTGATGTGAAAATTTGGGCTACGGATTTGGATACGGCCGTGCTTGATAAAGCTCGTTTAGGGATTTACCCCATAGAATTGCAAAGTTCGATTCCTACTCGTTATTTACGTCGTAGCTTTGTGCGTGGAGTAAAGGATCAGCAAGGCAATATGAAAATTAAGCATTATTTGCAGCGTCATATTGAGTTTCGTCAGGTTAATTTGATCCAAGACTGGCCGTTTAGAGAGCAGATGGATTTGATCTTCTGCCGCAACGTGATGATTTATTTTGATCGGCCAACACAAGAGCAATTGATCGAGCGCTTTCATCAGCAACTTAAGCCGGGTGGGGTTTTGATGTTAGGACATTCGGAGAGTGTTGGGCGTTGTAGCTCTCTTTTTCATCATCTGGGGCATACCATTTATGTCAGACAGTAAGCTTGCTACACAACACAGATTGAAACAGGAGGAGGCAGATGGCCATTATCATCGCTTCAATCACCCTGTCGATCGTCGGCATTGGGTGAAAGTGATGCCGGGTGGAGTGTATGCAACGGCGGATCACGAGATCATTCATACTGGATTAGGTTCTTGTGTGTCCGTATGTGCATGGGATAGTGCCGCAGGTGTGGGAGGAATGAACCATTTCTTACTGCCTTTCCATAGCCAGTTTGAAAGCCAACATTGGCATCCCCAAGCCTTGTTGTCTGAGACGTCACGCTACGGATGCTACGCCATGGAACTGTTGATTAACCGCTTGTTAGCACTTGGCGCAGAACGAGAAAGATTACGTTATAAGTTGTTTGGTGGTGCGCGTTTAATGGGGTACCAATCTCTAGTTGGGGACAAAAATGTTGAGTTTGTGCTTGAGTATGCCAAACGGGAAAAATTGGATGTGATTGCTCAGGATCTTGGTGGAAGTGAACCTAGGAAGCTGCTTTTTGATCCACAAACTGGCCAAGCTTGGGTCAAGCGGATTAGCTTTAATGCCGCCCGAACCATTAAGAATGTTGAAGAGCAGTACCAGCACAACATAGGTAAGCAAATCTCCTCTGACAATGTGGAGTTGTTTGAATGAAAAGAATCAAAGTGTTGATTGTGGATGACTCACCAGTATTTCGAGCACTGTTAACGCAGCTTATCGATAGTGATCCGGAGCTGGAGGTAGTTGCGTGTGCGCAAGATCCTTTCCAAGCTCGTGAGCTGATCAAGCTTCATAAGCCTGATGTGGTGACCTTGGATGTCGAAATGCCCAAGATGAATGGCGTACAGTTTTTAAAAAATCTGATGCGCCTTCATCCTCTGCCTGTAGTGATGATCTCAACCTTAACTCAGCATGGCGCAGAAGCGACATTATCGGCACTGGAATTGGGCGCCGTAGATTACTTTCCTAAACCTTCTTCCGACAATCCGGCCGAAATGCTCAACTACAAAACGTTGGTGAATGAAAAAATAAAAATGGCGGCACAAGCGAATGTGGGCAGCACACAAAATGTGGCTCCTACCGTCTCGTCATCACGACTGTCTGGCCAAGTGTTCACTGATTTTCAGTTGATTGCGATTGGCTCATCAACAGGGGGAACGGAAGCCGTAAAACAGGTGCTATCTGCATTACCTGCAGGCCTGCCTCCGATCGTAATGACTCAGCATATCAGTGCACTTTTTACCCCGTCATTAGCCAAGAGACTTGATGAGAGTAGCGCAGTGCATGTTCAAGAAGTGACGCAGCAGAGCACCGCTTTAGAAATAGGGTGCGCTTACCTCGCACCTGGGGATAAACACATCGTCATTGTGAAACGTTCCGGCAAATTGTATGTCGAGTTAGACGATAGACCTGCGGTGAATCGGCATAAGCCTTCCGTCGATGTGATGTTTGATTCCGTTGCGCAAAGTGTTGGCAGTAAAGCGTTAGGCATTATTTTAACCGGCATGGGACAAGATGGCGCACGAGGGATGCTTGCGATGCATCAACAAGGTGCAATCACGGCGGCGCAAGATGAACAATCCAGTGTGGTATGGGGTATGCCCAGAGTGGCAATTGAGTTAGGTGCAGCTAGTGCAGTGAGGCCGTTAGGCTCAATGGCTGCGTGGATTGTTGAACAATTACAAAAGAAATCCAAATAACCCTAATAGGGTATCGCGAGGTTCAGAATGATAACCAGAAAACACAAGATTACGCTGATACTAGTTGGGCAAATTCTCTTACTTTTGGTGTTGATCCAGTTTGGGGTTGTCTGGTGGCATTTATTAATTGCAGCATTGTGTGCCGCTTTACCTTGGTGGATGGGGCTTGAACCCCAAGCCTCTCCTAAGCAGGTGGATGCTGAGCAGTCAACCGCAGAGTTTAGCCTCTCTAAAGAGCATAAAAAGGTACTCAGTCAGCTTGAAGAAGTGCTGAAAGAGAATATTCAGCGCATTTCAGATCCTTTGGCGAAACAACTGCAAATTGTTAACGCATCCGCAGAAACCATCAACCACAGCTTTTTTAGCTTGCAGCGCGTAAGTGAAGAGCAAGCCACGATCTCTACTCAGTTGGTGGATAACTTACTGGCTAACCAAGGCAGTGAGTTTGACCTAATGCAAGTGCTGCCAAGAACGGATGCCATCATCCAACAGTTTGTGCAGATCCTCGTGGATATTTCAGAGAAAAGTATCTCCGCAGTGCACAGTATCCATGATATGTCGCAGAAACTAGAGATCGTTTTTAAGTTGTTAAGACAGGTAGGAGGATTGTCTGAACAAACCAATTTACTGGCGCTGAATGCTGCGATTGAAGCTGCTCGTGCAGGGGATGCAGGGCGAGGTTTTGCTGTGGTGGCACAAGAGGTTCGTGAATTATCAATAAAAGCAGGCAACCTCAACAGCCAAATCGAAAAAGAGATGAAAATCGCTCAAGACACGGTAACTATTGCCAATCAAACGGTAGGGGAAATGGCCTCATTCGACATGACCCAAGCAATAGAATCCAAAGAAAAAGTGGATTACATGTTACGTGGAGTTCAGCAACTGAGTACGGGTATAGAACAAGAAGTAACGAAGCTGCAGCTCTTAGGGCAGCAACTCACCCAACAAGTTCGTGATGGCACGCGGGCTCTACAATTTACCGATATTGTTTCACAACAAGGAGAGTATGCGCTGGACTCACTTAAATTTCTTCAGGAAGCGGCAGGCTTATTAAAAGCGGTTCATTCAAGCGCACGCTATAACCACCAACTCATCCAAAACATCGAGGATTTGAAAGAGCGTTCACAGAATCGTCGAGATCTAGCGGCCAATCAGCACAGCATGGATGAAGGCGAAGTCGAGCTTTTTTAAGGAGAACACGATGACCATTCAAACAAATATCGATAGTCATAACAAACACATCACCATTTCGATTGAAGGTGCATTTTGTTTCAACCTTGTGCACGATTTCCGAGCGAGTTATGCCAAGCGCCATGATCATCGTTTCACCATCGATTTGCGGAAAGTGGATTACATCGATAGCGCAGGGCTTGGCATGTTACTCAACATGCAGAAATACCTAGAGCAGGCCGATGGCATGATCCGAATTGTGAACATCCTGCCTCAAGTAAGGAAAATCTTATTGATATCTCGCTTTGATAAAAAGTTTGATATCGAGTAGAGAGCCGTAGGAGCTGTTTTTGTGAGAATAATGATTGTTGATGATCATGGAACGAACCGTGAACTGTGCCGCTTTATTTTGGCGCATATCGCATCGCACATCGATACTTTTGAACATGGGCAGCAAGCATTAGATGCACTGCGTGAAATGGAAGATTTACCCGATGTGATTTTGATGGATGTGATGATGCCGATTAAAGATGGCTTCACCACAGCCAAAGAGATTCGTCAGAGCTTTGTAAAGCATCACATCCCGATCATTTTTCTAACCGTATTGGACGATCGCGACTCCTTCCAAAAATGCTTGGCATTGGGGGATGACTTTATTCTCAAGCCAGTTGAGCGCAGTGTGTTGATTGCTAAAGTTCAAGCGCATTATCGAATTGTGAAAATGCACAATGAGGTGATGGAACAGCGGGATGAATTACGCCATTTTCGCGAACAGGTTCAATACGATTACGCCATTTCAGAGTCTATTTTCACCAACTTGATGGAGGAAATGTGCCATCAAGTGGAACATATTTTTGGTATTCATTACATCTCCACCCCATCGACCATTTTTAATGGGGATTTGATCGTGGTGGCTAATCGACCACATGGTGGGGTGTACGTGATGATTGCCGATGCCACGGGACATGGGTTACCCGCTGCAATCTCCACCATCCCAGCGACGCGTACTTTCTTTTCGACAGCGCAAAAAGGCTTATCACTGGGAGAAATGGTGGTGGAGCTGAACCACTCATTAGAACGTTTTCTCCCTATGGGTATGATGTTGGCCGCGAGTGTGTTTGAAGTACGAGCCAACGGCTTTGAGATTTCTTGGTGGGGAGGTGGCTTACCAGAAGCCTATCTGCTCGATCATGAAGGCAAAGTGGTTAGTCGTCTTATCTCTAATCACATGCCGCTTGGTGTACTACCTTCCAGTGAATTTGAAGCCGATATCCAACACTTCAAACTTGAGCCGAACCAAAAATTGGTGTGTTACACCGATGGTATTATTGAAGCGATGAACGAAAAAGGAGAGCACTTTGGCCAGCACCGGCTTGAGCAAGTACTGACTAAAGCCTATTCAGAGGCCTTGATCCCTACACTTTATGATGCAGTTAAAAAGTTCTCGAACCGAGGAAAGGGCGATGATCTTTCTATCTTGAGTATGACTTTTCCTATTACTAACAGTAACCCGAGCAACAAAGGGTTGCCGAGAGTGATGTTAAGCTGTATTCCGTTGCAGACCGAATTGCACTTTCCAGCCGATGTGTTACGCAAAATTACGTTAATGAATGAAGTTCGCCGCTTTTTGACCGGCATTGTGAGCGGTGGCGAACACCTTGATCTGCTCTGCTCTGTGCTCTCTGAGTTGTTTGCTAATGCCATCGAGCACGGTTTGCTAGAACTTGATTCCTCTTTAAAAGATACACCTGATGGCTTTTTTGAATTCTACCAACTTCGAGATAAGCGCTTAAAAACCCTACCGGATTACCACTGGCTTATTCTTAAAGTTAATTACCAACCCGAAAAACAGTGGCTAGAGATAGATTTAGAGCACAGTGGCGCTGGGTTTGACTATGAGCAGCGCAATACAGAGAGCAGTGATGATCATAATCACGGCCGAGGCATTATTTTGGCGCAAGAGCTGTGTGAATCTTTGGTGTATTCAAATCAAGGGCGCCGAGTTACGGCGACCTACTCTTTCAAATCTCGCGATACCTTCGTTTAATCAACGGTTTTACAGTGTAAAGCGGCCATATCTCCAAGCTACTTAGAGTGGCAAGTGGGCGGCAAATGAGTGCATCCCCATGAGCGTAGACCGACGATGTGATTGGGGAGGTATTTTTCGCTATCCATTCATTGATTCAAGTGCAACATCAGTCATATAAGAAGGGGTGTTTACACATTTTCCTTGAACCAACCACGTCAATTGGTTGGATATAAACACTCAAAATTTGTGATTGATTCTTTGATTGTTCAATCACACCCTGCGTAATACCTGTCCAAAACACCATTAAAGTGTGATGTATGTCAATAATTTGATTGCTTCTAATCACTAATTTGCTCTTTAGCGTAACCGAGGAAGCTTGGTTTCCTTTCCTGATTAAAGAGAGCGATTTATGAACTGGACAAAGCAGATTTTAAAAACCGACAAACCGATCATTGCCATGTGTCACATCCGAGCCTTGCCGGGAGATCCTGGGTATGACAAAGCCGCTGGAATGAAATGGGTTATTGAAAAAGCTCGCGAAGATTTACATGCCCTGCAAGCAGGTGGTGTGGATTCCGTGATGTTTTCCAATGAATTTTCACTGCCTTATCTTACCAAAGTGAAAACGGAAACCGTGGCGGCGATGGCGCGCATCATTGGTGAATTGATGCCAGAAATCGAGGTGCCTTTTGGTGTCAACGTGTTGTGGGACCCTGTGGCTTCGATGGATTTGGCGCAAGCCACTGGGGCGAAATTTGTACGCGAAATCTTTACCGGCGTTTATGCCAGTGATTTCGGCGTATGGGACACCAATTGTGGTGAGACGATTCGTCACCAATACCGGATTGGGGCGGATGAAGTGAAAACCCTATTCAACATTGTTCCTGAAGCAGCGCAGTACCTCGCGCATCGAGACATCGCCAGCATTGCAAAAACCACCGTCTTTAACTGTAAGCCAGATGCGGTTTGCGTTTCAGGTATGACAGCCGGTGCCGCAACGGATACCAACATGCTAACCCAAGTTAAACAAGCCATTCCGAACACATTAGTGTTTGCCAATACTGGCGTGCGCGTTAATACCGTACGTGAACAGCTATCGATCGCTGATGGTGCGGTTGTGGGAACAACGTTCAAACAAGAGGGGGACTTCAACAAATTCGTGGATGAACACCGAGTTAGAGAGTTTATGTCAGAAGTGAAGCGTTTACGTAACCAATAAACACAGGTCGATAAGTTCAGATGAATGACTCAAACGAGAGTTTGTGCTGATTAACTGAAGATTTACAGGGAGTAAGGGTATGAAACTGTCTACAACAAAAGTGGTAGTGGCATCGTTGCTTGCAGGATGCTTATCCAGTGTAGCGAACGCTGCCGACAAAGAGTTTGCCACGGTACCCAAAGCGGTGGGGCTAAACTGGTTTAACCGTATGGAAGAAGGGGTTGTACGCTTTGGTGCGGATACACCGGGAATCGCCACCTTTCAACAAGGTCCATCCAAGTTTGATGCAGCATTACAAGTGCAGGTGATTGAAGATCTGATTGCACGCAAAGTGGATGCGATCAACGTGGTGCCTTTTCAGGCGGAATCGCTTGAGCCTGTGCTGAAGAAAGCTCGCGCACAAGGCATTGTGGTGGTCGCGCATGAAGCATCCAACCTCACCAATATCGACTATGACGTAGAGGCGTTTGACAATCAGGCTTATGGCCGATTCTTGATGGATCAACTGGCGCAAGGCATGAATCAAGAAGGTCAATATGCGGTGTTTGTTGGCAGCCTCACTTCTACAACGCATATGACTTGGGTCAATGCGGCGATCGATTACCAAAAAGCGACCTACCCTAAAATGGAGTTAGTGGGTGGCATCAATGAAAGCAGTGACGACATCAAAAACTCCTACGCCAAAACGCGTGAGTTGCTAAGAACGTACCCGAACCTAAAAGGGATTCAAGGCTCCTCTGCGCTAGATGTGGTGGGAGCAGGCCAAGCCATTGAAGAAGCGGGATTGGAAGATAAAGTCACAGTCGTGGGAACCAGTATTGTTTCTTATGCTGGAGATCTGCTGAAAACGGGTGCTATCGATGTGATCACCGCTTGGGATCCGGCGGTTGCCGGTTATGCGATGAATAAAGTCGCTAGCATGGTGATTAATGGTCAACCGATCACGGATGGCATGGATCTCGGCGTTGAGGGTTACAACAAAATCACCTTGGATGGCAAAGTGATTTATGGCTCGGCTTGGATCCGTGTGACCAAAGACAATATGTCTGACTATAACTTCTAAGTTGGGAGGAAGCGTCAATGCAAGGCCTACCACTCGTTCAAGTGAAAAATGTCAGTAAAAGCTTTGCCGGTGTGCGGGCCTTAAATGACGTCTCATTCAGTATTTATCCAGGTGAGCGTCTGACTCTGGTCGGGGAAAATGGTTCAGGGAAGTCCACCATCATCAAAATCATCGCGGGAGTTCAGCCGTGTGATGAGGGGGAAATTCTGATCGCGGGGCATGATTACCCCGCGTTATCCCCTAAAGAAGCGATCAGCGCTGGTATCCAAGTGATTTACCAAGATTTCTCCCTTTTTCCTAATCTCACCGTGGCAGAAAACCTCGCGTTTAATGCTCATGTGGCATCCGGTGATTGGCGGATGGATTGGAAACAGACGGAACAGATTGCCAAACAAGCGTTAGAGCGGATCGGGGTGGAAATCCCACTCGATGAGTTAGCGGGTAACCTTTCCGCAGCGGATCGTCAATTGATTGCGATAGCCAAAGCTCTGCTCAAAAACACGTCATTGATCATCATGGATGAACCCACTACAGCACTGACCAAAAAAGAAGTGAAAAACCTTTTGTGGATCATCGATGAGTTGAAAGCCCAAGGTATTTCTACCGTGTTTGTGAGCCACAAAATGGAAGAGGTGTTAACGGTATCGGATCGAGTTGTTGTTCTGCGTAACGGCGAATTGATTATGGAAAAATCGATCGATGAATTGGATCGTCAAGCCATTGTAGAAGCCATGTCCGGTGTTCGCCTCGAAGAGACCAAAGCGCAAGCGAAACCCAAAACCGGTGTGCCAGCACTCTCAGTGCAAGGTTTAGCGCTGCCCCCAGCTTTAGTGGATGCTAGCTTTGATCTCTATCCTGGGCAGGTGTTGGGTATCACGGGCTTGCTTGGATCTGGGCGTGCTGAATTGGCTCGAGCCCTAATGGGCATTACTCCTGCCAGTGCGGGAACACTCCGCATCGAAGGCCAGCCGGTTAGCATTCGAAGCGTGGCAGAGGCTTTGCTGCACCGTATCGCGTTAGTACCGGAAGATCGCCTATCTGAAGGCTTATTCATCGATAGTTCGATTGGTTTCAACATGATGTGTCGAGTTTTGCAGGACTTTGAATCAGATCAGAAGTTACTGAATTGGGGAGCTCTGAAACAGAAAGCGCAAGAGTGGGTTGCGACATTAAAAGTCAAAACGACAGATTGCCAACTGCCCGTCAGTTCACTCTCTGGCGGTAATCAGCAAAAAGTGGTGTTAGCCAAATGGTTGGCTTTTAATCCCCGCATTTTGATTCTGGTCGGCCCAACGGTGGGAGTCGATATTCGCGCCAAAATGGAAATCATCGATAAGATTCATCAATTGGCCGAACAAGGGCTGAGTGTCATCGTGATTACGGATGATATTCCTGAGCTGCTGCAAGTTTCCAATGCCGTGATGGTTATGACCAAAGGCCACTCATCGGAAGTCGTATCGATTGATGATGTGGATGAACAGTGGGTTATCCGTCAGCTTGCTTTTGATGGAGAAGAAGCATGAAAGCATTTTTAAAATCACATGAGTTCATCATTCTGTCGGCCATTGTGCTGTACAGCGCTATGGTTGCAATGATTAATCCGGGCGCTTTTTTTACCCTCTCGACCCTATTTGACCTTTTGAAAGGCGCCTCCATTCACGGCATTTTGGCCTTGGGAGTGCTGCTTGTGATCTTGACGGGGGGCGTTGATCTCTCATTCCCTGCGGTGGGGGCTTTTTCGAGCTATGTGGCGATTTTACTTTTTAAATCGATGGGCTGGTCATCTTTAGCGGGGATCTTTGCTGTCGCGATCGCGATCGGCATTTTGCTCGGCATGCTCAATGGGCTGTTGGTACACAAGCTGCGCGCGCCAGCTATGATTGTGACGCTGGGCACTTCCAGTGTGATTTACGGTACGTTGCTGTTTGCTTTTGGCAGTACCGTGATCTTCTCTCTTCCCGTTGCATTACGGAAATTCTCTAATGCGGCAGTCGTCTCTGCGGAATCGGTTGCGGGTACCACCTCGCTGCATCCCGTTGTGCTGATCTGGTTAACTCTAGCGGCACTGTGCTTCTTCTTTCTCACTTACACTTTACGCGGGCGCTTTTTGTATGCAGCAGGCGGCAACTACAGCGTATGTGAACGAGCAGGCATCTCTATGCGTGGGTTGCAAATCATGGTGTTCTCTGCTGTTGGAGCATTATCCGCCATTGCAGCGGTGGCTTTTAGCGGTCTGTATCGAATGGCATCCCCAATTACCTTTCTGGGTGAAGAGTTAGACGTCATTGCAGCGGTTGTTCTCGGAGGTACTTCAATCATGGGTGGGCGCGGAACCGTATTGGGAACATTACTCGGGGTTTTACTGATCACGCTGATGAAAAACAGCTTAATTTTGATTGGTATCCCTTCTGAATGGCAGAAGTTCATGGTGGGTGTACTCCTGTTGATCGGGGTGACGGGCCCAATACTCCACGAACGCTACAAACGAAACCGTGCGGTGAAAGCGGATGCGAAAAAAGCATCACTGACTTTGCACATGGAGGAAAGATAATGTTTGGACGATTTTCATCTGATCACGGCATGCTGAGTCGCCCTCAAGAACGTCTGCATGTGCGCATTCTCGCTATCGCGATTGCCATTGTGTTGGTGGTGTTACTGGCGGTGCAAGGTAGCCAATTTCTATCCGTCACCAACTTCCAGTCGATGGCATTTCAAAGCGCGGAGCTGGGTTTGCTTACCCTTGCCATGACCTTAGCCATTCTATTGGCAGGGATTGATCTCTCGATTCTTGCGATTGCCAATCTCTCCGCTATCGCGGTGGCCAGTTACTTGAAAAGTGTGGATGCCGCTGCGTTTGGGTTACTCGACTTCGGCATCGCCGCCATGATTGCGATTGTAGTTGGGGTCGTGTGTGGTGCAATCAACGGATTACTGATTGGATTTTTCTCCGTTCCGGCGATCTTAGCCACGCTGGCCACAATGACGCTCTACGGTGGATTCGCGATTGGTTTTACCGGCGGTTCCGCCATCTCAGCCATGCCCGAAGGGTTTGCTGTACTCGGTAATGGCACTCTTTGGGGGGTACCGGTGCCGCTGTTGATTTTCTTACTGTTTGGCTTTGTCTTATGGCTAATTTTGGAGAAAACCATCTTTGGCACAGAGATGTATTGTGTAGGCAGTAACCCAAAGGCTTCGCTGTACAGTGGTATTGATATTCGTTGGGTCTATTTTAAAACCCACACGCTTATCGGCGTCATAGCAGCGATTGCCGGCTTAGTCATCTTATCTCGCACGAATTCTGCCAACCCTGATTATGGTTCGTCTTACATCCTGAGTACCATTTTGATTGTGGCCCTCGGTGGGATCTCCGTATTGGGAGGAAAAGGCAAAATATCAGGGGTGATACTGGCCATAGCACTGCTGCAACTTTTCTCCACAGGCTTGAACATGATGCTGTACAAAACCAGTGGCAGTAATTTTCTTAAAGACGTGATTTGGGGGCTGTTATTGCTCTTCGTGATCAGTGTGATGCACTTTTTCCAACAACAAGGACGAAAATAATGAAAGATAAAAGAATCAATGAATTAGCAACATTACTGGTTCACCATTCTCTGGCCATTCAACCGGGTGAGAAAGTGATGATTGCGGCAATGGAAGAGTGCAGCATCCCCTTTGCGAAAGCGCTGAATCGCGAAATTGTGAAAGTGGGTGGCAACGTGCAAGTGCAATTTCTTAGTGAAGAGATGCGCCATGATTTGATGAAATACGGCTCGCCTGAGCAGATGGCGTGGATCCCTGAAATTGAGCGCTACGGTATGGAATGGGCGGATGTGTATATCGCTCTACGAGGTGCTTCAAACCTCTATATGCATTGGGATATAGCTCCAGAACATAAAGCGATTAGCCAGAAAACGCAGGGGATCATCTCAACCGATCGTTGGATGAAAACCCGCTGGTGCTTGCTACGTATTCCTAACCTGAATATGGCGCATCAAGCCAAGATGGATGAAGAAACGTTAACGGAACAGTTTTTTAACGCCTGTTTGCTCGATTGGGATAGCTATACTGCACATTGGCAGTGGTTGTGTGATCAGCTAGAGCAAGGTAGCGAAATTCGCATCGTAGCGAAAGGAACGGATTTGAGCTTCTCAACCAAGGGACGCAAATGGGTGGTGTTTGATGGACGAGCCAATATGCCGGACGGCGAAATTGCTACAGCCCCACTTACCGAAACCATCAACGGTTATATGTCGTTTGAAACTCCGGGCGTGTTAGGTGGACAGCTGATTGAAAACATCTACCTCGAATGGGCTGATGGCAAGTTGGTAAAAGCGGATGCCACATCGAACCTTGATTATTTGCAGAAGATCCTTGCCACCGATGAAGGTGCGGGGTTGATTGGTGAATTTGCTTTCGGACTTAATCCAGAAATGAAGTTTTTTACCAATGACATTTTGATCGATGAAAAAATTGGTGGCAGCTTACATATCGCCCTTGGCCGAGCCTATCCGCAATGCGGCGGAACCAATATGTCTTCGATTCACTGGGATATCATTAAAGATACTCGAGAAGAGGGAGAAGTGTATTTGGATGGCAAATTGGTCTTTAAAGCCGGCCAGTTCTTGTTCTAAACCGCAGAGGTCATTATGGGTGCGTATTACTTAGGAATCGACATCGGAACATACTCCAGCAAAGGCGTGATTGTGGATGAACAAGGCAACGTGGTGGTTTCCCATGACATTGCCCATTCACTGAGCATCCCACACGATGGATGGGCAGAGCACGATGCGAAGCAGGTTTGGTGGGGGGAGTTTGTTGAGATTTGCCAAGCCCTAGTGCGCAAATCAGGCATCGCACCTGCGCAAATCAAAGCAGTAGGTCATAGTGCGATGTCTCCCTGCATCCTGTGCGCGGATGAGCAAGGCGAGCCCCTACACCCCGCGATTTTGTATGGCATAGATACCCGTGCGGTCGAGCAGCAGCACAGTATTGAGCTGCAGTTTGGTCAGGCGGCGATTTATCAACTCAGTGGTGTAACACTCTCCGCACAATCGGTCACACCGAAGCTGCGTTGGATTCAAGAGCACTTACCGCAGGTGTGGCAAAAGGCGCACTTTCTCTTCTCAGCTTCTGGCTATCTAACTTATCAATTAACGGGGCAGTATTGCCTCAATTACTACGATGCGATTGGTTACCCCGGTCTGTATGACGTACAAAACCGCGCGTGGTCGGCACAATTTCGCCGTGATTTAATTGGAGATAAAGCGCTACCTCACTTGCTTTGGGCGAGTGAGTTTGCAGGGCAGATCACCGAGCAAGCGGCCGAGTTAACCGGCTTAAAAGAAGGTACGCCAGTATTACCTGGTTGCGCGGATGCCGCCTCTGAAGCATTGGCCGCTGGGGTGAAAGCGGTTGGTGACACCATGATGATGTATGGCAGTTCTACCTTTTTCATTAGCCGAACCGAGCGCTTACCGCACTCGCCCGTTTTTTGGGGAAACCACTTTTTGGAGCCAGAAACCTATGTGATTTCAGGCGGGACGGCGACCTGCGGCAGCTTGATTACCTGGTATCTCAAACAATTTGGTGCGGAGGCATCTCGCATTGGTGCTGACACTCAGCAAAATCCCTATGCTGTTTTAATGCAAGAGTTTTCAATGTCGACACCGGGAGCGAATGGGCTCATCTGCCTGCCTTACTTCTCGGGCGAGCGAACCCCGGTATTGGATAACCGAGCACAAGGAGTGCTGATGGGATTATCGCTTCATCATACCCATGCTGATGTGTACCGCTCAGTGCTGGAAGGGATTGCAATGAGTCTGAGGCACAATTTGGACGCACTACAACAAGAAGGGTTCACCATTGCACAGCTCTATGCGGTGGGAGGAGGAACGCACAATCCTTATTTAATGCAGGTGGTGAGTGATATTGCGCAGAAAGAGCAGCAAGTACCGCAAGTGGATTTCGGCGCGTGTTACGGAGACTGCTTGATGGCGGCAAAAGCGGCAGGTCAATTTGCTTCATTAGATGAAGCGGTGAGTACGTGGGTGACTCACGCGCAGCACTACACACCGCAGGAGCTGACGAAAATCTACGACCCGTTATATGCGCTATACCGAGATCTTTATACGCATACCAAACCCTTTATGCACCAACTTCACCAGTTAAAGGGGTGATCTATGCAGGCAACTCAGCGGCGGCAACAAATCCTGCGTTACGTTTGGCAGCACGGAGAAATTCTCACCAATCAAGCCATTGAACTCTTTGGCTTTTCCGCGCCAACCGTGCGGCGAGATTTTCTCAAATTAGTCCAATCGCACCCGTCTATTCACAGAACTCATGGCGGTATTCGATTTAATCAGCAAAAAACCGATTTGGAATTTGAATTCGACATTAAACAGCAGTTACAAACGACCGCGAAGCAGGAGATCGCTGCCAAAGCAATCTTGCAGATTGAACCCAATGATTGCCTGTTTCTTGATTCCGGTTCAACTTGTTATGAACTGGCTAAGTATTTGAAAGAAATGGAAGTAACCGTTATCACAACGGACTTAAATATCGCTCACTTGTTGGCGGGCACCTCGAAAGTAGAGGTTTATGTGGTGGGGGGGAAAGTGCGCAACGGCTTCTTTTCGATCGGTGACAGCATGGCGGTGGAGTCGCTACGCCAGTTTTCTGCCCCGAAGGCATTTATGTCTTGCGATGCCATTTCACTCGATGCTGGCATTACCAACTCTTCCATGTTTGAGGTTGGGGTGAAAAAGAACGTGATCCAACAGTGTCAGGCGGTATACATGTTGGCAGATGACAGCAAATTTGAACGGATAGAACCTTACGCTGTCGCTGCGCTATCGGTAATTTCATACCTTATCACCAACAGTGAGCTTGATAGCTGCTTAAAAAATCAATATCTAGCGCGTGGTATCCAGATGATCTGAGTGTTTTTTTTCCTCAAACCGAAGAGTGTATCGACAAATTCCATACTCACAGAGTGACATAAGCCTGAATTTGCAGGCCACAACATTCAGCAATTCGCTTTCTTCTTATACACTGAATTCATGGATATTCTGTACCGTAAAAGTTGAAGCGTTATGTGGAAAGAAATACTCGAATTCACGTCAGATAGGCAGCAAGTGATCGCGAAATTGGGAGCAAAAACCGCCCAAAAAGAGCTGAATCGCAGTGAACTGCCTGCGGTGTTGGCACAAATTGGAGCCGCAAAACTGTTCATCTTGGAAGAGAATGTCACCCGTTTTATCAATAGTGTGAAAGAAGGTAAACGTGCGGCCTTTGACGGCGTCCCCATTGCTGAAGTGCGTAATGCAACCGTGACCATTGAGCTAGGTGAGAAAGAGATGCTCGCCAGTATGATTGTGACTGGGGCATACGGTGGTCGAGGTTTACGTGGTAATGAACTGGTTCATGCTTTAGCGCAAGCGAGTGTGCTGAAAGGCATCAACAAGTTGGCGTTAAAAAAAGTGCTACTGGTAAGCAATCAGTTAAAACCGGGCGAAGTGTTCACTCAGCCTGTTGCGCGAGGTAAAGATCCGATCCAAGGGAAAGACACCCATTTTGTACCCTTGGTTGACGATGTGTCCAAACGCGTGTTGCGCCCGCAAAAAAAAGTGGGCGAGAACAAACTTGATATGCGCAATCTGGGAGAAACCATCACGGTCGGCGAAAATGATCCCGTGATGCGTCGTATCCCCGCGACCAAAGGTGAAATGGGCTATACCGTGCAAGGTAAACCCATTCCGCCTAAACCGGGTAAAGAATCTGCTCTCGTCGCGGGCAAAGGCACACATATCTCTCCGAATGATCCCAATTTATTGCTCGCCTCTCAGGCGGGTATGCCTCTGATAAAAAAGAACACTATTGAAGTCGATAGCGCGCTTTGTTTGAACCATGTCAGTGTGGCAACAGGGCACATTCGTTTTAAAGGTAATGTTGTGATCGCGGGAGATATAGAGCCAGGGATGATTGTGCGCGCTACGGGGGCGATTACCGTTGGGGGGTTTATTGAATCGGCAAACGTACAAGCGCAGGGTGATATCGAGGTGGGTAAAGGGATCATCGGCTACACCGTTTCTGATAATGAAGAATTGGGTTGTGTGGTGAAATCGGGGGGGAATATCCGTGCAAACTACGCTCAGAATGCCGAACTACAAGCGGCGGATTCCATTTACCTTGCGGTACATAGCATGGGAAATGCAATCCGTTGTGGGAATGATCTCTTGGTGCTTGATAGTAAGCAGACTCAAGGTACGCTCAGTGCTGGCACGGCCAAAGTCGGGGGCAAAATTATCTGCTTTAATCTTGGTGTAGAAGGTGATACCGCGACACACGTTGAGGCCTTTGCGCGCTACCAAAGCTACAAAGAGCGGATCAATAAACATAAAGATCTCTACAAGCAAGCGCAGGATACGATGATGGAACTGATCCGACGCGAAATTGAATTTAAAAAACGCCCCAAAGCTGAGCGAAACGAAGAAGAATCCCAAGCGATCGATAAGGCTAAAATTGAAGCCAATGAGCAGATGGAGAAAATCAAATTAGCGCTCGATATGCTAAGTGAAGAGTTTGAAGTGCAATTAGTGGAAAACACGGTGGAAGCGAAGAACAAAGTGTTTACCCACGTCACGATTCAATTTGGTGATGAACGGGTACTGACTAAGCGTGCTCACGGGGCTTCCATTTTTGCCTTCAACCAACATGAGATTAAATTGTCCTCAATGTTGGAAGCCGAAGATATTGGGATTTGATCTCGTGGCTTAACCAGATCAACAAAGGGAACCTTAGGTTCCCTTTGTTTTATCGCTATCAGTTTTTTGGCCGTAGTGCTACTGCACAGCGCGTACATTCCCCTGACGGAGGTCGTTTAACACTTCGTGTTTCGGACCATCTGCAATGACGCAGCCTTTTTCCATCACAATGACGCGATCCACCACATCCAACATAGAGGTCTTGTGGGTGATTAAAATCAGCGTTTCGCTGGGTTTGAGTTGGCTCAATTGCTGTTTAATGTGCATTTCTGAGCGGTTATCCATCGCGCTGGTCGGTTCATCCATCAACAATACGGGAGGACGACCTAATAGAGCGCGCGCAATACTAACCGATTGGCGCTGACCACCAGAGAGCAGCATGCCGCCTTCACCAACCTGACGCTCCAATCCGGCTGGATCTTGCTGAGTAAAAGCGGTCACTCCTGCTCGGTTAGCGGCATCCATCACTTCACGATCATCGGCCAGTGGTCGGCCCAGTGTAATGTTGTCACGAATCGAGCCGTAAAACAGCACACTGTCTTGTGGTACACAGCCTATGTTGCGGCGAATATCAATATGGTGCAGTTGTGAAATGTCCGTATCGTCAATGCGCACATAGCCTTCCGTGGGTTTATAAAGCCCCATGATCAGGCGTTCTAACGTGGTTTTCCCAGAGCCGATCCGACCGATGATTGCCACTTTTTCCCCAGGGTTAATCGTCAGGCTGAGGTCTCGAACCGAGGCGATTGGAGAATTAGGGTAGTGGAAGGTCACGCGATCCAGTTCAATTTTGCCTTGAATAATAGGGCGGTGGATATAGCGCTTGCCTTCTTCCTGCTCATCGGGCATCGACATCACTTGCTCTATGATGGTCATAGAGGACTTCGCTTGGTTATAACGGGTAGAGAGCAGGGAGAGTTGTACTAAAGGTCCAATCGCGCGGCCACTGAGCATGGTGGCCGCAATCAATCCCCCCATGGTCAAATCCCCATTCGAAATCAAATACACACCGACGATGATCATGCCGATGTTGGCCGCTTGTTGAACGAATCCTGCGGTATTTTGAATGCTATCGGTAATTCGGCGGCTGGTGATGTTCCAGTTAGCCATATGGGCTACCGCTTCTTCCCAACGATATTGGAACTGCCCTTGGGCGCCAAATAGCTTGACGGTTTCTAAGCCATATAAGCTTTCGATCAAATTCGCGTATTTCTGAGAGGCAAGCCTTGAACCTTCTTCTATGGCACGTCTAAGTCGGCCTTGGATCATGACTGAATAGATCACTAAGATCAGCACGCCGATAATGGGAACCCAAACTAGATGCCCAGCCATTAACCAGATCAACACTAAAAATAGCAGGGCAAATGGCAGATCAATCAGCGCAGAGATGGTAGCGGAAGTGAAAAATTCGCGAATGGATTCAAATTCTTGTAAGTGACGTGCAAAAGCACCCACAGAAGGTGGGCGAGCTTCCATCCGAATGCCCATGACTTTGCTAAACAGTTTGGAAGAGATCAGGATGTCCGATTTTTTGCCTGCCACATCGATAAAGTAGTTACGCAGCATTTTGAACATAAAGTCGAACAAAAAGATCACCAAGATACCGCTTGAAAGCACCCATAAGGTTTCAAACGCGAGGTTAGGCACGACTTTGTCGTACACAATTCGCGAAAACATCGGTGCGGCAATGGCAAACATGTTGATCAAGAGTGAAGCAATCAAGACATCTCGATAAATGTGTTTAGATTTAAAAATAGTGCCCCAAAACCAGTGACCATCTTTTGGCTTAAGCACTTCAGGTGAGCGTTCATCGAAGCGAAACTGTTTTTTGACCATAAAGTAACGGCCAATGTACAGTGCTTCCAAATCATCGAGTGGGTAGGCAACGGGTATCATTCCCGATTCTGCCGTGACAATTTCTGCTTCTTTGGATTCTGCATTAATGCTGTTGAGTACGCAGGCTTCCCCCCCTTTGAGTAGCAATACCACCGGAAAGACCAAATGAGGGATTTTGTCTAATGGTGCGCGGTTTTCTTTGGCTACTAGTCCAGCTCTTTCTGCTGAACGAGGAAAAAGAAAAGGCGTCAGCTTGCCATCAGCTAAAGGTAAACCGCTGATCAGAGCTTCAGGAGAATTCGCTAAACCGTAATAACGGCTTACGTACACCAGCGAATTAAGTAATGTATCTTGCATGCCTGTGGCCTTGGTTACTTATCAACAATGAAGCCTTGGAAAACTTCAATAAAATGTTCAGAGAGAAAATCGAGCTGAGTCTGTGTTTCAACTCGTGAGGCGATGGTCGTAATCCCCAAGTTGTGTGCCGTACGCGAGATAGAGGTCAGAGTAAATTTCTGGCGTTCATCATCCAAGTTATGGGTGAACAGATAATCCAATTTCACGTACTTAGGACGGAACTCGTTAATGTAATCGAGAGATTGGAAGTTACGTCCATAGTTGTCCACGCCAAAATCCGCCCCCGCATTACGCACAGCGTTACAAAATAGAGCAGTGTAATGAGGTTCGTTGACAAAGCAGCCTTCTGGAATTTCAAAATGCAGCAGATGGGCGATGGAGAGGTGCTTACTTAAGGTTTGGCTGATCCAACGGATAAAGCTAGGTTGAGAAATGCTGTTTTGGGTAATGTTGATCGCCAGTGGTTCCGTTTGCGCACCACTTTCAAGTAGACCGATCACTTGCTCAATCACATACTGATCAAAGAGATGACTCGCATTGAGCTGTTCAAGAGCAAACAAGAATTGGTTTGCGCTGTAACGAACACCGTCTTTTTCAAACGCGGAGAAAACCTCGCGGTGGAAGGTTTTTCCCCAACTGCTGTTGGCTGCTTGGAAGCGGAAAGTGAACCAATCGTTATGCATAGCTTCTTCAACCAAGGTTTTCCACTGCTGCTTACCTAAAATCACTTTATCAGTATCACTGCTGATAAAGCCGTAGTTGAGCTCTGGATTGGCTTTGGCTTTGGCGACAGCATTATCTAATATCGAAAGCAGTTGTGTTGTCGTGGATTGGCGTTTATTGCTCACCACACCCAGTGACAGGTTGGCTTTCGCCATACCAGTCGGGTCAGGGTTGATGTCTTCCACACAGGTTACAATGCTATCAGCCACGATTTTGAGTTCGCTTTCATCGGTGTTTGGCATGATGATGCCAAACTCATAAGTGGAGATACGCGCAATCGAAATATCTTTTGTGGTAATCGAGTTTTTCAGGCGTTCAGCAAGCTCGCGAACCATGCCATCACCCGCTTCATAGCCTTTATCTTCGTACAGTTCTTTAATGAATTCTGCTTGTAGAATGGCCACACCGCCAATGCCACTTTCTGAAAGCCAGCCACTCAATTGACTCATGTAATACGCCCGGTTACCCAGATGAGAAACAGGGTCAAGGTAGGCTCTTTCACGCAGCTGTTGTGCTTCTTTCGCCTGAGCTTTAAATGCTTTTTCTACCTGCTCAGACATTTTGTTGATGCCATCCACCACATAGATCAAATCTTGAGTGTTGGGGCGGGGCAGTGGTTCACCAAATTGATTGTTCGCGACTTGCTCCATTTTATTAACGATCAACTGCAATGGCTTGAGTGAGCGTTTCAGAATAAAGGCAACGGCAAACATACCAATCACTAAAATGGCCACGAAGGCACTACTGAGACGAATCAATGCTTCCCATAGTTGGGCGTAGGCAGGCCCTGGGTGGCTAACGATTTCAACTTCGGCTAATTGCATCCAACCACTGGTGACAACTCGTCGGTCATGAATCGGTTCAAAGAGGTTCAATTGGGTAAACCATTTTGGGACATCATTGGGTTGAATGGGGTAGGAGCGAAGAATTTCGGTACCGTCATCAAGGAAAATCAAACGAACAACCGAGTAGCTGCTGCCATCAAACAGAGCGTTGATCACAGATTCTACCGCAACGTTATCCTTTTTCTCCAAATAGGGCGCTAAAGCCAATCCCACCGTATTGATGGTGTTATTGACCTCAGAGCGTTGTTGTTGCTCAAGACTGTCGCGAGTGGTGTTGAATTGGATGGTAAAAACCGAACCCAACAACAAAATAAACACCGCAATCATCCCTGCGACCAGTTGTTTGTATAGCGTCATAGTGCTTGCCTACTCATCATAGCTAACTAGAGGTTTATTTAATTTTAGAGAGCGCTCTCTGGCTCTTAAATCGTTCCACAAACTCAATCTCGAAGAGTCCCCTGCCAATTGTCCGTTATTGGATTTCATTAGCCACAAATTCTTACCGTTAAAGCTGTAGATGGGTAGTAAGTCTTTGCGTGTTGATGCGGGTTTAATTTGTGGATTGATGTTATCCAAAATCACTGGCTCGGAACTCGGGGTGGAGTAATACGCCAAGACCATATGAAATTGGTTTAATTCAATTGCTTTAACATACACGAGACGGAGTTTTTTATCTGATACACCCAGCTCTAACAGCGAGAAATACTTCGCAATTGTGAAATCTTCACAGTCTCCCGCATTACTACCAAGAAACTCTAATGGGGTGGCCCAATAATCGTTGGAACCCCAAAGATAGATATCATTGACGAAATTGAGCTGGTTAAAAAACGCATTCACTTCTTGTAGCTTCACTTTCTCTGATACGGAAGCCAGCTGTGCCATCTTAAGCCGCCAAGTCTCTACGCGTTTGCCTGCTCGCGGGCCATAGGTTGCCTTTACCGCATTCACCCACTGTTGCTCCTTGGTATTGAGCGCCAGTGAAAGAGAGGAGGCACAAATCGCCAGTGAGAGAACAATCCAACGTTTCATAATCAGGATCATTCCCTGAGCGCATTACTTTGCGCACTCAAGATGGGTTTCAGCAGGTAGTCCAACACGGTTCTTTTGCCAGTGATGATATCGACAGATGTCGTCATCCCAGGAATGATCGGCAAGTTCTTGTCATGGCCTAACGTTGTCTCTTTGGTTCGTACCCTAACGAGATAAAAGCTGTTTCCTTCTTCATCTTGAGTGGTATCTGCGCTGATGTGTTCTAGAGTTCCCTCCAAGCCACCATAGCGTGTGAAATCATAAGCTGTGAATTTGACAATCGCGGGTAAGTCTGGGCGTAGGAAAGCAATATCTTGTGGAGCAATTTGTGCCTCCACCAGTAAAGTGTCCTCGGTTGGAACGATTTCGATGATGTTCATCCCAGGTTGAATCACCCCCCCCACCGTATTCACATAGAGGGTTTTTACTGTGCCTGTAACCGGTGAAACCACGACAGTTCGATTTACTTTGTCTTCTAAGCCAACCGCAGATTCGGTCATGGCTGAGAGTTTGTCTTGTGCTTGGTTTAGCTTATCTTGCTGCTCGGTACGAAACTTTTGCGCGGCGTTAATTCGGCTGAGCATTGCTTCACGTACGGCGGCTTTAAGTACCGGAATTTTTAGCTCTGTTGAAGTTAATTCTCGGCGAGTATCGTTAAGTTGACGTTGTAATTTAAGCAGTTCAATTTTCGGGACGACACCTTCATTCGCGAGAGGCTCCGTGATATCTAACTCTTTTTTCGCAAAATCATAGCTTTGGCGTAGGTTAATCACCCTAGCTTCCGCTTCAACCAGATCTTGTTGCTTCTGTTTGATTTGTTGGGAAAGAACCGATAACTGGTTGCGTAGGTTGTCCAAATCTTGTCGATATTGGTCACGTTGTCGCTCAACCAATTCCGGTTGTGAGTCACTCAATACGGGAGGAAACGCAAGCTTGCTGTAATCCAAACGTACGCTGTTCGTCCAATTCTTCTCATCAAAATTTTCATCGATAATGACGCTAGAGATTGAGGCAGAAAGCTGCAGTACGTTGGCTGTTAAGTTGGCCACTTGCTGTTCACGTTCACGAAAATCGGAGCGAAAGCGGGTATCGTCAATCAGGATCAACTGTTGACCTTTTTGAACTTGTTCCCCTTCGCGCACCAAAATCTGTTTTACTAACCCACCTTCGAGGTTTTGGATCACTTGCACTTGAGAGGAAGGGACTACTTTACCTTGTCCGACCGTGACTTTATCTATTTCTGCCCAAGATGCCCAAGCAATGGCCAAAACGAAAAATAGCACCATAGCCCAGAGAATAATGCGCGCGCTATGAGGGGTATTCAGTAACAAAGCGGCGGTTTTATCGTCCACATAGTCCAATTCTTCGGCGGTGAGCTTGTTATAACTGCGATTGCTCATGTGTAATTCCTGTTTAACACCATCCCCTTTCTCTTTGAAGTTGCTACGGTGTTAACTTAGCATTCCAAGTCGTTTGGGTTTTTTAGTCGGTTGATTTTATTATGCGAGCCAATAATTGTTAAGGATATGCTATCTAGGGCGAAAGGCCTATTCAGCAATTTAATAAATTACGCAATTTTTAGAAATTGTGATCTTATTTTGTCTGGCTGAACATTCCCTAGCTTGCTTGAGTTATCAGCGCGATAGGCGCACAATCGGTCAAAAATAAGTGAGGAGCAGAAATGGATCTTTCCGATATTCGCCGCGAGTACATTCACGGAGGCCTAAGAAGAAAAGACTTACAGGCCAACCCTATCGATCAGTTTAATTTGTGGCTACAGCAGGCGATTGATGCCAATTTGTCGGATCCGACCGCGATGACGGTAGCGACAGTTGATGAAAATGGGCAGCCTTTTCAAAGAATTGTATTACTGAAAAATGTCGATGATGCAGGGTTTGTGTTTTACACCAACTTAGGTAGCCGTAAAGCGCAGCATATTGCTCATAACAACAGAATTAGCCTGCATTTCCCTTGGCATCCACTTGAGCGCCAAGTGCACATTACTGGTGTGGCAGAAAAGCTCACCGCGATGGAAAACATGAAATATTTCATGTCTCGACCTAAAGAGAGCCAAATTGCGGCTATTGCCAGTCATCAGAGTAGCCGAATTTCGGCTCGTGGTGTGTTGGAAGGAAAGTATCTTGAGCTGAAACAGAAGTTTGCGAATGGTGAAATCCCAGTACCGAGTTTTTGGGGGGGGTATCGTATCAAGCCGGAAAGCATCGAGTTTTGGCAAGGTGGTGAACACCGACTGCATGATCGCTTCCTTTATTCTCGCGAAGGAAACACTTGGCTAGTAGATCGTCTGGCTCCATAAGTTAAGAGATTGAGCTCCTAAACTAAAGCTGCAGCAAGGAGTGCTTGCTGCACTTTAAGTGTCGATAACGCCCTCAGATTTAAGTCACGTGATCACTTAACACGACTGAAAGCTGTTTCTTGAGTAAGGTTTTGGGTATGACCGAACCAAAACCGTGGTCAAGCGCTAAATCAATCAATTGATCTTTACTCAACGCGCCAAACTTACTGCGCAGCTTTGCTTCATATCCCTCAACCGTTTTTATTGAAATCCCCATCACTCGTGCAATGTGCTGTGGTTTTTTGCCATACAGCAGTAGAAACAGCACTTCTGATTCACGTGCCGTAAGTTTTAATGCCGCGCGATCAGCGGCCGACTTAAAGGGTGTGGTATTGGAGAGCCCTGTTGCTCGGCATACCCAATGTCCGACTTCTAGGATGGCGGTATCGGTTAAGTCTTGTCCGAAGAAAATGGTACCTTGAATATTGCCCTGCCTGTCCCGCCAAGGGGTTTTGGTAAAAATGTGAGCATGCCAGTGACCATCAGGGTAGGGGTGTATGTCTAAGACTTTAACGGAATGCCCCGTTTCAATCACATATCGATCCTGTTGCTGAAAATCGGCAGCACAAGCGGCCGTTGGGCTTGGCATTTCAAAATCGGTACGGCCGATACACTCTTCTTCGCTATCGACTCCGATCAGTTGACCATAGGCTTGATTGGCATACACAAATACGGAATTGAGGTCTTTACATCCCCAATAGCCGGGCAGTTGTTTAAATAATGAAATTTGCTCTGATGTCAGATGGTTAGGCACGCCATATCCTCCGCTGAGAATGCGGCAATATGATACCAAGAGCATTGCATCTTGTAAGCTAAACTCATCGACTTTATGACTGTTTGAATGAAAAAAAGCCAGCCTGAAGACGGGCTGGCATAAATACAAGAAACATATCTTGTCGACGTGTAGAAGAGGTTCCATGGATTCAGCGAGGGTCTGCCAAAAACACGGAGGTATCATGTTGATACCAGACATCAGTCATGCAACTCATGTCTTGTTAACTACTTTACCGAATGGAATACAAACGAAAAAGGGGGGAAATCCCCCCTTTCTGTATGATTTTTCAAGTGAAAATTATAATTCTCGCAACACTCGAAAACCGACATAGTTAGCCGCAGTGGTTGGTCCGACAAACATTTCGCTATGAGCTTTTGCCATTTCAGGGGAGAAGCTCCAAGCCCCACCTTTGGCTAAACCGCGTGAGTCACCAGTCCATTCCCAAACGTTACCCACCATGTCATAGAAACCGAGGGCATTTGGAGTAAAAGCTTTGACTGGAGAAGTGCTCTTGTTTGACCAAGTTGTACCGCCCCAACCGGTGTTGGCTTTACCTGCTCCAAATTTGTTTCCCCACCAATAGTCGGTCTTACTGCCTGCACGCGCGGCAATTTCCCACTCTTCCTTCGTTGGTAAACGGTATTTGAAACCTGTTTGTTTTGAAAGCCAACGCGCATAAGCTTTGGCATCATTTTGGCTTACACAAACGACAGGTGAATCTTTACCCTGTTTAAATCCTGGATTGCGCCAATAACTGTCGGAAACCGGCGCCACTTCGGATTCATTGACCGAAATACACAGCTTTTTCAGCTCAGCATCGGTTTGGTAGTTTGAAAGATTGATGAATTTTTCGAATTGCTCAACGGTTACTGGCGTTGCGCTCAGTGCGAAAGCATGATCAAGGTTATACTGCTGTGAAGCATTTTCACTTAATAGATATTCCCCTGGCAAAATCGTAATGACTTCTGGTGCATTTACTTTGCCTTTCACCGAATCAGCAAATTTTTGCCCAGCACGAAGTGGGTTAGTTTTTTCGTGTAAATTGACACGTAACGTCTGATCTGACGTGATATTCACTTCTTGCTGGAATGGGCGAAATCCCTCTTTTTCTATCTGCACTAAGTGTTTACCCACGGGGAGCATGACTTCAACGGGAGTGCTGCCGTAGTTAACGCCATCAACCGTGACGCGATCACCGTGTTGATTCGAACGCAGTGATAGACTAATCCAAGCGATCTCTTGCTGCTGTTGATCTATTTGACTTTCACCTGGCGCAAAACAGTACTGTGAGTCGATGTTAAGCAGCTTACAAGGTGCATTTTCCGCAGGACGAGCTTCAAGTTGAGCATTGACAACGCTTCTAAAACGCATGCCATCATAGAAACCAGAATCCACAACCGCATGTTTTAGTACATGGATGTTCAAGGAGACATTGTTAAGCTGTGGTTTGATCGCATTCGACTCGCTGCTTTCATCGATCAACCAGACTTGAAACTGGTTAACTGCTTTTTGCAAAGCCAGATCGTTGGTCTGTTTGCTACATTGAGCAAAAGTCATATCCGCGTTACACACATTGGTGAAACTCACTTTTTGCTCGCCAGAGCGTTGCAACTCCTCGCGCAATCTGTCCACCCGAGCACGCATTTTATCTTGTTGGAGTAAAGCTATGCTCTGCTCTATGGTCTGCTGCTGAGCTTGGTACTGAGCTAAAACCGTTTGCATCTCTTGCAGCTTTTGTTCGGCATCCAAACGAGCGACTTGGTTCTGTTTCACTTCAGCCCATGCAGCTTGATAAGCATTCTGTGTGGGCTGAATATCCAGATCCGGCTCATCAATCATCTTTTGATAATCACGCTCAAGATTGGTTTTGGCATTTTTCAGCGCAGTATCCAAAGCTTTTGCTTGCTGAGTTAAACGATTCAACTCGGACTGTTGGTTATCAACAGCCGCTTTCTGAAGCTTGGCCGCATCCGTAGCGTTTTTCAGCTCGGTATGTTTGCCAAACAGCGCATCGTCAATGGCAAGAACAGAAGAAGCAATTTCTTCTGCTAGCACTGGTGCTGCCATCAAGCAAGGTGAAAGTGCTATTAATAAAGCGGGAATCCCTTGTCGCATGGTGGTCTACTTCAAGTTAGGAAATTAAGTCTAAGTTATGAGCATTCTAAACGAAAACGCCATTCCGTCAGAAGTCATCTTTCAATAACTTAGTGACAAAATGGCGTTTTATCTACAGCTTTGTGAATTCCAACAAAAAATCGTTGAATTTTTGCGCCGTTAACTGTCTTTGCTTGGTCTGAGTTTTACCCATACCGTATCGTGACCGTTGACGGTAATCACACGATTGTAGGTTTCATACCCTTCTTTCGATACGGTCACTTGATGACGACCTGCGGGTAACACCAGTTCAATCGGAGTACTACCATAGTTGATGCCATTAATGGTCACTGAATCATTGTATTGATCAGAACGTACTGTGACGTTAGCCCATTGCTTATCTTGTTTTTTCGGTGCTGGCTGCTCCGCCTCACCTTTCAAGCAGTAACGAGTCTCTACATTCAAGAGTTTACAAGCTGCCACTGCTTCTGGTTTGGCTTGTAACTGAGCTTGCACTTGAGTGAAGTATTCGTTGTTACCTTCAAAACCAGAACGGATCATCTGGCTCTCTTGAACGTGGATATTGAGCTCAACCCCTTTCAAGTTTTGTTTGGCAATCGCAGATTCGGTTAACTCATTGATCAGCTTTTCTCGAAACGCTTTCACCGCTTTTTGCTTGGTGAGATATTGGCCTTGGTTAGCACATTCACCTAAAGTCATTGTCGTTGAACAGGTCGTTTTGAAACTGGTCTCAAGTACATCACTTTCGCGTAGTTCAGCCGCTAAGCGTTTCACCCGAGCATCAATTCTGGCTTCTTCCAAATTGGTCATCTCAGTGTTCAAACGAGCTTGCTTTTGTTTGATCTGCGATAGGCGCATTTCAATTTCTGTTACCGCTTGCTCATTCTCTAACTTGAGTGATTGATTACCCTTCAGCGCATTCCACGCCTCTTGGTAACGCTTTTGGAAAGTAACTAGGTCAGTGTCAGGATCTTCAAGAAGACGGGTATATTGTTTATCCAACTCTGACTTAGCACGATTACGCTTGGCATCTAACTCTTCACTTTCACGCTGTAGTCGGTTTTGCTCATTCTTGAGTTGTTGGAGTTTACCGCTTTCCACCTCGTAGTCGGTGAGAATAGCGTTGATTTCGTTCTGTTTGGTATTCATCTTCTCATCGATAGTCACAACGGGGTCAGCTTGTGTGACCTCCTCTGCGAACACCGATGCAGATATCCATAACGGGGATAGCGCAAGCAATAGCGCTGGGATGCGACGTTTAATCATAGGTCCCTGCAACACATTTACGTTTAGCCACAAAAAGTGGGAAAGACAAACTTTTGACAGCTTTGTAGATAGCTGAATTATTAATGCAAACTTTGTTCCGCTTAGTCAGAAATCATCACAAATCTGAACACTTAGGTGACTGATTTTTTGAACTTTAGATCTAAGCATTTTCATTGTGAGCAGATTCGAGAAATATGCAAGCTGAGTTTTCCGATCTACTTTAACGTTTTTTATATTGAGTACACATTGACCGTAATTTATGTGCACTTGATCATTGTTCCGAGATGAGAATCCGCCCTAATTGCAGCCAAGTTTATCCATCAATATGCGTGTAATTGGTTATTAAGACAGGCTAAATGGGTGTGATTTCGTTTTAAGACGATTTGAGATACCATGACGCGCAAACACCACCTTGTGAGGTCGACATGGCTCAATCGTCTGCTTTTGATGTAGCCAAAGGTTCCCAAATAGCCAAAGTTTTGTCGCCTAAGCCGGCAGAGCTGATCACTTTACCTTCGCACATGGCTTGCCATGATCATAGTTACACGCAAATTGTGATTGGTTTAAAAGGCCAAGCGGAATTTGAAGTGCGTGGCATCGGCAATATTGTTGGCCCATGGCAGGGGTGTGTCGTGACTTCGGGCTCAGATCACGCGTTTGGTGGCGTAGTCGGACAATCGGATATTCTGGTGTTAAATATGCCTATGCCGAGTGACGATGACCCGCTACTGCTGCGTAAACTGAATGAACTCGCGGTCGGTGATGTCTATTTTCAACTGGATGGTCAGATCCAACGTTTGATCCAAATGCTGGTGCAGGAGATGCAAGCCTGTCCTGATGATCTTCTGCTCGGTCGAGCTTGTAACGATACGGTCGTTGCGCTTTTGCAACGCCACATCAGTGCGCTTGCCAGTGCGCATAAAGAATCCCGTTTTGATATGGAAGTGGTGGATCGCTATATCGAGCAGCACTTAGCGCATCGTATTTCCGTTGCACAGTTAGCAGGCAGCGTGTTCTTAAGCGAAAGCCAATTTCACGCGCTGTTTAAAGAGCAGATGGGGCTCACGCCGCATCAATATGTGCTGAATAAACGCGTTGATATGGCGAAAAAGCTGATTGAACAGGGGCGGCTCAATTTGGGCCAGATTGCGGAGCTGACGGGGTTCTCCAGTCAAAGCACTTTCGCACATACCTTCTCACGGCTGCATGGTATTTCCCCTTCACACTATAAGCGGCGCTTTTCTACAGCATCGTAATTGTTATTGATCTTTTAATTCCCAACTAATCAAGTGAGCTCGCTAAGATGGCGTTGCTCCCAATCCTGCATATTCATTTCCCTCTTGGTACAGAACAATAGTGACTACACGTGATGGTAAGTAGATCTCTTTTTATCGTTGTTGAGTTGCAACAATTGCAAAATAATTGACGGGTAAACTTGCTCTAATTGGTGTGATCTTGTTTTTGTTTTGTTAAAACTCGGAGTTATTGACAAAATACTAGGACTTTTTGACAAGTTTTCTTCTCACGCTCAAAATACACTGCCAGCCATTGCAGGAAACCTGACTCAATCTGTCAGGTATGAGATGAAGGAAACCACATGTTTACAGCAACCGATGTGTTGAACGCAGCGTTTATCGAGCAGCCGCTAGATAAACTATGGTCGCTGATCTCGCCACTGTATATGGTGGACGAATCCCAATGGCTGACCCAATTATTGCCTCTCGCAACGCCAAGCCATGCTGAAAAAGCAGCAATGGCGGAGAAAACCACGCGCTTAATCGAAGCGATCCGCAGCGATAAAAAAGCGGTGCAGATGATTGATGCACTGCTTTTGGAATACAGCTTGGATACCCAAGAGGGTATTTTGCTGATGTGTTTGGCTGAAGCGTTAATGCGTATTCCTGATGCGGAAACGGCCGATGCCTTCATTAAAGATCGCCTTGGTGTTGCGGATTGGAAATCCCACCTGAAGAATTCAGATTCTGTGTTTGTGAACGCTTCAACTTGGGGCTTGATGCTGACAGGTAAAGTGATTGGCCTAGCTGATGGTGAAACCGCAAGCCCAGTACAGGCGGTGAATCGTTTAGTCAATAAGCTGACTGAACCTGTGATCCGCAAAGCCATGCATCAAGCGATGAAGATCATGGGTCATCAATTCGTGCTTGGACGCACCATTGAAGAAGCGCAGAAAAATGGCCGCCCGATGCGCGACAAAGGTTATACCTACTCGTTTGACATGTTGGGCGAAGCGGCGCTCACTTCCGCCGATGCACACAAATATTTCAAAGATTACTTGATGGCGATTGAGGCGGTAGGCCGCGACAAATATGGTCTGGAAACCAGCCCAGCCCCGTCGGTGTCGATCAAGCTTTCGGCTTTGCATCCTCGTTACCAAGTGGCGAATGCCGATCGTGTAATGACCGAGCTGTACAGCACTCTGATCCAACTGCTTGAACGCGCGAAAGAGCTAGATGTGGCAATCACGATTGATGCTGAAGAGGCAGATCGTTTAGAGCTGTCACTGCATCTGTTTAAAAAGCTCTATCGCAGCGACACTCTGCGTGGTTGGGGCAAGTTTGGTTTGGTGGTTCAAGCCTACTCCAAACGTGCGTTGCCAGTATTGGTATGGCTGACTGCACTCGCGAAAGAGCAGGGCGATTTAATCCCTGTACGTTTAGTGAAAGGTGCGTATTGGGATAGCGAAATCAAGATGTCGCAGCAACGCGGTTTTACTGGCTATCCGGTTTATACGCGCAAAGAAGCGACCGATGTTTCTTATCTCGCTTGTGCTCGTTTCCTACTGAGCGAATCGGTACGCGGCAATCTGTTCCCACAATTTGCAAGCCATAACGCGCAAACCGTGACCGCGATTGCGGTGATGGCGCAGCACAAAGATTTTGAATTCCAGCGCCTGCATGGCATGGGGGATGCGCTTTATCACCATGCGAAAGCCGCTTATCAGCAGTCGGTACGGATTTATGCCCCCGTGGGCAGCCATAAAGATCTACTGCCCTATCTGGTGCGTCGATTATTGGAGAATGGCGCTAACAGCTCATTTGTCCATCGCTTGGTGGATTCTCGCTGCCCGATTGGTGCGTTGACTCAGCATCCAGTCGATATGCTGCTCGCGTTTGAAACCTTAAATAACCGTAAGATCCCATTGCCAACGGAAATTTTTGCAGAGCGCAAAAACTCATTGGGGATCAACATTGATATTGAGAGTGAAGCGAAGCCGTTTGAAGCTAAGATCCACGCTTGGTTAGATAAGCAGTGGCAAGCTGCACCGATCATTGGCGGACACTCTTATTACGAAAGCATGATCAAGGCTGGTCACAATGCAGAGCCCGTCACTGCGCCTTACGATCGCCGTATTCAAGTCGGTCAGATGTTTCACGCTAACCTTGATCATGTTTCCGCTGCGATCGACTCTGCTCAACAAGCTTTTGCAACTTGGAATGCGCTCGATGCTAAGGAGCGTGCGAGTAAATTGGATGCGCTGGCGGATCTGCTTGAACAGCATATGCCTGAGTTGGTTGCCTTGTGTCACCAAGAAGCGGGCAAAACCATTCACGACAGCATTGATGAAGTGCGTGAAGCGGTCGATTTCTGTCGTTATTACGCCAAACAAGTCGATGTGCTGGGCGAGTTCAGTGTTGAAAGCTTTGATGGTTCAACACGTCGTGTCAGCCGCCAAGGTCGCGGAGTGTTTGTGTGTATTAGCCCGTGGAACTTCCCGCTGGCGATTTTCCTTGGCCAAATCAGTGCCGCCTTGGTGGCCGGAAATACCGTGATTGCTAAACCTGCCGAGCAAACCAGTTTGATCGCGTATCGCGCGGTTGAGCTGATGCAAGAAGCGGGTTTCCCAGCCGGAACTATCCAGCTTCTACCGGGGCGCGGTGCAGATATAGGTAGTGCACTCACTTCTCATCCTGCCATCGCGGGTGTGGCGTTTACCGGTTCAACCGCCACGGCGCAACGTATTAATCAAACCCTCGCGCAACGTGAAGCGGCTCCGGTGCCGTTTATTGCAGAAACTGGTGGCCAAAACGCCATGATTGTGGACAGCACAGCGTTGCCAGAACAAGTGGTGCGTGATGTGCTGCGTTCAGCTTTCGCCTCTGCTGGCCAACGCTGTTCGGCACTGCGTGTGCTGTTTGTACAGCAAGATATTGCCGATCGCGTGATCACTTTGATTCAGGGCGCGATGCAAGAGCTGAAAGTGGGTGTGCCGCATCTGCATCAAACCGATGTAGGGCCAGTGATTGATGAGAAAGCCAAACAGAAACTGTTGGCGCACATTGAACATATGAGCCAAACCCAGAAGAAAATCGCTCAGTTAACCTTGGGTGAAACTTGCCAACACGGCGACTTTGTTGCGCCAACCGCCTTTGAAATTGATGACATTGCTGTGCTGAGTGAAGAACAGTTTGGCCCGATCTTGCACATAGTTCGGTTTAAAGCGCGCGAACTGGCGCAGATCGTCGACAAAATCAACCAAACTGGTTTTGGTTTAACCATGGGTATCCATAGCCGTAACGAAACCACGTATCGCTGGATTGAAAAGCATGCTCGGGTGGGCAACTGCTACATCAACCGCGATCAAGTCGGGGCTGTGGTGGGTGTACAACCGTTTGGCGGACAAGGGTTGTCTGGCACTGGTCCGAAAGCGGGCGGGCCTCACTATCTTTACCGCTTTACTCAAGTGCAATACCAATAACCCACAGCAAGGAGACGTATCATGGTGCATCAAGTAACCCGTTTTTCAGACGCCTTTTCTGCTTGGGAAAATTGGAATCTGACCGACTTTGACTCGAAATGTGAGTGTTTACTCGCGTTGAAATCTTTATTGGAAAACAGCATGCCCGGTGTGGCAAAAGTGATTTCCTACCATCTTCAACAGGCATCAACCTTGTTGGCGCATACGCACCAACTGATTGGGCCTACCGGAGAAACCAATGAGCTTTATACCGCAGGGCGTGGTGTTGCCCTGATCATCCAAGAGGATAATGGTGTTCAAGCGAAACAAGCCGCAGTAGCTCAATTGACCGCTGCCCTCGTGGCCGGTAATAGTGTTGTTTTTTGTAGTGACGATGCTGAATTGAGTTCTGCGTTAGTGACTGCTTACCAGCAGTCATCCCTTCCGGCGAATCTGTTGCAGTTTGCTTCTTTTGACGCGTATCACCAGCTGATCGAATCAGACGTGAGATGCGTTGGATATGTCGGAACCCCGTCGGTTGAGGCCACGCTCAATCGCCAACTCGCGAAACGTACAGGCGCGATTGTTAGCCTAGTTTCAGAAACGGATCTGCTTACCTTGCCGGTGGCGCATGATCCACATTTATCACTGCGCTTTATCACTGAGCGCACACGCACAATAAATATAACAGCAGTGGGTGGAAACGCGACGCTCTTGGAGCTGGGTGTGGATACTCATTAGTCCTTTCAGCGTTTACCCCCTTTGGATAAAAGGGGGGTATGAAGGGCGATCTTGAAAAAGAGGACAAAACACAATGGAAAATAGCTTCGCTATTACAACCACCTTTATCGTCTACCTCATTTTGATGTTGGCGATTGGGGTTTACGCTTATCAGCGAACGAAAAACTCAGCCGACTACTTTCTGGGTGGCCGTTCATTAGGGCCATGGCCTGCGGCACTTTCCGCTGGCGCATCCGACATGAGTGGCTGGTTGCTGCTGGGTCTACCGGGTTATGCGTATGCGGCGGGTATTGAGTCATTCTGGTTGGCTGGCGGCTTGCTCATCGGTACTTGGGCTAACTGGTTAGTGAACGCTAAGCGTCTGCGTACCTACAGTATTACCACGGACTCTCTGACTTTACCTGAGTTTTTGTCACGCCGATTTAACGACAACTCAAAACTGATCCAAACCATTTCTGCGTTCTTTATTCTGCTGTTCTTCCTCTTCTATACCAGTTCGGGTTTGGTGGCAGGCGGTAAACTGTTTGAAACCGTATTCGGCTTGGATTACTCCACCGCGGTGATTGTGGGTACGGTTTGTGTGGTTTCGTACACCTTGTTTGGTGGCTTCTTAGCGGTATCTTGGACTGACTTGGTGCAAGGCTTGCTGATGGCGGCGGCGCTGATGATTGTGCCGATTGCTGCGATGGAAGGGGGCTTTACTCAGCTTGATCACGATTTGGCGGCGATTAACCCAGAGTTACTGACTTTGTGGAACGACGCAAAAGGCGAACCTCTGTCCGCGATTGCGATTATCTCGCTGGTGGCTTGGGGCTTGGGCTATTTTGGACAGCCGCACATTCTGGCGCGTTTCAAAGCCTCACGTTCAAATAAAGATCTGACTACGGCGCGCCGTATCGCTGTGGTATGGACTGGCCTTTCAATGATGGGTGCGATTCTGGTCGGTTTAACCGGTCTGATTTTTGTCACGCAATCGGGCACGATTGGTCTGGATGATGGCGAAAAAATCTTCATGTTGCTGGTGAACTCGTTGTTCCATCCTGTCATCGCAGGCATGCTGCTGGCTGCAATTCTGGCAGCAATCATGAGTACTGCCGATTCGCAACTGCTGGTGTCTTCATCTGCTCTGGCGGAAGACTTCTACAAGCAAGTGTTCAAAACCGATGCGAGCTCAGAAGAGATTGTCCGCGTTGGCCGTGCCGCGGTTGTGATCATTTCTCTGATTGCGCTGTTCTTAGCCATGACGCCGGATAGCTCAGTGCTTGGTTTGGTGTCCTACGCTTGGGCGGGTTTTGGTGCGGCATTTGGTCCTGCGCTGGTGTTGAGCCTCTATTGGTCACGTATGAACCGTAATGGTGCCTTGGCAGGTATCATTGTGGGTGGTGTGACTATCGTGGTTTGGAAGCAGCTTTCAGGCGGTTGGTTTGATGTGTACGAAATCGTGCCGGGAATTATCCTTTCAATCCTGTCGATTGTTGTGGTCAGCCTGCTCACTGGTGAGCCAGATGAGAAAGTCAAAGCACAGCACCTAACGTTCAAAAAACACCTGATTGAACTTGAATAAGACAGTTTCACTCTATGTAACAAGCCTCGCTTTGCGAGGCTTTCTTTTTGCCCTGCATCTCTGTTATTGAGTAATTTTTTAATACAGGTCACGAAATTTGCACAACAAATTATGTCTGAGGAACCTATCGCTGCAAAATGCGTCAATTGTCAATAGTGATGAATCGGATAGGAGATCTCCGACATGTCTAAAGCATATTGTCGTGGTTGTGGTAAACAAACCGCACACAAAATGGTGATGAAACGTGTGCAAACACAGCCAGAAGGCTGGCAAGGTTTCCAACAATTTCTCACTATGTTGATGCAAGGGCAGCATTACTACCAGATGGAGCAACAATACTTTTGCCGAGTCTGCAACCAGCAGAATGAACGCGTTAAACAGCACGATATCTTAGCTGAGATCAGAGTTTCTTAAGCTCGCAAGTTCCTTCCTAATCAAACGCCACTCTCCACCCTTATTGTGTGTGGTGAGCTGTGCATTCCCAAGCGCCTTTCTGACCAATTAACACTTTCCATCTTCGGTTGCACCATTTTGGACAGAAGCTCACACTTTAGTCATTCGTTGTTATCACTCATTACAATTATGGGAGCTTTCACATAGTAATTTGCTCTTATTTTGATAGCTTGCTCTCATATTAATGCAATTTAATATGAATGGAGTATTGTTCATGAGATTGAGTCTGAAGAGAAAAATGGTTTTCTCTGTGGTTGTGGCAATTGCCGTGACGGCGGCGGCGCTAGTCATCGCAGGGTATCAAACCTTTAAAAAGGATAGCTGGCGGGCGATTGAAAGTGAAAGTCGCAACACTTTACAAGCGCATGCCAAAGGGATTGGTGACTGGTTTTTAGGTAAGCAGCTCGCGCTTAAAGGGCTACGTGAAGAAATTGAACGCAATCCGCAGTTAGAGTTAGTCCCTCATTTAAGACAGACATTGCAGTCCGGCTCCTTTGGGCTGAGTTACTACGGTAACGAGCAAGGTGAAATGTTCCGTCAAGATCCGTCTCTCAACACGGCGGATTATGATCCACGCGTTCGAGGTTGGTATAAAGAAGCGAAAGCGGCGGGCAAACCGATTACGACCGATCCTTATGTGAGTGTCACCATGCAAACCTTAGTGGTGACTCTTGCTGAGCCTGTTCGCTATCAAGGTCAGTTGATTGGGGTGGCCGCATCAAATCTCGCGTTAGACAAGCTGATTAAAGATGTTTTGGCCATTGAAGTCCCCGGAAAAGGTTATGCCGTACTGGTAAACCAGAAAGGCAAAATCGTTGCTCACCCAACTCAAGATTTGATCCTAAAACCGACGGAAGAGATGTCGGCTCAACTGACTATTTCTAAGCTCAATATCGCGGCCAAAGACCATTCGCTCTTCCAACTGAGCATGGACGGGCGAGATAAGGTCTTGATGGCTGAGGAAGTGGCGAATACCGATTGGTTACTGGTCATGGTGATGGACAAAGCGGTACTTGAGCAGCCACTGAACGATATGTTGATGGTGCAGATCGGGATTGGACTCGGTATCTTGCTTGTGATGGCACTGCTTACGTCTTGGTTTGTGGCTCGTCAGCTTAATGAGCTCGGTAATATCGCTAATGCTCTGGCGGATATTGCCGAAGGGGATGGCGATTTGACTCGTCGGTTGGAAGTCCGCAGCCAAGATGAAGTGGGTCTACTGGCCGATAAGTTCAATAAGTTTGTCGATCGTTTACACCACATGGTGAAAAACGTGCGTGAAGTTTCGGTCGCGCTTAATCAGGGGGCGGATCATGCTGCCGCATCAGCAACCCAAGCGAGCAAGCGGATTCGTACTCAGCAGGATGAAATCACCATGGTCGCTACTGCCGTAACCGAAATGGCATCGGCGACCGCAGAAATTGCCGGAAACGCCGAAAATACAGCGAAGAATGCGACTCAATCGGTACAGTTGGGCGAAGACGGCTTTGCGCAAATGCAGCAAAGTAAGCAGTCGATTGACCAGCTTGCTCAAGAATTAACTGGCGCGGTGAGCATCATCAGTGAGCTAGAAGTGCATGCCAATGAAATTTCCACCATCTTGTCGACCATTCGTGGCATCGCAGAACAGACTAATTTGTTGGCACTAAACGCGGCAATTGAAGCGGCGCGTGCGGGTGAACAAGGGCGTGGATTTGCGGTGGTGGCGGATGAAGTCCGTGTGCTGTCGCAGCGTACCCATGCTTCGACGGAGGAAATCCAAGCCAAGATTGCTGGTTTGCAGAAAGTGACCACCACAGCGGTATCGGTGATGACCGAAAGCCATAAGCTGGTGGAAACGAGTGTAACGGATGTCAACCAAACGGGTGAAAGCTTGCAAGCGATCAGTGAAGCCATTCAGCAGATCAGCGATATGGCGACACAAATTGCTTCTGCAGCAGAAGAACAATCTTTAGTGACCGCCGATATCAATATGAATACGGAATCGGTGCGCGAAGTGTGTGATCAACTAGCCGAAGAAGCGCAGCATTCGGTTCAGCAAGCCAAATCTTTACACTCGATGGCGCAAGAACTGAATAAAGAGATCTCCCGCTTTAAGTTATAAAAGCAAAGGAAAAGAGTGAGAGGGCATCGTCAGATGCCCTTTTTTTCGCGTGATGTTTATCACAGCTTATCGCATGACATTTCGGCACGCTTGCAGATGCCAGTATTTTATTGGCGATGAATCATTACAGGATGCAATGTTATGAATCTGGATCGGGTGGATGTGCAAATTCTGCGGATTCTGCACAACAAAGGTCGCTTGCCAGTGGTCGAATTGGCAAAACTCGTCAACTTAACCACTTCGCCTTGCTCTGAGCGGGTAAAACGGCTGGAAAAAGAAGGATACATCAAAGGCTATCACGCTGAATTGAATCCTGAGAAGTTAGGGCTTGATGTGCAGGTCTTTATCCATATTCGGCTCGATCAGAGCAGTTTCTCGATTTTTGATCGCTTTGCGAAAGCGGTGGCCGATATGCCAGAAATTGAAGCCTGTTATTCACTCTCTGGTGATTTTGACACCATGATTAAAGTTCGGGTGAAGGACATGAAAGCTTACCAAGCCTTTATGTCTGGAAAGCTGGGCACTTTGCCGGGCGTTATTCAAACACGCAGTGAGTTTGTGATAGAAGAACACAAAACCAGTTTTGGGATAAATCCTGATCTGATTACGCATTTTTAACGGGAGGTTTTATGACTCAACTCTCAGTGGTTTCCTCTAAACCCGATCTTGTCAGCGATGAGATTAAAGTGATGCAGGCCGAGTTTGCTCGTCTGCAAACGCAATACAACAATGAACCTTATCCCAATTTAATGCGCCGTGAGCAGCGTTTGGTGCAGTTAAAACGTGCTTTGCTAGAAGAGCAAGAAGCCTTGATTGCGGCGATGAATGAGGACTATGGTTTTCGCAGCCGCTTTGATACTTCATTGTGCGATTTATTGCCCTCCGTCAACCACCTCAACTATACCCTCAAGCATCTGAAAGGTTGGATGAAGCCGAAAAGCCGTCATGCGGGTTTGATGATTCTGCCCTCGCGCGTTGAAGTGCAGTACCAACCCGTGGGTGTGGTAGGCATTATTGTGCCGTGGAATTTTCCTATTCTGCTTAGCTTAGCGCCACTGATCACCGCCATCGCGGCGGGCAACCAAGTGATGATCAAGTTCAGTGAATACACACCGAAAACCAACCAAGTGCTTGAGCGAATCATACGTTCTTTGGGTGATGCGGCGGTGTGTGTGGAAGGGGAAGCCAAAATGGCTTCGGCATTCAGTGCGCTGCCTTTCAATCACCTTCTATTTACTGGCTCTACCACCGTAGGGAAGTTGGTGGCACAAGCGGCAGCGAAAAACCTGACCCCAGTTACCTTGGAGCTTGGCGGTAAGTCTCCGGTGATCATCGCTGACGATGCGGATCTCGCGCGCAGCGTGGATAGCATTATGCTTGGCAAAACCACCAATGCAGGGCAAATCTGTGTTGCACCAGATTATGTGATGCTGCCGCAAGAGAAAGTTGCCACGTTTGTAGATCTTTATTTGCAGCGTTTTGCGCGCCGTTTTATCCGTAATGGCCGCTTGGATGTCACGCAAATTATTAACCAAGCACAGTTTGAGCGCTTGCAGCATTATCTGGATGATGCGCAGCAAAAAGGGGCCAAAGTTAATACCGTTGTGGGTAAAACGGTTGAGTTAGAAGCAAGACAGATGCTGCCTCAATTACTGACTGAGGTGAGTGGCGACATGCTGGCGATGCAGCAAGAGATTTTTGGCCCGATCCTGCCGGTGATCGGTTATCGCAATATTGAAGAAGCGATTGAGCGAGTCAATCAAGGCCAGCGGCCATTGGCACTGTACGTGATGACCAAAGATAAGCATCTGGCGAATCACATCTTACAGCGCACTCACAGCGGTGGCGCGTGTGTGAACGATACCTTGATGCATGTTGCTGCGGATGATGCGCCATTTGGTGGCATCGGTGAATCAGGACAGGGGCATTATCACGGAATCGAAGGGTTTAAAACCTTCTCGCACAGCAAAACGGTGCTTCATTCAGCCGCTTGGTTGCCACGTAATGGCTGGCTGCTGACTTATCGTAAATCCGTGCTGCGTCTGCTAACACGGTTTTTCTTACGTTAATTCACGATGATTAATAGTTACTTCAAGCCGAGTTTCAATTCGGCTTGAAGGTTTTTAAATTCCCGATCATTAAACCCCCGATGTAGGTTAAAAGTAGAATTCAGCTTTAATAGAGAGATAACTTTCACTGCTCAGGTAAGCAATTGGCTCATTATTGGCCATGGCAGATAAATAGTAGCTCTCAGCCACCCAGCGCCAGTGATGGTTAATCCGACCGGAGGCAGTGAGTTTATAAATCTGCGAAGCATCCTCTAAATCAAACAGACCGGAGAGCAACAGTTCGGTATCACTCACATCGTTGGCTTGCCAACGTAGCCCTAAAAATAGGTCGTTGTCATAAATGGTTGCCGGGGCAGAAGTATCTCGGTTATCCCAAGTGTATTCCGCAATCAGTCCCAATTGCCCTTGAGAAAAGCTAAAGCCATACAGGGAATATTCAAAGCCAGCGACGAGCGTTCCGTAGGCACTGCCTTCTCCCGATTTCAGTGTTCCTTCCCCTTTGACTAAAAGATCATCCTTTGTCCATTGCAGCTCAGTGCCGAACTGAAAAATTTTGGCGTAACTTTGTTGCCATTCACTCGCTGTTTCTATCAGCAAGGGCTCACGACTATTGCCATAGAAAGCGCTCAAGGCAATATCCAATTCATCCTGCCAGAAACTCACACGGCTCGCCAAATCGAGTGGTTGTTCGCCGTCAGGATAAAGTGCATCACTGCTTACGGGTTTAGTTAAAGCTCGCCTTTGATTGGGTTCGCGCCACGTTCTGGTTTGGTGAAATGGCAGTATAAGAAACTGCGTTTCTCCCCACTCTGGCAACCAGCGCATTTGCAGCATAGGTTGCCCCATTTTTTCCTCGTAACCCAATGCGATGCGCCCATCATACTGATTCACAATATTGACGGGTTGGTAGACTTCCGTAACGCCCCAATACACCAATCCATAGCCAATAAGCCACTCGGTGGTTTCCGCAGCATAGGTCAGGTTTGCTTCCCGCAAATTGATGAACCCTTGTTCGGATGGTGCTTCGTATTCCATATAAGGGGTGAAGTTGACTGTCCATCCTTGTTCATTCCACCAAGACATTCTGGGCGCAAGGATCATGGTTGCCGCAAAATGATCACAACACACCGAGCTGGGAGAGGACTCTTGATAAAAGTCAGCAGCAAGGCCGATATACCCTTCAACTTTCTCCTCGGCGCCAGAGAATGACGCCCAAAGAGAGAATGGCAATAGGGCGTAAATCAGTTTGTTCGCCATCAGTTATGCCTGTATGCATTACGAAGTTGATTCGGTTCAAAATATGAAGTGGGAACGTCAACACCCAACTGCATGTTTTGCCAAATCAGTGTTGAGCTGCGCTGGTTTTGCAGATTGTCCATTTGCGCGAATTTGGGTCGCCAGTAACGCTGGTTAAACTGCTGATACTCCGTTAAAGAAAGCTGCTTAAATAAGCTGCCTTTACGGTCGTAATACTCAATCTTTCTGGGTTGGTAGATGGATTGGTCGATCCAGGCGACTAGTTTGGAATAGCCAGAGTTTTCATATTGTGGGTAGCACGCCAATAGCCAGAATTGCTGGCCGTTTTCCGTCTTTTCCCCAATGAGCTCGTAACGATATTTATCCAGCTCCCAAGAACTCATGTCTTCATAAGCGAATTCACTACCCATAAATGGACCTGAACGGTTATTGGATGAAATGCGTTTAACCCGTTTGACCGAAGGCAGGTAGAGCCATTGATCATCCGCCTCAATCGCGTGGCTGAACGTGAGTAACGCGGTTCCCGCAATATCCAAAGGTGCTTGAAAATAGGTCACGATTTTGTCGCCATCGTTCTCTTGTTCAATTCCTTTGATCATCAATTGGCGCGTCACGGTATCACCATTCGATGCACTGATTTTCATTTGAACATCAGCCGTATAAGAGAGATAGCCACTATCTCGATTGACCATTTCCGTTGCGATATCTAACCCTGACAGAGTTTGTTGTGCCATCACACTACTGGAAAGTGCTAGCAACACGGCTGACCACATTCTCATCTTCATTTCCTTATCAAAATCCCAATCTCGCAAGCAAAGTACCGGAGTTCGGAGAAAGTGGAACCTGTCCAAGTGGACAGTCGTTCGATGCGCAAACAACAGGTAAAAAGGCAAGGTGAGAATGGCCATCCAACAATGGATGGCGGAAATGGAGAGGAAATTCCCAAAATGGAAAAATGGACAACGCCCAGAGCTTGGCCAGTTATAATGGCGTGGCTTGCTGTTATGGTTATTGCTTTTATGGGGCTAGGTAAACTCAGCCTAAATAATGATTACAAAGTCTTTTTTAGTAAGGACAACCCAGATTTAGTGGCTTTCGAAGCAATTGAAAATAAATACAACAGCAATGACAGCGTGCTGATTGTTGTACACCCAAAATTGGGTGACGTATTTCAGCCTGAGGTATTGCAAGCGGTTTTGGAACTTACCGATTACGCATGGCAAACCCCGCACTCATATCGTGTGGATTCGATAAGCAATTACCAGTACACCTATGCGAAAAATGATGATCTGATCGTTGAAGACTTCATCACTCAAGCCAACTTGAATCAGCCTCAAGGCTTACAAGAGAAGAAAGCGTATGCGTTAAAGCAACCGGAGTTAGTGAACCGCTACTTGGCTCAGGATGCACACTCGACAGCGATCAATGTACTCGTCAGTTTGACCACCGAAGGGCAATCTGAAGAAGTACGTGAAATTGCTCAATTTTGGCAAGACAAGAAGCAAGAGATGGAAGCAAGCTATCCAAACCTTTCTTTCTACTTGACAGGGCAAGTGATGCAGAACGATGCGTTTGGTGAGGCCGCCCAACGTGATATGGGGAGTTTGGTTCCAGCAGCATTACTGCTGATCATTGTTGGAACGGGCATTTACCTGCGTAGTGTCTGGAGCTCAGTCGTGATGACTCTCACGATCGTCTCATCCATCTTTATCGCTTTAGGATCAGCCGGGTGGCTTGGTATGGCCATTACCTCGCCATCGGCGTCTGCACCTTTGATCATCTTAACGATGGCGGTAGCGGATTGTATCCATTTCCTTCAAGGATACCGACAAGGGATTCAAAATGGGCTGGTGAAAAAAGACGCGCTTCAGTACTCCATGCATAAACACCGCTTACCGATCATTTTGACCAGCTTGACCACCGCGGTGGGCTTCCTTTCGATGAACTTCAGTGATTCTCCACCGTTTAACGATCTGGGTAATATCACGGCTATGGGCGTGATCGCTGCCATGCTGTTGACCTTATTCTTGGTGCCCGCATTGCTTGCTGTGCTGCCGGTAGGCCGTCAGCGCAAAGTGAAACCGCTGTCCGTTTCAAACCCACAAGGTTCAGCAAAGCCACTAGAGCGTATTGCTCAGTGGTCAATGGTCAAACCGGGGTTGAAAATCGCGGTTATTGTGGTGTGCAGTCTAGTTATCGCCGTGAATATGGTTCGCAACGATATTGATGACACTCTATTTGAGTACTTCGATCACTCTTATGCGGTGCGCCAAGCGAATGATTTTACCTATGCGAATCTCACTGGTGTAGCAAGTATTCAATACGCGATCAGACCAGAAAAAGGGGAGTTGGTGACATCGCCCGATTTCCTGAACAAGCTAGATCGCTTTGTGGCAACCGCGCGTGAAACACAGGGTGTTTATCATGTGCAGTCACTCACTGACATCATGAAGCGTTTGAATAGCAGCTTGCACAACGATGATCCGGCTTTCTACCAATTGCCAACGGATCCCGATTTGTCTGCGCAAACCTTGCTGCTTTATGACATGTCTCTGCCTTATGGCTTAACACTCAGCAATCAAGTTGCACTGGATAAACAAGAGCTGCGAGTGGTTGTGACGGCGAAGAAGATGTCTTCCAACGATTTGGTGAGCCTTGAAGCAAACTTACGCCAACAATTGTTAGCTCTATTTCCTGAATCCAGCATAAGCCCTGGAGTAAGTGCCGACATCATGTTTGCTCATATTGGTTACCGTAATAACGTCAGCATGTTAACGGCATCCGCGGGAGCTTTGCTGGTAATTTCATTGTTGATTGGGCTTATTTTGCGTTCAGTACGTTTAGGCTTAATTAGTTTGTTGCCTAACGTGCTACCCGCTTCCATCGCATTTGGTTTGTGGGGCATTCTGGTGGGCGAAGTTGGGCTTAGTCTGTCCGTCATTGCGAGTATGACGTTAGGTATTGTGGTCGATGACACTATCCATTTGCTCTATCGTTTCCATACTGCACGTAAAGAAGGGCAATCAGAAAATGAGGCGATTGTGACTGCTGTCAGAGAAACAGGCGTTGCCATTATCGGTACCACTTTGATACTCAGTGCTGGTTTCTTAGTGCTAGCAAGCAGCAGCTTTAAGATGAACGCCAATATGGGCTTGATGACGGCCATTACAATAATGATTGCACTTATATTGGATCTCTTGTTGGTTCCTGCGTTGCTCAAAGTCACAGGACAATCGAAGAAAGTGTTGAGACAGCAAACGCAGACAGCGTAGTTTTAGAAATGTATCTTGATGATAGGCTTAGGAATTCCTAAGCCTATACCCTTCCCACTTGGGGCAGCAACGCCAAGTGGGAAGGGTATATCCGTTTTGTTATTTATTCTTTGTACCAACCGAGTTCAATCGCTTTCGCAATCGCATGGGTTCGATTATGCGTTTCCAGTTTCCGATAAATGTTTTGCAGGTGGTACTTCACCGTGCGTTCACTGATGTTCAACAAACGACTGATTTCCCAGTTGCTTTTCCCTAACTTTAGCCATGGGAGCAGCTCGCATTCTCGATCGGTTAATGGATTGAGAGGGGGCGGTAAATGCAACTGCTGTGATTGGTGTGCGATAGAGTCTGACGCCATATATAAATGAGGGGTGAGTAAATAGAGCGTATCGATCTCATCACTGGATGGGTGCCTATTGCCAAAGGAAGTCAGAAAAATCGCTTTCTTTTCGCCATGTTGGCCAGCGAGAAGTAATCTTTTTCCGTAATCGGGATGATTATAGGGATCCATTAAAGCCATTATTCCTCGTCCAGATTGCAGTACTGCCGTGACGAAAGGATCGTTTTCTGATCTTTTATGGCCAAAGCAAGTCGAAAATTGGGTTGGAGAGAATCCATAGCAGAGTGGTTCTAGAGTGTAATGCTCTCCAAAAACACCTAATATGCTGAATTCAAATGAAATGTCTTTTTTAAGCTCATCGAACCAATGGTGTATCGATGCTGAGTCTTCTGCGCACCTAAGTTGGTTCGCTAATTCAAAAATCCGATGCTTATCCATAAGCTATTGTGTGTCCTAGCGAGTGAGTGTTGAGTCCTAACATGAAAGAAAGGAACTCGTTCTTCTTTTCCCTATATTTATCTCATTACTACTTGAGGATGCAGCCGTGTTGGCGGCAACATCAAGTCATTTGGGTACATGCCGGTGCGACTTGATTTGCAATCAGTTGCATTTTTTCTCTTTGTTTATGGGTTGATAAATAGTGTGTTGTGCTGTTTGAATGTGAGTTGTGTAATTTAATCAACGTATAAATAGGCATCTATATTGAGATATATATGGCAATACCTATTATTGTTGGTAAATAAATCTAAAATATATATCTATGCGCATTAGGGTGTGATGATGGTCAAATTTTAAATTTTCCTTGGGGTATAGAATGCGCCTGCTTTCTAAGCAAAACGACGTAGACTGGTTTCTTGATTATTTGTAACGGAGTTGTATATGAAAAAGAAATCAAAAATCATGGCACACATTCGCAGGACTCGGCACATCATGATGCCGTCTCACCGTGACTACTTTGACTACTCTTTCTTTACCCAATCGACATCTCATCTGTAACGAGTGCTTTAGGCTGCTTGTCAGCTAAAGGTTCGTCCTATACCTGCTTTCCTCATGTTGAGGTATTAAGGCATATTCATTGATTTTTTACGCCGTTTGGCGTGATGTGAAATCATGTAGATTTTGCCTGCTATGATCGTGACTGAGCGAATCTCTAGGTATGCCCAAGAAAAATCATTATTAAGCAAAAGAATATTCACCCGTTCTTAGGCTGGGGCTCTCCATTATTTCTATCTCAGCCTTTGTGACGGCAATATTTATTTTGCTGAGCGATTTCCTGCACGCTAAAAATAATTTGGCTTGGAATTCGTTTAATCAAAAAAATAAGAAAGGCTAAATATGAATTCATTAAAAATTGCTACGAGTTTATCGGTTCGCTCTTGCTTCACAACCCAACGTGAAGTGGTGGATGTACTGAAAACCGACTTCTGTGACATTGGTGCGGCGGTGGTTTCCGTCGAAGACGTACAAAACGGCATCATAGATAAAATGAATGCGACCGGTTTGAAACTGCCGATCTTTGTTGCTGTGTGCTGCGAAGACCAATTCCCAGATGATTTTTGCGCCGATATCACCGGGGTATTTGAGCTGTGTGATGCCAAAGTCGAGTTCTACGGTAAGCAAGTGGAAACTGCCGTGCGTCGTTATCAAGAAAGTTTGTTGCCACCTTTCTTTGGTACATTGAAAAAATACGTAGACATGGGGAACTCGACCTTTGCTTGCCCTGGTCATCAAGGCGGTCAGTTCTTCCGTAAGCACCCGGTTGGTCGCCAGTTCTTTGATTTCTTTGGTGAAACCTTGTTCCGCTCGGATATGTGTAACGCGGACGTACGTTTGGGCGACTTGCTGATCCATGAAGGCGCCCCACATGATGCGCAGGCTTATGCTGCGAAAGTGTACAACGCGGATAAAACCTACTTTGTACTCAACGGCACATCGGCCTCCAACAAAGTGGTGTGTAACGCGCTGCTGACACCGGGAGATCTGGTGCTGTTTGACCGCAACAACCATAAATCCAACCACCACGGTGCGTTAATTCAAGCGGGTGCGACACCGGTTTACTTAGAAACGGCGCGTAACCCATTTGGTTTTATCGGCGGGATTGATGCACACTGCTTTAACGAATCTTACCTGCGTGATGCGGTACGTAATGTCGACCCAAGCCGTGCGGAAGCGAAACGTCCATTCCGTCTTGCGATCATTCAGCTCGGTACTTACGACGGCACGATTTACAACGCGCGTCAGGTGGTCGATCGCATTGGTCATCTGTGTGACTACATCCTGTTTGACTCAGCGTGGGTCGGCTATGAACAGTTCATTCCCATGATGAAAGACTGCTCACCACTTCTTCTCGATCTGAAGCCTGAAGATCCGGGCATCATCGTCACTCAGTCCGTGCATAAACAGCAGGCGGGTTTCTCGCAAACTTCGCAAATCCACAAGAAAGATCACCACATCAAAGGTCAAGAGCGTTACTGCAACCATAAACGCTTTAACAACGCCTTTATGCTGCACGCCTCAACCAGCCCATTCTACCCGTTGTTTGCGGCGCTCGATGTGAACGCCAAGATGCACGAAGGGGATAGTGGCCGCTACCTATGGCGCGAAGCGGTGAAAACTGGTATCGAAGCCCGTAAGCTTCTGATGAAAAAATGCAAATACATCAAACCGTTCATCCCACCAATGATCGAAGGTAAACCTTGGCAATCTCACCCCACCGAGCAAATTGCCGATGATTTGCGTTTCTTTGAATTTGAGCCGGGTCAGAAATGGCATGCGTTTGAAGGTTACGAACATGGTCAGTATTTCGTTGACCCTTGTAAGTTCCTGCTCACCACACCGGGGATTGACCCAGAAACCGGCGAATACGAGCACTTTGGTATTCCGGCCACCATACTGGCCAACTTCCTGCGTGAGAACAACATCATCCCAGAGAAGTGCGATTTGAACTCGATCCTCTTCCTGCTCACCCCAGCCGAAGATATGGCGAAGATGCAGCATTTAGTGGCACAAATTGCCCGTTTTGAACGCTTGATTGAAGAAGATGCACCACTGAGCGAAGTATTGCCGAACGTGTACCGTGCGAATCGCGAACGTTACAAAGGCTACACCATCCGTCAGTTGTGTCAGGAAATGCACGATCTGTATGCCAGTCATGATGTAAAACAGCTGCAAAAAGAGATGTTCCGCGCGCGTTATTTCCCACGTGCGGTAATGAACCCACAAGAAGCGAACTTGGCCTTTGTACGTGGTCAAGTTGAGCTAGTCCCACTGCGTGAAGTGGAAGGCCGTATCGCCGCTGAAGGCGCACTGCCTTACCCTCCGGGTGTGTTGTGTGTGGTTCCGGGAGAAATATGGGGCGGTTCAGTACAGCGTTACTTCCTCGCTCTAGAAGAAGGCATTAACTTGCTGCCGGGTTTTGCGCCTGAATTGCAAGGGGTGTATTTGGAGCCGACAGGCGAGGGACGAGTGCAAGCCATGGGCTATGTACTGAAACGTTAATCGGGGCATCGGGACAGAGGTTTCTGCCCCGATGACAACACGAAAAGACCCATAGAAGGGGAATATCATGAGTAAATCCAATAACAAAATTGGTGTAGTGCAACTCACCATCCTGACTATCGTTAACATGATGGGGTCGGGCATCATTATGCTCCCGACTCAGCTTGCCCAAGTCGGCACCATTTCTATCTTATCTTGGTTAGTCACTGCCGCAGGTTCAACTGCCTTGGCGTTTGCCTTTGCAAAATGCGGTATGTTCAGTAAAAAATCCGGCGGTATGGGTGGTTACGCCGAATACGCGTTTGGCCGCAGTGGCAACTTTATGGCCAACTATACCTACGCGGTTTCCTTGTTGATCGCGAACGTGGCGATTGCCATTTCCGCTGTCGGCTATGCCGATGTGCTGTTTGGCTTCCATCTCACTCCGATTGAAACCTGTATTGCGACTATTTTGGTATTGTGGGTCGCCACCGTGGCCAACTTTGGTGGTGCGCGCATTACTGGCCAAGTCTCCAGTGTTACCGTTTGGGGCATCATTATTCCGGTGATTGGGGTATCCATCATCGGTTGGTACTGGTTTGATTTTGACTTGTATCGCGCGGCATGGAACCCACATGGTTTGCCATTTTTCCAAGCGCTCGGCGGCTCAATTGCAATGACGCTGTGGGCATTCTTGGGTTTGGAATCGGCGTGTGCTAATGCTGATGCGGTGGAAAACCCAGAGAAAAACGTACCGATTGCGGTCATGGGTGGCACCTTGGGGGCTGCGGTGATTTACATCATCTCAACCAACGTGATTGCTGGGATTGTGCCAAACGCGGATCTGGCTAACTCGAACGCACCGTTTGGTCTGGCTTTTGCGCAGATGTTTAACCCAACCATGGGCGCGATTGTCATGGCGTGTGCGATAGTGTCTTGTACCGGTTCACTGCTTGGCTGGCAATTTACCATTGCGCAAGTGTTTAAAGCCTCGGCCGATGAAGGTTTCTTCCCTAAATTGTTCTCTAAAGTGACCAAAGCCGATGCCCCTGTACTAGGTATGCTGACCATCGTCTCGATTCAAACGGTGTTGAGTTTGATGACCATCAGCCCATCACTCAATAAGCAGTTTGAGGCGCTAGTGAATTTGGCGGTTGTGACCAACATCATTCCGTACATCCTCTCTATGGCTGCGCTGGGTGTGATGCAAAAGCAGCTCAATGTACCAGTGAGCCAAGCAAAAGTGGCCAACGTGATGGCCTTTATTGGTGCCATGTACAGCTTCTACGCGCTGTACAGTTCCGGTGAAACCGCGGTTATGCTTGGCTCGATTGCGACTTTCTTTGGTTGGGTGCTGTACGGTGCGATTTCTCGCTCACAGCAAAATACCCCATTGAAACACGCCTGATTGGGTTAACGCTTAAGGTATAAGATAAACAGCGCGGCGAATCTGCGCTGTTTTTCTATCCGCGCTGTTTTCTATCTGATGTTTCTTTTTCATCGACTTTTCTTGCTCAAAAGCGGTGATATTCAAAACAAGTTTGTCCGTAACGCTTTTCAGCGCCTGTTGAACTGACTACACTAGGCGGCGTTTCAGAATCGTCTGAAACACAACAATATTCTCAGGGCGGGGCGAAATTCCCCACCGGTGGTATGCCGCAAGGCGAGCCCACGAGCGCTCGATTCGTCGAGGTCAGCAGATCTGGTGAGAAGCCAGAGCCGACGGTTACAGTCCGGATGAGAGAGAATGACAAACACACTGAATCTCAAGGTGCGGCGTTGCTACATCTTTCGGTTTTCAGTGCTTTTCGTTTTGGATTTTGATCCCTCATAAGCCCTGATTCTGGTCATTTTTTGGAGTATTACCATGAATCAGTCCTCATTACTTGCCGAATTCGGCGACCCAATTACTCGTGTAGAAAACGCACTGCAAGCCTTACGTGAAGGGCGTGGTGTGCTGCTGCTCGATGATGAAGATCGCGAAAACGAAGGCGATATTATCTACGCAGTAGAATCTCTTACTACAGCGCAAATGGCATTGATGATCCGTGAATGCAGCGGCATCGTCTGTTTGTGTCTGACTGAAGCGCAAGCCGATCGCTTAGCCCTGCCGCCTATGGTGGTCAACAACAACAGTGCGAACCAAACGGCGTTTACGGTATCGATCGAAGCCAAACATGGCGTAACCACAGGAGTTTCCGCGCAAGATCGCGTCACCACCATCAAAACCGCCGCGAACCCACAAGCAAAGCCGGAAGATTTGGCGCGTCCCGGCCATGTATTCCCACTACGTGCTCGTGCGGGTGGGGTATTGGCACGTCGTGGCCATACCGAAGGTACGGTTGATTTGATGCAGATGGCAGGTTTGCAGCCAGCGGGGGTGCTGTGCGAACTGACCAACCCAGATGGCAGCATGGCAAAAACGCCAGAAATCATCGAGTTCGGCAAACTGCACAATATGCCCGTATTGACCATCGAAGACATGGTGCAATACCGCATTCAGTTTGATCTGAAACTGGCTTAAGATTTTTCTATTCCACATTATTTAAGCCCATGGTTCATTACTAAATCATGGGCTTTGGTTATTCTTTTCTGCTGATAATTCATTTTATGTCAGCCAAATCCACTTTATGGGTAGGGATTCTTACATTTTTCTGACGTAATGGTGCTAGCCTTACCGCCAATTGTTGTACAGGAGATTGTGTATGAAATTACACCATAGAGTTACCAGCATCATGGTATCGCTCCCCTTGCTACTCGGTGGATGTTCTTTATTGGAAGTGAAGCTGGATAGCCAAACTACGCCGTTAACTCAGCAAGAGCTGAATATGCGGCTGATGACTCGCGAATACGCTCACCAGTTTTTCTCTGCGGTTGAGCAAAGTGCCGATCAAATCGCTGCACAATATGAAGCGCAAGATAAGCTGCATCAATCCTATGTGTTGCTTTGGAAAATCAATGCGGAAGAAGGTTTACAGCGTTCGGCTTATCAGCTTTCGCCTATGGCTGCACTGATTGATAGTTGGGTTTTTACCCAGCAGATGGATAACTTTTTCCAAACGGGGAAAGGGCAATCACTTTTTAGCGGTGAGCAGGCTAAGCAAACGGCAGCCGGATTAACTCGCGATGTTGAGCAACTTGCCCAGTCACTACTGAAAAAAGAGAGCTATCAAACCGCCCAAGCTTTTGTGAAATCTTTTGCCAGCGTAAACCCTTTTACCGATCTCACTTTCACGCGTACTCCGGCTTATCGGGCTTGGCTGCAAGCGAATAAGATCGATGAAGCGCAAGCCGTTTCAACAGTAGGCACCATGCCAGAAGCGATGAGTGACGTTTCGGATCGGCTCAGCTTGGTATCGGAACAGTCACCGAAAATCATGACTTGGAAAGCACAATTGATTGCGATGAATAGTGCGTTGAGTGGTGAGCAACTGACGGAAACGCTGCAAAGCATTCAAGCTTCATCCGCTTCGTTTCAAGATTTTGTGAACAATAATCCTGAATACATGCGTAACCTCGCGGAATATATGGCCATTGAGCTGCAACCCTTGGTGGAAGATATTGACCAGAAAACCCAGCAGCATTTGGATAAACTCAGTGATGAGCGCGCAGCGCTGGAGGCGATGGTGGCCAGAGAGCGAACTGAAATCGCGGCGATTATCCATACCGAACGAGCGCAGTTTGCCGCTGATATTGATAAGATTTCGCAGAATGTGCTGGCGTTAGCGATGGATAAAGTCACGCAGTTAATAAAGAGCACCATCTTGTACTTTGTGCTGTTTATCGTGGTGATCTTTTTTGCTCCGCTCGGTCTGGGTTACTGGCTGGGTAAACGTTCTGCTGGAAAACAAACAAGCTAAGATTGTTCACAATAGAAAAAGGCGGGATCCCCGCCTTTTTGCTTTCATGTCACCGATTCAGTGAGCGGCTATTGAGCTAATTGAGTCGTTTGGTCTACCAGCCTGCTTCTTGATGATCAATCTCGTTATGGATCAGCGTGACACACTGTGAAGCAAACAGCATTTTTGGCCCAAGGCTGATTTTTTCTACTCCAAGGCGCTTCATCGAGTTTCCACTCTTTTTCGGCATCGGGATGTGATCGGTCAGAATAAAACACGGGTTCGGGCCGATCTTAATATCACGGATTGAATCGCCTTTTTTATCCATCATGTACAGTGAGTGATGCTCTGCCAACTCACCGAGTAGCGCTTCAAAACTGATAGTGCGCACGGTCAATCCCGGCTGAACCACACGAGTTTGTTCTTTTCCCATACCAACAGAGGCATCCAGCGCTTTCACCAACAGGGCAATCAACGCCGCTTCATGGAACCCGCCCACATCACTGATTTCATTCGCTTCGACCGTGATGGTGCGTGAATAATCGCGCGTGCTTTCCAATACCAGATGAATCACCACATCTTCACGATGGGACTGCGCGGTAAACAGGCTGTTCATCATGCAGTGAGCCAAAATTTCGGTATGGCATTTACCACCAATTTCGTCCAGTAGGCGTTGGCTATCTGTCGGTGCGGAGCGAGCTCGAAGGATAAAACTGCGCATGGTATTTCTCATTCGTTGTCATTCAAAGTGCGGTATTGTCGCTAAGCGCGCCGAACTTGACCAGTCTTTTATGCTGCCGTTTTGCGAGAGTCATGACTCGCCGATTTATTCGATGACGCCCTGCTCAAAATAACGCTTACTGAACTCAATAAACCGCTTTAAGCGCACCGGTTGATATTTGTCTTTATGGTAGATGAGTGAAAACTCAACGCTCGGGATATGCCAATCCTGAAACACTTCGACCAACTCGCCGCGGGCGATCTCTTGGTGGCAGTAGAAAGTGGGTACGCGAATGATGCCGTTATGCGCCAATGCCGCTCGAACTAACACTCGGCCGTTTTTACACTGTAAATCTCCATCGACGGGTACATCGAGAGTTTGCTTCGTCTCTTTGTGTTGGTAGCTCCAACGTTTTACCGAACCGGTTAAGCAGCGATGCTCAGCGAGTTGCTTGGGATGTTGAGGTTGACCACACTGCGTAAAGTACGTAGGGCTAGCGAGCGTGCTCATGCTGATTTCGGTGAGTTTACGCGCCACAAAGCTGGCATCTTCTAATTTTCCCATCCGAAATGCCACGTCAAAGCCTTCTTCAATCAAATCAACGCGATGACTACTGAAATCAAGGTGAATACGCACATCGGGGTTTTCTTGCATAAAAGCACTGCAAATGTCGGCAATTAACTCTTCCCCAATATGCCCGCCCACACTGTTGATGCGTAGCTCACCGCGCGCTTCTTGCACATCATCTACAGCGGCTAACACGGCTTGTTCAATACTGCTCAAGGCTTGTTCGCATTGACGATAGAAGATCTCCCCAGCATCCGTGAGCGAAAGGCTGCGTGTAGTGCGGATGACAAGAGTGACGCCCATGCTATTCTCTAACTGGCTCAGCTGGCGTGAAACATGTGAGCGAGAAACCTCCAGCTCTTCCGCCGCTTTAGTAAAATTGCCGAGTTTCGCAATCAGTACAAAGGCGCGAATGTCGGCCAGATTAAGTTGGTTAAGTTGCATGAGCAATCCCTTATATTTGTCATTATTTGGCAACAGTTTGTGAACCTGTCGACTATATATCAACAATCTGCTTTCGCCTAGACTGCTCGCATTGCAACGAACTCCTGTGTTCAGGAGAATTTTTCTAAGAATGAATGAGGTAATCCAATGAAATCATTAGTCGTTATTACAGGTGCAAGTTCTGGTATTGGTGAAGCTATCGCACGCCGTTTCAGTGAAGCGGGTCATCCACTGCTGTTGGTGGCACGCCGTGTGGAGCGTTTAGAGGCACTGAACCTGCCCAATACACTGTGTGAAAAAGTGGATGTGACAGAAGCGGCGACCTTAGTGGCTGCGATTGCGAAAGCAGAAGCGCTATATGGCCCTGCGGATCTGCTGGTGAACAATGCCGGTGTTATGCTGCTTGGACAGATTGACACGCAAGAGGCGAATGAATGGAAGCGCATGTTTGATGTGAATGTGCTAGGCCTGCTCAATGGTATGCACGCCGTGTTGGCCGATATGAAAGATCGCAACCACGGTACGATCGTGAACATCAGTTCTATTGCGGGTAAGAAAACATTCCCGAATCATGCTGCTTACTGTGGAACTAAGTTTGCGGTACATGCGATTTCTGAAAACGTGCGTGAGGAAGTGGCTGCCAGCAATGTGCGTGTGACCACGATTGCTCCGGGAGCGGTAGAAACTGAACTGCTTTCACACACCACATCAAGCGAAATTAAAGATGGCTATGATGCTTGGAAAGTGGACATGGGCGGCGTGTTGGCGGCGGATGATGTCGCGCGTGCGGTACTGTTTGCTTATCAGCAGCCACAAAGCGTGTGCATTCGTGAGATTGCGTTGGCACCGACCAAACAACAACCATAGTTCATTACGAAAGATGTGTTGATCCCAGATTTGGATGATTGAAGAAAGCGACTCGAGAGGGTCGCTTTTCTTTTGCCAATAAATTCAGTTTGTTGAGTTTGAACCGCGCAATCTACTACAACTTTTGTTGCATTTTTTTTGTGAAAGGAAAGTGTGGTAGCTATGCTTGTTATGAGTATCTATTCCTATAACAAAATAGTTTTAATTTGATGACATATCGTTGGCGACATTTTGAATTTATGCAGGGCTGAATATTTTTTCAGGGGAACAACATGAAAATTGCCAACAAAATCGTACTTTCAATGACTTTTCTTTCGATTGTTGCGGTGGTGATTGCAGGAGCGTGGATCGGCTGGAGTGCATCACGTCTTTCTGAACAAGCCATTTATAGCCGAGCATCGAATCAGTTGCTGTCGGTTCGAGAAACTAAGAAAAGTGAAATCGAACGCTACCTGAACCGTGTAGGAGGGCAACTCACCACGTTGGCGAACATGGTTTCCACGGTTGATGCCATGGAAGAGTTGTCTAAGGCATTTCAAAACTATCCCGTTGATCAAGTTCCTGCTACTTCATTTAGCGCTTTAAAGGATTATTACACTTCTCAATTTGGCCAGAATTACCAGAAACTGAATGATGGTCAGGATGCCAATCCATTAACACGCTTAAGCCTCTTGTCCAAGCAGGGGGAAGCGCTGCAATCTCGCTACATTGCCAGCAACCCTAATCCGCTAGGTTCCAAGCATGAATGGATGGGGGACTCTCTCGGTACGTCTTATGATCAGTTGCATCAAAAGTACCATCCTGGGATTAAACAGTATCTAGAGCAGTTTGGACTGTACGATGTGTTCATGGTCGATAACGATGGCAACGTGGTATACACCGTTTTCAAAGAACTCGATTTTGCTACCAACCTACTTAGTGGACCATACAAAGACACTGGTTTGGCAAGAGCTTATCTGAAAGCCAAAGCGTTGCCGGATAATCAGTATTACCTTGATGATTTTGCCCCTTATTACCCTTCCTACGAGGCCGCGGCTTCATTTATTGCAACTCCTATTTTTGATGGTGAAACTCGTGTTGGAGTGCTGATTTTCCAAATGCCAGTGGATGAAATTAATCAAATCATGACCTTTGATGGGCGTTGGAAAGAAAATGGGCTGGGCGAAACTGGGGAGAGTTATTTGGTTGGTAGTGATCATTTGCTGCGCAGCCAACCTCGTCAGTTATTGCAAAATGAAGCGACATTCATTGGTGCATTGGATGTGATGAATGTTGACCGAGTAACGGTTAACCAAATCCGCAGTAAAAGTTCGGCGATTGGTTTATTGAGCATGAACACGCAAGCGGTGGATAACGCGTTACGGGGTGAAAGTGGGCTGCTAATGGAGAACAACAGTGTTGGTGTCCACTTATTATCGGCTTATGCACCTATTGAGGCGCTCGGTTCACGTTGGGCATTGGTCACTGAAATGCAATCTAGCGAGGCTTTGGCTGATATTGCTTTGCTTAATAATGAAGTCATTTTAAAAGTTGTGATAGCGATTGTGGTGGCCGCCATTGCCGCAACTTTTGCCGCTTTAGCGGTAGGAAGAGGCATTTCAACCCCGATTCGTAATGCGATAAACCAAATTCAACGCATTAGCCAAGATAACGACCTCACCGCCCGTTTGTCAGAGCAAGGCAGTGTTGAGATCAAACAGCTCGCGAAAGCGCTCAATACCATGCTTTCACATCTGCAGGACACTATTTGCCAGTTCGCTCAGGCGACCGATAAGTTGAACTCTCATACCCAAGTGATTTCGCAAAATATGGGGGGAACGCGTGATTCGGTTTCTGATCAGCATGAGCGTACAGAATCGGTCGTGACTGCGGTCAACCAGATGAGTGCCTCCATCGCAGAAGTATCACAATTTGCGCAGCGTGCTGCTCAGTTTGTGCAAGAAGCCAACCATAAAGGGCACAGTGGTGTATCAGTGGGCGATGAATTAGCGCGAGATATGACATCGATAAACCAACAGATGGCTTCAGCTGTTGAAGCCATTTCAAGGTTGAATCACGAAAGCCAATCTATTGCATCGGTACTCGATGTTATCCAAGCGATTGCCGAGCAGACCAACTTGCTGGCATTGAATGCGGCGATTGAAGCGGCTCGCGCCGGAGAGCAAGGTCGTGGTTTTGCGGTAGTGGCTGATGAAGTGCGTAATCTTGCAGCGAAAACTCAGACATCCACAGAGGAAATCCGCAATAAAATTGACCGCTTGCAACATGAGACTCAATCGGTGGCCAGCTCAATCGAAGGGGCGAATAATACGGTGATGCGAGGGGTATCGACCTGTAATAGCAACACCGACATGCTCAAACAGATTGTGGATATGCTCAATGAACTGAATGAGATGAACATTCAAATCGCTACCGCAACGGAGCAGCAACGCAGCGTAACTGAAGAGATCAACGCTAATATCACTTCGATTTCAGATGTCTCTTCATCAGTTACCGTACAGGTGGGTGAGGTGGACTCGATTGTGAATGAGCTCTCCCATGAAGCGACAGGTTTAAGCAAACGAATGGGACAATTCCGCTACTGAATTATTTTGCTGCCGATGAATGAGAGTAAACATTGCCCAACCAAACCGTTGGGCAATGTTGTTTAAGGCCAGAGCAAATCTTGTTGCCAGCGATCGGCCAAAAAATCAATAAACTGTCTAACTAAAGGAGTTTGGTAACTACGTGATAAATACACCGCCCAAATTGAGCTGCTGGGCAGATGATATTCCGGTAGCAGAGCTTGTAATTGACCGGATTTTAGCAAGGGGTTAGCGAGATCGCAGGGCAGACGGATGATGCCTTTATGGTTAAGCGCGACACGACATAAGGTTCCCATATCATTGGCGCGCACATTGCCATTGACCATCACACTGAACGGTTCGTTATCTCGCACGAAATCCCATTTATTGGCGCTGACGTGTACTAGGCAGTTATGTTCGGTCAAATCATGTGGGGTATGGATTGGTGGGTGCTTCGCGAGATAATCCGCGGTGGCACACACCACTACACCGACTTCCAATAAACGACGGGCGATCAAATTTTCGTCTGGTTGCTGGGTAAAGCGTAAGGCAATATCGACTCGCTCATCCACCAACTGCGCAAAGCGATCCGACGCCAGAAGATCAAAATTCACCTGCGGATGCAAGTCAGTAAATGCTTGGACTGCATCGAGCAGCATATTTTGGGTCAGCCCTATCGGGGCAGAAACACGAATACTGCCATGTAAAGAGCCCGATTGCTCCAACGCGCGCATTTCCAATTCCATGGTTTGATGCAGAATTTGTTCGCAGCGTTGCAGCGCTTCTTCCCCAGCGGCGGTTAAGCTGACACGGCGAGTCGTGCGATGCAACAAGCGCTGCTTTAGCCAATCTTCAATGTCTTGAACATGGCGAGAAACCTGTAAACGGCTGAGATTTAGATTATCCGCCGCTTGAGTAAAACTGGCGGTATTCGCCACTTCAATAAAGCTGCGCATAGCGGTGAGGCGATCCATAAATTCTCTCATTTGCAAACTAACCAGATACAATGTACATCATTTTTGTGCATTTATCGCGAGAGATGCTACAAACTATACTTACCTTAACAAACGAACTTATCTAAACAGTTTCAAAAGGAAGGTAAAAATGAAAGTGGCAATTTTAGGTGCATCGGGTTGGATTGGCAGTCATTTAGCGGCGGAAGCCAAAATGCGTGGCCATGAAGTCATTGCTGTGGTGCGAGACCCAGCAAAAGTGACATTAAAAGGTGTGGCAATCCATCAACTGGATATTCTCAACCCTGAGAGCGATCTGAAGCAGGCGCTACAAGGTGTTGATGCGGTCGTGGCTTCTATCGGTGGGCGTGCCGCTGGTAATCACGACATGGTGGCGAAAGCAGCGCAGCGTTTATTGAATGAGTTACCCCAAGCGGGTGTTGACCGTTTACTGTGGGTGGGTGGTGCGGGTTCACTGGAAGTCGCACCGGGTGTGAAGTTAGTGACAGTGCCTGATTTCCCAGCAGAATACAAAGGTGAAGCGCTAGCACAAGGGGAAGCGCTGGAAGTATTTCGCGCTAGCAATAGCGATGTGAACTGGACTTTCGTCAGTCCTGCTGCAGAAATATTCCCTGGTGATAAGCAAGGCCAATACCGTGTCGGCGGCGATCAACTGCTGACTGACAACCAAGGTAACAGCCGTATTTCGGTTGCTGACTACGCAGTGGCGCTGATTGATGAACTGGAATACGCGGATCATCCTCGCCAACGCATTGGTGTAGCTTATTAATCCATACTGGCGGTTTATTCCCTTTCTACCGACAACGCCAAGTAGTTTGGGCATTATCAATGGATGGCTCAGAGATTCAGAAAGATGTGCGGCATCTTTCTGAGTTTTGCTATTTCGGCGCTTTAAAGCTTGTGGCACACTGCATGCTCATTAAACCGACAAGGAGAAGTCGAATGTCTAGTGCCGTATCTCGCGTGCCTGCTGCGTCCAGTGCCGATGCTCTGGCGCACTTTGAAGCGTTGTTGCAGTTTGAAACCGATTGCTGGGATGTTCACCACGCGATCACCAATGAAAGACAAGATTTTGTGTTACTCGATGTCCGTGGTGAAGCCCTGTATGCCGAAGGACATGTGCCATGCGCCATCAGCTTGCCGCATTCACGCCTGAACGAAAAAACCTTAGCCGATTACCCCATGGACACACTGTTTGTGGTCTATTGTGCTGGGCCTCACTGCAATGGCACGGAAAAAGCGGCGATTCGTTTAGCCAAGTTGGGTCGGCCGGTGAAGAAAATGATTGGCGGCGTAACGGGTTGGCTAGATGAAGGATTCACTTTGGTCACAGAGTAGCTTGCCTCAACACGCTCTATCATTTTGATGTCATTTAAGAGAAGCGGTCGCCTTTGCAAGCGGCCGCTGGTCGTTTTTATCGGTGAGTGAGCCTAAATTTCTGATATGCCCGCTTGAGCGAAACGTTTCTATTGCGAAATATTGCTGAACTGATACCGTCAATGTCATTCGATACATCGCAGTACAAGGGAGCGAAATGGAGTATTTAGGCGCGAGTGCATGGATTGCCATGCTATTGGTTTGCATGGGTTCCTTTGTGCAGACTGCAATCGGCTTTGGGCTCGCGGTCGTTGCATCGCCGCTGCTGTTCCTTATTTCGCCGGATTATGTACCATCACCGATCTGCTTAGTCGCGCTGTTTATTTCGGTGCTTAATGCGATGAAACATCGCGAGAGTATTTCGATTGGCGGCTTAAAAATGGCCTTAATCGGGCGCATTCCGGGGTCGATTGTGGGTGGTTTGCTGCTGATGTGGATTTCCACACAGGCGTTGGCGCTGTGGCTTGGCTTGTTGGTGCTGTTTGCGGTAGCGGTAAGTTTGCTGCCGCTGCGTATTGAACCGAACCCAACTCGAATGGGGATTGCGGGATTTTTCTCCGGCGTATTTGGTACCAGCAGTGGCATCGGCGGTCCTCCTATGGCGCTATTGCTGCAGCATCAAGAAGCTAATCAATTGCGCGGTAATTTGTCAGCCTTCTTCGTGTTTAGCTCGATCATCTCTTTGATGGTGCAGTGGCCGACGGGGTTTTTAACGTGGCACCATGTGTTACTGACTTTGCCGCTGATCCCCGCTGCTTGGTTAGGCTATGCGTTGGCACGTAAAACCACTCACTCATTGCCGAAAGAAAAAATTCGCTTCGCGGCGCTGGCGCTCTGTTTGGTGAGTGGTGCGACCGCGGTTTGGCATGGCTTTTTTTGATCATTCATTTCCTGTTCATAGTCGCCGAATTAGCGTTAGGCGCATGAAACACCTTCAACAACTTGAGGTAACGTGATGTTAAGAACACTAGGCAACATTATTTGGTTTTTATGCGGCGGCATAGTGATGGGATTGGCTTGGTGGCTATTTGGCGTGCTGGCATTTATCAGCATCATTGGTATTCCGTGGGGACGCGCTTGCTTTGTAATGGGGAATTTCTCATTTTGGCCGTTTGGTTATGAAGCCATTTCCCGTGATGAATTGACTGATCAAACCGACATTGGCACCAGCGGTTTTGGCGTATTAGGCAATATTATTTGGTTTGTCTTGGCCGGTTTTTGGTTGGCGGTGGGGCATATTTTGTCTGCAGTGGCCTGTTTTATCACCATCATCGGTATTCCGTTTGCGTTGCAGCATTTAAAACTGGCGGTGATTTCATTGGCACCGATTGGTAAAACCGTGGTGCCGATTGAAGAAGCCGCGCGTGCGCGTTATCGCGCTCGTTAATACGCTTTAATGCCGAATTCACGCAATTTTGCGGGCAAAATGTCATCCAGTTGCGTGATCTCATGAGATTGGATCTCAATGAGTGCTAACCCGTGTGCTTGATAAAGTGCGCGGGTTTTTTGTTGCTCACTCGGGGCTATTCCACCTTCGTCTGTACCCCAAAATTGCAAGTACACCTTACCGCTTGGCAGATAAAAATCACTGGTCACTTCCTCTTCGATGGGAAGTGGGCGCTGATAAGCGTGTACCACACCAGCCAGATACAGCCAGTTATCAATCAGCAGTTCACCCGTTGAACGGACATAATGCCCATCCAAAGTGCGGTGTTTGGCAGCAAACTTCTGGCGAAAGCTGGAATAAGATTTATCGGTCGCGTGAGCCTGTGCTTCTTGGCCGAGAAACTCCACCACGGATTGGCGTAAGTGGCGGTTACGCAGGATGGCTTCATGCCAGACCACAAACCCATTACCTGAGCTTTTCTCTTCACGCTGCTGCGCTCCGGCACGCAGGCCGCTTTCCGTGGCATGCCAACCAGCTTCGCTACGCGCAATCCAACCTAATTCACTGAATAACTGATTCATTTTCTTCGGGTTTAATTTGAAATATTCCCCGACTTGCGTGGCGGTGAGTGTTTGGCCTGAAGTGGCGTGCAAGTCGATCAGCAAATTCTCAGGCCAGACAATAAAGCGACCATACTTAGGATGCTGGGCATACTCACCACCAAACTTGGTGCCGAGATCGGTCAATATCCACTGCTCATCATGGCGATGGATGTAACCCGCGGTTTTCAAATCTTGAAACAGCTGTTTGGCATCTTGCTGGCGCTTTTTTGCCAAGGCGGAGGTGGAAAGTTTGTCGGCCATGCTGAAATTCCTCAGTGTCTGCGCTCCATTCAAGCATAAGGCGTGGAAGGGACTCAATGCCGATCGGCAATGGGAACAGAAATCTGTGAGGCTCTAGGCAATCTCATTTTATTGGCTAACTGATTTGAATCAGTGATGTTCAGAATGCGATCTATTTGTTCAAATTAAAACACAATAAGCTGTCACCGTATTGATGCACTACGGAGACATAAACATGAATTTTACTCGTACCTTTTTGACCACTGCACTGATGTTACCTGCTTTTTCAAGCTTTGCTGCGCTGCAACTACAAACTTACAACCTCGGTGAGCAGGGCATATTCCCCGTCAGCTCTACGCTGATCAGTGGCGAAAAGCACGCCATCTTAGTGGATGCTCAATTTGGTGTGAATGATGGCGCTAAGTTGGTGGAGATGGTGAAACAGTCAGGCAAAGAGCTCACCGCTATTTACATCAGCGCGGGCGATCCGGATTACTATTTTGGCCTACAACCTTTGGTGGAAGCCTTTCCCAACGTTCCGGTTTTAGCCAGTGAGAGTGTGGTTAAACACATTGAAATGACCAAAGATGCGAAAATTGGCTATTGGGGGCCAATCCTCGCTGAAAATGCGCCAACCAAAGTGATTGTGCCTAAAGTGGATAACCGCACCGAATTTGTGCTGGATGGCGAAAAGATCGAGATCAAGCAGCTCAATCACCCACAAGCCTACTTGTGGTTGCCTGCAGAGAAAACGATTTTGGGCGGTGTCGCGGTGATGAGTGATATGCACGTTTGGACGGCAGACAGCCAAACCAAGCAAGCTCGTATGGAATGGGTTGAAACCCTAGATCGTATGGCCGACCTGAAGCCTAAGCAGGTGATTCCGGGGCATTATGGCCACGAGATTCCACAAGGGCTACAAGCGGTGACATTCACCAAAGAGTACTTAGTGAAATTCGAACAGGCTTTGGATAGCTCGACTCACTCTTCACAAGTGATTGAGAAAATGCGCGCGATTTACCCAACCTTGCCGGATGACGGTAGCTTGCAGCTCAGTGCGGAAGTGAACATGGGCGAAAAAAGCTGGTAAGTGCGGCGTTATAGACTCGTTCCATCGAAGCAGGTTGATGAAATATATTCACCCCAACCCTAGAGGGTATCTCCGAGGTTGGGGTGAACTCATTGGCTCGAAACTGAAATTGCGCGAGTCAGTTTCCTGCTGCTTCGATTCGACTTATCGTTGAACCTGTTGAATGAGATGTTCGCAAATCGCTTCTGCCAGCTGATGGCTCGCTAAGTTACGTTCAATGATATGAGCAGGAAGCGTGCCTGTTGCCACAGTCTGTAGCCAGTCTTGCACCATATGCTCAAAGCCTTTGCTAGCCAGCATCGGCGTCCAATCTTTTAAGGCCACTCGGCTTTCTTGGTTATCTCGCCACGCTTTTCCTTGGGTAAAGGAATCAAACTGATAGGCCACATTGTCATAGCTGGCCGTGACATGCTCGGTGGTGATCCCAAACTGACGGTTCATCGAAGCGTGCAGTAAGGTATCGCCCGCTTGCCATTGAAGATCAAGGCGAGCAAGCAGCCCGCCGTTCATGTGATAGGTCAGTTGGATGTCGGCTAAATTGCGCTGACGCGAAAGGTTGACGCTATCTAGAGGATGAATGAAATCATCAAACACAAACGTGCGAATATCGCCGGGTAGGGCGTGGCGATGTTTTTCCCAACGCAGTGAACGCAGCGCCCCACACTCTTGTTGAGCCAGCTCGGGCAGATGTTGGTTGTAGAGCGGAATATGACGGCGGTTAAACCCAACATAAAGTGGTTGACGATGTTTTTCCGCTAACTCATACAAGTCTTCACACTCTTGTGCGCTCGCGGCTAATGGTTTATCGACAAAGGTTGGGATCCCCAAACGCAGAAAAAATGCCGCGAGAGTACAGTGCACTTCGGTCGCCGCATGGATCATCACCGCATCCACGCCATGCTGTAAGACATCTCGGTAGTCGGTGCAGGTCTCGCTTACCCGATAACGAGCCGCTAGCTTGGCTAAGATCTGTGGGTTGCGAGTGCATAGCACCAGTTCGACATCGGGTAATTGAGCTAATACAGGAAGATAAGCTTTCTGGGCGATATCACCCAAACCAATCATGGCGATTTTCATTCTTCGATCATCGGTTATCAGAAACGGATTTCAGGCTAGCACGATAAACAGACAATGCGAAAAATGGGTGTGAGATTTGTGTTGTGATCGCATGATTTGCGTGTGGTTGATGTCCAACCCTCACGGTTTAAAACGGGCTGTCTTTGTTGAGCGTATTACAAATTTGAATGATGGCTAAAGAGAGTCCTGACTTGATGACTTGCTGCTGACGTTGTAACTGCAAATGGTAAAAGCTGAGGTCAATATCATCATCGGGTTCGACGACATCTAAGTGCAACATACCCATTTTTTTGACCAGATTGAGTGCTTTAATCGGGACTAGAATTTGTGGATCGGTGAATTGGTACTCTGTGGCATCTTGATTGAGCTGGTTACGCAGTTTGATGAGCTGCTCAATATCATGGAAAGCTTCATCAGGAATCACGCCGAGGCCGAATAAAAGCTTCAGGCGTACGGCAAGATCGCCCAGTGGGCCTGTGTCGTGTAATAGCGGTTCTACCACGGATTTCACTGCAAAGTTGTCTTTACGGAAAATGCGTTGCATCAGTGCATCAATGGCTTCGGTCAGCACATCAACCGTTGTAATGAAGAATCCTCGTACCGTGTGGGTCTGATTCAAGCGCTCCAGAATGTCGGATTCGTTAATTTTTTCTGCCATAAACTGATCTGTTGTTGGGTTAGGTCGAGAGCGGGTGGCAGCTCTCGACATTTAAAGACTTCCGATAACAGCGTTTTTTCAAACGGTTATCCTGAGACTTCAATTCATTTGTTGATAAAGTGCTTCAATCTGCTGCGCTTCAACACTGTCTGCTGCCAACCCCGTGTAGCGAGCCAGTGTAGAGCGAACCCCTTCTTTTTCAATGCTTTGCTGCAGTTCCACAGCTTGCGGATCACTGTCGTTACGGTATTTCAGTGCGGCCGCGATGCCTCTCAATAACATGCCGTTTGGCAGACCATACTCGATTGTACCGAGTAACGGTTTGATTAATCTATCATTTGCGCCAAGTTTTCTTAGCGGCTGACGGCCAACGCGATCCACTTCATCCACCAGATAAGGATTGGCAAAGCGGCTTAGGATTTTTTCGATATAGGCGCTGTGCAGTGCGCGATCAAAACCGTAACGGCGGATCAGCACTTCGCCGCTCTCCTGCATCGCTTGTTTCACCTGTGCTTGAATGCTCGGATCTTCAATGGCCTCACGAATGGTGCGGTGCCCTTTCAAACAGCCCAAATAAGCGGTAATACAATGACCCGTATTAAGGGTAAACAGTTTACGCTCGACAAACGCCATCAGGTTATCGGTTTTCTCCATCCCCTCAATCTGTGGGATCTCGCCTTTAAACTGCTGCTCATCAACAATCCATTCACTAAAGTTTTCTACTGTCACTTCCAGCGGATCATCGTTGGCGGCTTGCAGCGGTGGCACAATGCGATCGACTGCGGAATCTACAAACCCTACTAAAACATCGGCTTGTTGTTGCTCGTCGGTGGTGAGGAATTGATATACCTGCTGTTTAAGGTGGGTGGTACCGCGCACCATATTTTCACAGGCGATGATGTTGAGTGGCTGAGTATTGCCAGCAGCAAAGCGAGCGCTCAAACCCTTGGCGATGGTTTTGGCAATAATATCGAGCACCGTTGGCCCCACCGCCGTGGTGACTAAATCGGTTTTGATAATCCGCTCTATCAGGGCTTCACTGGCACTGTTAACCGCAGTGATGTGGCTAACGGTCTCCATTTTGCATTCGTTACCCACTACTTTGACTGTGTATTCTTGCTGATGGCTCAACTGATCCACTAACGGTTCGTTAACATCGGCGAAGGTGACGGCGATATCGGCATCCGCTAGAAGTTTGCCAATAAAGCCGCGGCCAATGTTACCTGCACCAAAATGAACTGCATTCTTTTTCATTTTTACCTACCTAAATTTTGAATGTTTCTCTGATTGCCAGAGGTGAGGTCAGCCACATAGGGGGCGTTGCTGACCTCGTTTTGCCTCAGGAGCAAAAACGTTATGCTGCTTGGCTGGTGGCCAAAATGCTCAATACATCACTCACATCCTTGGTAGAGGTGAGTTTGTCGATAGCACTTGGATCATCAAGAGCATTGGTAATGGTAGTAATGACTTGAATATGCTCGTCATTTTTGGCTGCGATACCGATGACGAGCTTCGCAACATCGCCGCTGTCTTCGCTAAAGGCTACGCCTTGTGGGTATTGGCAAATCACGATGCCGGTTTTGATCACGCGATCTTTGGCATCCACAGTGCCGTGAGGCACCGCGATGGATTCACCGAGGTAGGTCGAAACCAGCTTTTCACGTTCGAACATGGCATCGACATACTCTGGGTGAACGTAACCCAATTCGACCAATTTGTTACCCGCGAAGCGAATCGCCTCCTCTTTATTTTTGGCATTTAGACCAAGGTGAATGTTCTCTTTTTGCAGTTGGAATACGCTTGGCTGCTGCACTTCATAGCTGTCATCGTTAGCGGCCAAAATCGAAGGCTTGATCAACTGGCTATCGTTGGCCGCTTGGCGCTTTGCGGCGAGAAGCTGCGTGACCAGTTGGCTATACAGTGCGCTGTCTAAGAAGTTATTGAGTGAGATATGTTCGGCGTTTGGTGCATGTTTGCGTGCACGATCCGTCAAATCTTGGTGGGTGATAACGATATCCACATCCGCAGGGAGTGAGTTAATCGCCATATTGATCACCGTGACAGGTAAGCCGACTTCCTGCACTTTTTTGCGAAGCATGCTAGCGCCCATCGCACTGGAACCCATACCTGCATCACAGGCTACGATGATGCTTTGCACATTCGCCATGTCGATTTTTTTGCTTTGGGTGGCTGCCGGTGCCGCTTGACCTTTCGAACCTGCTTTCATCTCTTGCATTTTGGAGGTGGCTTTCACTAACGCATCTTTATCACCATCCTGTTCGGTTGAGGTTTGCGCTTTCATCAGCAAGGCTGCAACGGTGAAGGAAACGGCAGTGGCGGCGAAAATAGAACACAGCACACCTAAGATTGACCCTTTATTGGTCATCAACAAGATCGCGAAAATGGAACCCGGTGAGGCGGGAGAAACCAATCCGGCATTGAATACTGTCAGGGTAAACACGCCAGTCATACCCCCCGCAATCGCGGCCAAAATCAGGCGTGGATTCATCAGGATATAAGGGAAGTAGATTTCGTGGATACCGCCAAAGAAATGGATGATGGTTGCACCGCCAGCGGTTTGGCGAGCGGAGCCTTTACCAAACACCATGTACGCCAGCAAAATGCCAAGGCCTGGGCCAGGGTTGGCTTCAATCAAGAAGAAGATGGATTGACCCGTTTCACTGGCTTGCTGAATGCCTAGTGGTGAGAAAATACCGTGGTTAATCGCGTTGTTGAGGAACAGGATTTTGGCTGGCTCAACAAAAATGGAAGTCAGAGGGAGTAGGTGAGCGGTCACAAGGAAATTAACCCCAGCCGCTAATGCGCCTGACAGCACTTTCACAAAGGGGCCAATCAGGAAGAACGCGATGATAGCACACAGCATACCGATAATGCCGGCTGAAAAGTTGTTGACCAACATTTCAAAGCCACTGCGCACTTTGCCATCGACTTTGTTATCGAAAGTCTTGATCGCCCAGCCACCCATAGGCCCTACGATCATCGCGCCCATAAACATCGGGATGTCCGTGCCAACAATCACGCCCATCGTGGTGATTGCACCTACCACAGCACCACGTTCGCCGCCGACCAGTTTACCGCCGGTGTAACCGATCAAAAGCGGCAGTAAATACGTAATCATAGGGCCAACCAAAGAGGCTAACGTCTCATTGGGTACCCAACCTGTTGGAATAAAAAGCGCGGTAATAAAGCCCCACGCAATAAAAGCGCCGATATTCGGCATGACCATGTTTGATAAGAAGCGGCCAAAATTTTGTATCTTGACCTTGGCGTCTGATGATATCATCGCGTCCCCCGTTGGATGTTCTGCTTGAATTTAATCGTAGTAACGGTTCGGCAAAAAACCGTTGATTGCTTAGTACACAATCACTCTACCACACAAATTTCGAACAGAATTCCCAACGGGTTTTTTGTGATCATTGTTATAAAAATGTGCTTATCATTCGGATTTTTTAGTGATCCATTTCAACTATTTGTCATGTAAATTTAATACATTTTTGTCAATTTTATTTTGTCAATTATTTTAAAGCGATCAATGCCACAAATTTATATTTTTAATTTTTATAAATTAAGTGATCAAATCCACATTTAGTGAATATTGTTCGTTTAAAAATAAAACTATTGATGATTAAGATCACATTTTTATTTCCTTGGCACTCCGTAATCTGCATTTCTCCTTTCATTATTGTTTGATTTGTAATTAAGCTACGAAATCCGTCATGTTTTCTGCCTATAAGCGTAATTAACGTGTGGGTAAGATACCTAATTCACAAAATGCGCAATAAGGTTGTGAATGGGCTTCAATGACCTTATGCAAAAGGTTTAGATGGGGGGAGTTCCTTGTTATCATCCGCCCCACTTTGCCGTCCAGATGAAGAAATAAAGCAGTATGAAAGAAAGAGTGATTGTCTCGGTTTCCTCGATTCATGGAACCCAGCATTTTCATTTGGATAGAGTGTTTCGTTTCGCTCTCAAGAGTTTGGGTTACATCACCTTGGTGGGGGTATTTGCCACGGGGGGCGTAATTTATTATCTGAAAAACCAAGTCGATTTTGCCAAACTCAAACAGCAAGAGTTGGAAAGTCAGTCAATGTCCTTACTGGAAGAGGTTGCTTCACTTAGTGAGCTAAAAGAAAGCCTTGAAAGTGACTTAGCGGTACGCGAAGAGAAAATTCAGATCGTTTCCGATCGCCTCGGTGATTTGGAAAAAGTGCTTGGCGTGGATGAAACGGGCGCTGAATTAGAATCTCGTTTAGATGCCGCCGCGATTACATCCTCAGTGCGAACTATGATGTTGACACAAATTCCAAGTGGTTCCCCTGTTCCAAACGCACGGATCTCTTCCGGTTACGGTAAGCGGATTCATCCGGTGACCAAGCAAGCTAAATTGCACCGCGGTCAGGATTTTGCGGTCAACATAGGGACCCCAATTTATGCCCCGGCTGACGGCGTTGTAGAAGTGACTCGCGCCAGCAAAGTGGGCTCAGGGAATTTTATTCGTTTGTTGCATGCGTATGGGTTCAGCAGTTCGTATTCACATTTGCAGAAGTTTGCCGTGAAAAGTGGTGAGTTTGTGCAAAAAGGCGACTTGTTGGGCTATTCCGGTAACAGCGGGCTCTCATCCGGCCCGCACTTACATTACGAAATCCGTTTTATTGGTCGATCATTAGACCCACGACCTTTTGTCGATTGGGGAGTCAATGATTTTGAAACCATATTCACTAAAGTAAGAGGTATTCGATGGGAATCTTTAGTAAACAAAGTCGAGCAAAGAGTCAGCTCTCAGCTACAACTCTCATCGCAAAAGGTAGCCACATCTCCGGAGAGCTGAAAGTGGAAAGCAGCATTCAGGTTGATGGCCTAGTAGAAGGCGAACTGCATGTTGATAAAACACTGGTGATCAGTGAAAGCGGTGTGGTTCGTGGCGAAATCTTTGCTGACCATCTGATCATTAATGGTCTGTTTGAGGGTACTGGTCACGCCGGTAAAATTGAGATCCTCAACAAAGGTCGTGTCAATGGTACTTTGTTCAGCGATGATCTCAGTATTGAACAAGGCGGCCGTTTTACGGGCAATACCCACCCTTCACCAGAGCATCAAGTGGTTGACTTTAAAGATGCCAAAGCTGCGGCTGAAGGTTAACTTAACGCTCAGTAAACAATAAAAGAGAGGCATTAGCCTCTCTTTGTTTTTGTAAAAGGCATGTGCTTAAAGCGAGTTATAAGCTGGTTTGATGCTCAGCAATCAGTAGCGACATCTGCTCATCGGCACGCTCTTGCACGCTCGCAAAATCTTCGCCAGCCGCAAACGGCGTCACCACTTCGTAGTAGCATTTCAGCTTAGGCTCAGTACCCGATGGGCGCACAATCACGCGAGCGCCACCGTCCAGATGGTAGATCAGTACATCACTGGTTGGCAGGGTAATCGCTTCGGTTTTGCCATCGGCAAAGGTGCGGTGTGCCAGTTTAAAGTCTTCCACGATAAGCACTTTACGCCCTGCAATTTCTGTTGGTGGCGTGGCACGCAATTTATCACCCACCGGTGGTGAGTTCGGAGCTAGCGCAATACTGCGCTGTGCATTCACATGCAGACCATGCTGGCGATACAGCGCTTCAAGCTGATCCCATACCGTTTTACCTTGTGCATTCAGTTCTGCCGCCAGTTGAGCAAAAGCGACCAGAGCAGAAAGGCCATCCTTATCCCACACTGTGCTACCAATGGTGTATCCCAAGGCTTCTTCATAAGCGAACAGGAATTGATGCTGCTCGGTTTGCTCTTGCATCGCCACGTTGGTCAACCATTTGAAACCAGTGAGGGTTTGGTAATAACGCGCGCCATGAGCTGCGGCGATTTTGCTGAGCAAGCTGGAAGAGACGATAGTGTTGCCGACCAATTGGCGACGAGCATCGGTTTGCGAGAGCAGATAGTGACCAAACAGTGAGCCGACTTGATCGCCGGTCAGCATTTGATATTCGCCATCGGCTTTACGCGCGGCAACCGCAAAGCGATCTGCATCGGGGTCATTGGCGGAGGCCAAGTGAGCGTCAGCTTGCTTCGCCAGAGCCATCACCATATCCATCGCGCCCGCTTCTTCAGGGTTCGGGAAGTTGACAGTTGGGAATGTGCCATCCGGCTCGCGCTGTTCCTTCACGCTGCTGACGTGAGTAAAACCGACATCGGCGAGTAAGGTTTCTGCCATATTGGCACCCACGCCATGCATCGCAGTGTAAGCCAAGCTTAGCGCTTGCGGCTTAGTGTGATGTTGCAACAGTGGGCTTGCTCCAATGGTTTTACGGTAAGTTTGGTAATACTCATCACACAGCCAATGCAGCAGGCCTTGTTGCTCTGCCTGTTCAAGGGCGAGATAAGGAATCGCTTGCTGCGCCGCTTGGTCAATACAAGCCGCAATACCTGCATCATGCGGCGGAATAATTTGCGCGCCGTTTTCCCAATACACTTTAAAGCCGTTGTATTCCGGCGGGTTGTGGCTTGCGGTTACTACAACTGCGGCGGCCGCATTGAAATGGCGTACGCCGAAAGCCACGATAGGGGTCGCCGCGACTTGGTAGGTCAAATAGGTTTTGATGCCGAGTGAAGTCAGCACGCTTGCGGTATCGTGAGCAAACTGCTTTGAATCTGGGCGGCCATCGTAACCAATCACTACGCCGCGGCTTTTGGCATCGGGTAATTGAGCAATCAAGTACTGCCCCAGACCCGCCGCCGTTTCTTGGATCACTAAACGGTTCATTCGGTTCGGGCCACAGCCGACTTTGCCACGCAAACCCGCAGTACCAAATTCAAGGCGTGATTGAAAGCGCTCGGCAATCTGCGCGTTTTGCTGAGTATCGATCAACTGTTGCAGTTCTTGACGAGTTTTAGGATCCGGATCTCTGGCCAACCAGTGTGTGACTTGTGAATTCATGGGGTCACCTTTGTCTATTGAGGTTTTGATAATTCAGTCTATACCCTTCCTACTTGAAGCTGCAGCGGTGTTGGCTACGTTCGTTCACCCCAATCACATAGTTTATCTATGCTCATGGGGATTATGAGAGCCATCCTTGGCTCTCACCAAAGGCCAGCCGATGGCTGTGCAAATTTGTTCCAGACAAATTTGTCACTCTCTTGCCGCCTACCTGCAACTCCAAGTAGTTTGAGTCTAATTGATATTTATTCTCAAAAATATCGAAGCAATCGCTAAACTGGCTTTGCTTCGATACCGTCTTTCATCGTTCAACGGCTTAAATGGCGTAAGCTGCGCTTCTCTACTTGTTTAAACAGCATAGACAGGGATAAGCAAAGCACCAGATAGGCTGCGCCGACAATCAGCCAAATCTCAAAAATTAGCCCAGATGAGTTGGCAATTTCGCTGCCGACAAAGGTCAGTTCTTGAATCGAAATCAGCGAGATGATCGACGTGTCTTTGATGAGGGATATTGTCTGCCCTGCCAGCGCTGGGGTAATGGCGGTCAGCACTTGTGGGGCAATCACATAACGGTATTTGACCCACGTTGGCAAGCCAAGCGAATCCGCAGCCTCCCATTGTCCCTGCGGGATGTTGGCGAGCCCAGCACGCACGATTTCCGCAATGTAAGCAGAAGAGAGCAGCCCGATACACAACACGCCAGACAACAAGTTTTCCCACAAGCTGGCGGGGCCAAACAGCCAAGTGATCAGCGGATGCACTTCTGTTCTGTAATTACGCAGTAACTCATCTAAACCCAGCAGTGGGATGAGCTGATTGGAGATAAAAAAATAGAAGATGAACACAAACACCAGTGGTGGAATATTGCGTATTAGCTGCACAAATGCGTTAGCGGGTAAACGCACAAACCAAGCCTTGCGGCTGCGCGCAATGCCGATCAGCGACCCTAACACTAAAGCCAGTACCATGCCCCATAAGCTTAAACGTAACGTTGCGCCTAAGCCTTGTAAGAAGTAGGGCAAGCTGCCATCCGCACGCGGCGTGAAAATCAACGTCCACGCTTCACGCCAATGCCAATGGTAGTGAATTCCCACTTCAGATCGGTAATAGAGCCAGCCAATGAGGCTGGCTATTCCGAGCAGTAATCCGCCATCCAGCAGAGTGAAGCGGTAGCCAGATGAAGGTTTTGCACCATAGTTATTCATTTATTGACCTGAATTTACTGGCCTGAAGCCACCTGATCTTGCCAATCTAAAGTGGAGAACCAGTATTCGTAACGTGCTTGCAGCCAGCCATCAGCAGTGCGATCTGCAATCCATTGATCAAAATAGGCTTTCTTGTCTTCTTCCCCTAAACGCACTGCAAACGCTTCATTGCCTTTACTTAAACGTTCACTGAAAGGAAGAAACAGCGAATCACTGTGTTTGATGCTTTCATGCTCGGGTTTTGGGCTTGAAGCAATCACCGCATGCGCGTTGCCGTTGATCACTTCTTGGAAAGCTTGGGCATCGTCATCAAATTGCAGCACGCTGGCTTTCGGGAAAGTTTCACGCGCCACTTGCACGGTAAAAGCACCACGGCGAGCCGCGATTTTTACGTTGCGCTTGTTAAAGTCTTCCAACTTGGAAAAGCCTTCCGCAAGCTTTTTGCTCGCGGCCAGTTGCACACCAGAGTGCGAATAGGGCGCAGTAAACAGCACACTTTTGGAGCGTTCTGGCGTGACCGACATTCCGCCGATGATCACATCAAATTTTTTGGCCAGCAGAGCGGGAATAATGCCATCCCATGCGGTGGGTACAAATTCCACTTGCCAACCTGAGTCGGCGGCTAAGCGTTTAGCAACATCAATCTCAAAGCCAATCAACTCACCTTGTTTATCGCGCATTGCCCAAGGCACAAACGTCGACATACCCACGCGCAGCGTACCGCGCTCTTTAATCGCATCAAGATTGGGTGTGTCGCTCGCCACTGCTGGCAAAGTGAAAGCCAGACCCAACAAGCCCGTAAGTAAGGTTTTAACGCTGAATCGACCTAAACGTTGTCCAAATGGTTTCATAGGAGTTCCCTTTTTATTTCGCGCATTTTTATTTCGCGTTACTGTGAGCGCCACTGCGCGCCCAGTTTATGTTCTAGCCAAGCTGATAACGCTGACAGAGTCAGGGTTAACAACAGATAGATCGCCGCTACGCTGAACCAGATCTCAAACGGCATCGCGGTTTCCGAGACGATATTTCGCCCCTGAGTGGTGAGATCAAAAATCGCCATCACACTGACAATAGACGAGTTTTTAATCAGCGACACCATCTCATTGGTCAGTGGAGGTAATGTACGTTGCAGAAGTTGCGGCAGGATCACATCGTAAAAGGTAAAAAAGCGCGATAAGCCGAGCGAGCGCGCCGCTTCATACTGGCCTTGCGGAATGCTGTTTAACCCGCCGCGAAATACCTCTGCGGTATACGCACCTTGAAACAGAGCGAGGGCAAGCACCGCGGTGGCAAAACGGTCGAGCCCAATGACGGGACCAAACACAAAGTAGAGTAGGTAAATTTGCACCAAAAGCGGCGTGTTGCGGACTACCGCTATGTATCCGGTGCCTAAAGCGCGCCCGACCAGTGAACGTGACTGACGCAGCAAAGCGGTGGTTAAACCCAAAGCCAAAGTGAAAATCAAACTGATCCCAGTGAGCTGCAATGTGACCAACAGGCCGTGCAGTAAATCACCTGCCCACCATTCGCCGTCTTCAAAAATCAACACATACTCAGGCACGCGATGCCACTGCCATGTATAGCCCATCGCCTCTGCGCCGGAATCGAGCAGCCAGACCAATCCGGCAAATACCAAGATCATTTGCAGGGTGGCGAACAGCAGTGGGCGAAGATAGCGTTTTAGCATCAATGGCTCAGGATCTGATTGAGAAATTGTTGGGTACGCGGATGCGTTGGGTTTTGGAACAACTGTTCGGGTGAACCCACTTCGAGAATTTCCCCTTCATCCATAAACATCACGCGGTGTGCGACTTTGCGCGCAAAGCCCATTTCATGGGTTACGCACATCATGGTAATGCCATCTTGCGCGAGGTCGACCATCACTTCGAGCACCTCGTTAATGGTTTCAGGATCGAGCGCGGAAGTGGGTTCATCAAACAGCAAAATCTCCGGTTGCATGCAGAGAGAGCGAGCAATCGCTACTCGTTGCTGTTGGCCGCCAGAGAGTTGAATCGGGTACTTATGTGCTTGATCGGTGATCTTCACCCGTTGCAGAAAATGATAAGCCCGCTCCTTGGCTTCTTGCGCAGAGAGCTTGAGCGTGCGGATGGGCGCGAGAGTGAGATTTTCCAATACCGTTAAGTGTGGAAACAGATTGAAATGCTGAAACACCATGCCGATCTTGCCGCTGCGTCGAGTGCGTTCATCCAGATTGGGTAGCACAGTAATTTCACCAGCATCAATGTTTTCTAAACCATTCACGGTACGGATCAGGGTTGATTTACCGGAGCCTGAAGGGCCGCAAATCACCACAATTTCCCCTTTGTTGACGGCCAGAGAAATTGACTTCAGTGCTTGAAATTGACCATACCATTTGCTGACTTGGTGAAACTCTATCACTTTCATGTTGTTATCTTTGTTGTTCTTCTTGGCATACCTTAGCAACATAAAACTGACATTGCATTAATTGATTCTGTCTTGAAAGTCGCTTTTGTTCTTTGTCCCAACCCTGTTTTATTCCCGCAACTTCAGGCAGTTTGAAAATGATTCCTCAGTTCTTAGTACCCTACCTCTAAAGTGTAATTTATTTTTTACACAATGATTTTGTTGTAAAGAAAAGTGGAATCTTGCCTTTATTTAAAAATAGTGCTTGCGATATTTTCTGAGTGCCGATAAGTTACCCGAAGACACGACAGGTGCAGTAACTACCGTAGCGAGAGCCGTTACTCGCTAGGTGAACCAGAAAGTAAAGGAAGAAGTGACAATGTTTCAAACCGATGATGTAAAAATTAAGAAAATTAAAGAGCTACTGCCACCAGTCGCGGTGTTAGAGAAATTTCCGGCTACCGAAACCGCGTCTTCGACCACGTTTCAGGCGCGCGAAGCCATTCATAACATGCTGCAAGATAAAGACGATCGCCTGCTGGTGGTGATTGGCCCTTGTTCCATTCATGACCCGAAAGCGGCCATTGAATACGGTCAGCGTTTAAAAGCACTGCGTGATGAGCTCAGTGGTCAGTTAGAAATCGTGATGCGTGTATATTTTGAGAAGCCACGTACCACAGTCGGTTGGAAAGGATTAATTAACGATCCGTACCTCAATGACACCTATGAAATTAACGATGGTTTACGCATGGGGCGCAAACTGCTGCTGGATCTGACCGATCTGGGTATGCCAACCGCCAGTGAATTCCTTGATATGATCACCCCACAGTATGTGGCGGATCTCATCAGTTGGGGCGCGATCGGTGCTCGCACAACGGAATCTCAAGTGCATCGTGAGTTGGCTTCAGGGCTTTCCTGCCCAGTGGGTTTCAAAAACGGGACCGATGGCAACATTAAAATCGCTTCCGATGCGATTCGCTCTGCAGGCGCTTCGCACCACTTCTTGTCGGTCACTAAGTTTGGCCATTCGGCGATTGTCGAAACGGCGGGTAACCCAGATTGCCACATTATTCTGCGTGGCGGTAAAGAGCCAAACTACAGCGCGGCGCACGTTAGCAATATCAAGCAAGAGCTGGAAGTAGCTGGCTTACCACAAAAAGTCATGATCGATTTCAGTCACGCGAACAGCTCTAAGCAGTTCAAACGCCAAATGGTGGTAGCGGAAGATGTCGCGGCACAGATTGCCCAAGGTGAACATGCGATCTTTGGAGTGATGATTGAATCGCACCTTGTTGAAGGTCGTCAGGATCTGACTCCAGGTTGTAACCTGACTTACGGTCAATCCATCACTGATGCTTGTATTGGCTGGGAAGATACTGAAACTGTATTGCGCCAACTGGCTGCGGCGATTGAAACGCGTCGCCAAGCTTAATTGTGTTGCTTAAATGCAAAGGCCCTTCACTGATGTGAAGGGCCTTTTTTATGGTGGCTTCTTAGTGTTAAAGATGGGCAGCGAGTGGTTTGAACCTTCTACGCGACCGCGTGACAAGCGTTTTCAAGCTGACGCAACGCTCGTTGATAGCTCAACCACGCAACCCAACCCGCTAAAATATTGCCCACTAACGCGCCAATAAACAGACCGGTAAGCCCGTAAACTTGCGCCCCGATCCATAAGCAAGGCAGATAAAAAGCAAACAGTCGTAAGGCCGAAATAGTTAACGCGACATAGGCTCTGCCAAGCGCATTAGCAACCGATACCATCAACATACAGATGCCGAGTGCGCCTAAGCTGATTGGAACAATGGTTAAGTGTTGGAGCAAAATTGCCGCAACTTCAGTCTCACTGGTCATTAGCGATGACAGCTGGCTGGCTAGGAGATAAGTGGCTAGTGCAATCAGCAGTTGGAACCCAAGCACAAACTGGCAAGCGATGCGAACCAACTGGCGAATATCCGCCACATTTTTAGCGCCGAGCATTCGCCCTACCATGGGAGGAATCGACATCGTCAGTGCCAGTACTGCCACTAAAGCAAAAAATTCAAATCGAGAACCCAACGCCCAAGCCGCTACGGCTGCCGTACCGAAACCTGCTAATAACTTGGTCGCGAACATAGAAGAGAGCGGTGGTAACAACTGGCTTAGCATTGCAGGTCCCATAATGTGACCGAGTGAGGTTAAGCTCTTCGCAATATCCAGATCATGCCAGTCGAAACTCATCCATTGGCGTTGAGTGACTTTAGGAGCCACGATGGCGATCCCGATGCCAAACGCCAAGATAGTGGCAATGGCTGCACCGTTGATGCCCCAATCCAACGTAAAAATAAACAGCGGATCCAGAATCAGATTCAGCACGCTGGTCACCATCATCATAGTTCCGGGCAGCAGTGTGTTGCCGTTGGCACGGCATAAGCTGTAAAAGAAGTAGAGCATCGCGCCTGTCCAGGCACTCACCAACCACCAGATCCAGTAATGATCGATGATTTGCAGCACATCATCAGAGGCACCAAGCAAAGACAGTAGCGGATGGCGCAACAAATAAAGCAGCATGGCAATTACAGCAACGCCAACACCACCGACCCCTACGACTAAACCGCCGAGCTGCTTTGCATAGCGTTCTTTGCCGGCGCCTAAAGCTCGGGAGATCACCGCCGTGGTGGCAATGCCTAAACCGACTTGCACACCAATGATCACCATTTGAATGGGCATGGTAAAGCCCTGTGCAGCAAGGGGAAGAATGCCGAGTTGGCCGATAAAAGCGCTATCAACCAATTGAAAACTCATTAATGACAGTACGCCAAATAACATTGGCCAAGTCATTTGGAAAAGTTGTTTCGCTAATGACGCAGAAGTGGTAGGCATAAGAGTTATTATCCAGATAAGTGTGATTGTTATATTTGGGTTAAATCTTTATTCACAACCCTAAATCTCGTTTTACTGGCAAAAAATCATCTTAGAAAATGGTGGGAAAATGGATAAAAAAAAGCCTTGAAGGGGCGCTTCAAGGCTAAATAAGGTACAAGGAACTTATAAAATTCTTACAGTCGGCGGAACTGACTCACTAGGCTAGTTTGCGATGATAAGTTTTCCACTAGGTGTAAACATTCGTTACGTGTTCCTTCGGCTAAGACGAGGCTTGATGAAGAAACATCACTGATGGATTGCACGCTACGGTTCATATCTTCCGTCACTTTCGCCATCTCCTCCACCGCAGTGGCGATTTGTTCGTTACGCATTGCAATATCAGAGACTTGTGAGAGCAGAGTGGTCAACTTGTCACCTGATGTGTTGGCGCTGCTGACACAAGATTCAGAGAGTTGGTTGCCTTGTTCAATCGCATTCACGGCATTACGAGTACTGCTCTGGATCGAGGTAATCACTTCTTTAATCTCTTCGGTCGATTCCGTACTGCGTTGAGCCAGTTTACGGACCTCATCAGCAACAACTGCGAAGCCTCGGCCTTGTTCTCCCGCACGCGCTGCTTCAATCGCTGCGTTAAGAGCCAGTAAGTTGGTTTGTTCTGCAATGCTTTGAATCACTTCCATTACTTGACCAATCGTTGCACTTTGTGCCGACAGTTGTTCAATGACTTTGCTTGCTTGAGCTAACTGGGTAGCCATGTGAGTCATGGCATCAACAGTTTGTTCTACCGCTTGCATCCCTTCTCGGGCAGCATTTTGCGCTTCACTTGTTGCATCGGAAGCGGCTTGAGCACTTTGAGCAATTTCCGTTGCCGTGATGTTCATTTGAGTAATCGCGGCGGCGACTTGCTCGGTTTCTCTGGTTTGTGAATCTAAATTTTCTGCGGTGGTTTCGCTGTTTTTGGAGGAGAGTTTCGCAGCCTCACCTATTTGGATGCTGGAGTCTTGGATGCGTCCCACTACGGCATTCAGTTCAGACTGGCGCATTTTCATCGCAAGTTTGATTTCAGAGAAATCATCGACTCTATCGTTGTACACTAACTCCATCAGCGGGTTATCGAACACTTTTCTAGCCTCTTGTGAAAGCTCTTCGAGACGTCGAGTAAATTGGTACGCCATTGCTACAGTGAGCAGGAGCATTAAAGGAACTCCGGCACCAGTTAAGAAAAAGTCAGCGATGAAGCTGAGCCCTGCAGCAACCACAAATCCAGCACCTAAACGTTGCCACAATCGAGTGCGGGGCATTTTTAAGCGCCAATGAGTTTTACCTTCGCGAATCTGTTTGTAGAGTTTTTCTGCATTTTCAACATGTTGCCGACTCGGAGATAAACGGACAGATTGGTATTCCACCACTTTGCCATTTTCTTTGATTGGTGAAGCAAAGGCATCAACCCAGTAGTAATCACCGTTTTTGCAACGGTTTTTTACCATGCCCATCCATGACTTGCCGGCTTTGATATGCTCCCACATATCTTTAAAGGCTTCAGGTGGCATGTCTGGGTGGCGAACCATGTTATGGGGTTGATTGATTAATTCATCGAGTGTGTATCCTGCAACATCGCAGAAATCTTTACTCGCGTATTTAATATGGCTACTTAAAGTGGTGGTGGAAAGAAGATTAAAGTGAGGTGGATAAGTCACTTCCTTCTGTGTAACAGGTTGATTGTTTCTCATATGTGCGCCCCGAAATTGGCCAAACAAAGTGAGCCTAAATCTGTCGTTGTTCCGTAGGACTCATGTCAAACCGTTTAATTTAACATGGTCACTTCTAGGTATAGTTATCTATACCAAAGTATGCAAATCAACATGGGGCAATACTTCTTAAGTAGTATGTTTGTTAAATGATTTCGCAATAGATTGATAATCAATCTGTTTCATTACCTTTACTGTGGAGATTGCTCGTGCTTTTGACTGATTTCATCGTGCGTCAGCTAAGAATGTCTAATGCAATCAATGGCTCATCCCGGTTCGACTCTTGGCAGACTAAATCACCCATAGTCGAAAAACAGCGGTTGGAATTTCCTCGAGATTAGGTAGAGGAAAACTTGTCTGAATACCTCAAATCTTGTCTATAGCTTTAGAATCATAACAAGCCAATTAGATTGAACGTTTAATTTTAAGGTGATGTTGAGTAGTCTGCGCCTTTCCTTATCAAGGAGAAACCATGAGGACAGTACAGTCATCCGTACTCAGTGATCCTGAAGCATTGCTTGCTTTGCATGATCTTACGGAAGCCGATCTCGCTTTGATTCGTAAGTTTGGTCAGATCATTCAGCCAAAACTTAAAGAGTATGTCACCCATTTCTACGGTTGGTTGCAGACTACTTCCGCCTATGACCAATTTTTCCATGACCCCCTAAAGTTGACCCGAGTGCAAGATCAGCAACTGAATTATTGGCGTAGCTTTTTTAATGCACGAGTGGATGCGCAATATGTGAAAGAACGAGCTGAAGTTGGGGAGGTTCATGCCCGAGTAGGGTTGCCTTTGCCCACCTATTTTGCAGGCATGAATATGTTGATGGTGATTTTTACCAAACGTATGTACGACGGCAGCCTTTACAGTGATGAGTACAGTTCTCTGGTCACGGCGTTTACCAAATTACTGCACATGGATACCACCATAGTGGTGGATACTTATTCGCGCTTAATCAATAAAAAAATTTCTGAACAGAGCGAAGCGTTGTTGGCGATGTCGACACCGGTCACCATGATCTGGCAAGACATTTTGATGCTGCCAATTGTCGGGATCATCGATTCCAAACGCGCACAGGACATTATGATCACCGTGCTTAATAAAATCGCTGAATACCGTGCCAAAGTATTCATTATGGACATTTCGGGTGTGGCGGTGGTGGATACCGCAGTGGCAAACCATTTCATTAAAATTACTAAGGCGACCAAACTGATGGGCTGTGAATGCCTTGTCTCTGGTGTTTCTCCCTCTATAGCTCAAACTATGGTGCAACTAGGCATCAATGTTGGGGAAGTAAAAACCAATGCTACCTTGCGATCTTCGAGGTTTGCGAGTGCTGCTTACTGAAGATAATGAGATCAACCAGCAAATTGCCCTCGAACTTATGGAAGCCAAAGAGCTTTTAGTCACCACCGCTAATAATGGCAAAGAAGCACTCGAACATTTGGCCCACTCTTTAGAAACTCAGCAGCGTTTTGACATCATTTTCATGGATTTACAAATGCCTGTGATGGATGGTTATGAAGCGACACGCCATATTCGCTCAATTCCAGAGCATAATGACACCCCACTGATTGCGATGACTGCCCATGCCATGGTGGAAGAACGCGAGCGCTGTTTGGGCATAGGGATGAACGATCATGTATCCAAGCCCATCGACCCAGATTTGCTCTATCGAACCATTGGCAAGTGGTGTGAAAGAAAAACAGTGCCGCAAACAGAAAGCCTCACTCGGCGAGAGTCTATTCATCCCCAAGCATCGAGTGCGAAGACTCGCTTTGAATTGAGTGATATCGAGTTTTTGGATGTGAAAAATGGTCTGTTGAGAGTCGCTGGAAATGAGAAGTTGTATCGGCGTTTACTGTCACAGATGTTGGATAAAGAGCACAACATCGTTAAGCGTATTGAATTGGCCTTGGAGCAGCAGGATCGAGAACTCGCGGTTATGTATGCACATACTTTAAAAGGAACCGCCGCCAATTTAGGGGCGATGAGAGCTTCTGATATTGCTGCTCGACTCGAAATGGCGTTAGACAAAAAGAGCGATGTAACTCAGCTTCAAGGCTTATTGAACGAGTTAACAAGCCGCCTTGAGCACTTCTTTGCCCTAGTGGCTAAAGCACTGAATCGACCGAATCCCAGTAGAACTAGCACACAAGCGTTAAATAAAGAGACGATTGCCATCTTGCACCAGCTTCATCTCTATCTTTTGGACATGGATGCAGCGGCGCTCGATTTTCTTGAACAGCACGACCTACATCTCAATACCTTGTTCAAATCTGAGGATTTTGCGATTTGTTGCCAATTGATCAGTGAGTGTGATTTTGCTGCTGCGGAAGTGGCATTAAGGCGTGCTGTCAGCCTCTACCCATTGGATTTAGACAAGATTTATGGATAAATCGATCATGAGTGAACTAGAAACTATCTTGATTGTGGATGATAACCCTGAAAATCGGGCGTTGTTGGCTGGATTACTTAAACCTCATTATCGCCTGCTAGTGGCGGTGAGTGGGGCGCAGGCTCTGGCGATTTGCCATAAACAGAAACCGGATCTTGTTTTGCTTGATATCATGATGCCAGAAATGGATGGCTATGAAGTGTGTCAACGGATGAGAGCGATGAGAGCCAGTACTGGCTCTCACTAAAGGCTAGGCTATGGCTGTATAAGTGTGCTCCCGATAGATAGGCCACTTACCCGTTGCCCACAACTCGATTCTGGTTGGGCATGCGCGTAATCATTTAGTTTACACCATCCCTTCTTTTTCCACCCACCGTGGTCTGGCGACTTCATCCACCAGATACAAGATGGATTGATAAGGAATGCCGCTGTGGTGTGATAAGCCGATTTCACACGTGCGGCTGTTACTAAAACCACGGCTACAGTGCGCTGGCACTTGCTCTTTGAGCGAATGGACGGCAGCGGCATTGAGCTCAGGCGTAGTAAAGCCTTTGTCACCCGCCCAGCCACAGCACTGAATGTGCTCAGGCACTATCACCTCACTGGCGCAGGCTTTCGCCAATTTCAGCATATCGTTTTCTAAGCCGAGGCGGCGCGAGCTGCAAGTGACATGCAGCATGATGGTTTCTTGCTTCGGCGCGAGTGTTAGGTGATCCAGTAAGTAACGACTTACCAACCCCGTTGGCTCCAGAATTTCCATCGGTTTGGTAAACTGCTCAATGCTGCGTTTGGCGCACGGGCTAGTGTCCATCAATATCGGATAACGCCCCCCTTGGCTGGCTTGCCATAAAGCGTTTTCCAACTGCTGGGCTTTGCTTTGTGCAATCTCGGTCATCCCTTTGCTGTCATAAGGCATACCGCAGCACTGGCTGCTGAGCTCTGTAGGCAGAATCACTTCAAAGCCTGCTTTATTGAGCAGGGAGAGGGTGACTTCCGTCAGTGGGCGTTGATCGGTCGCGCTCGCTTGTTGCCCCATATTGCGGCTGGCACAGGAGGGCAGGTAAACCACTTTTTTGTCACTACGCGGTAGATTTTCGACAGCGAGTTCCAGCGAGTGAGTGTTCGCTTGCGGCATTTCCGGCATCCACAAAGGGGTTTTGCCTTTGCTGATCCGGCGCAGACCATTAACCATGGAACCCACCGATTTTTCTCCGAGCACTTTGGTTGCCAGTTGGTTGGCTTTTAAGCCGCCGCGAGCGAGCGTGGTGGTCGCGCTAAAGTGCTCTGCTGTCCAACGCGCAATCGGGGTAAATTTTTGGTATTTGGCGGTGCGCAGTTTTTTGACCAAATCGCCGGTATTGATCCCTACTGGGCAGCGTTCTGCGCATAGTCCAGTCGCGGCGCAGGTGTCTAACCCTTGGTATTCAAACACTTGCTCTAGCTCGCTAGAAGCCACGCTTTCACCCGCTGCGCGGCGGCGTTGCAATTCGCGGTACAACACAATGCGTTGGCGTGGTGACAAAGTGAGGGTGCGTGATGGGCAGACCGGCTCACAGAAACCACATTCGATACAGCGATCCACCAAGTTATCGGCCGCAGGCATGGGTTTAAGGTTGCTGATGTGCGAATGCTTATCTTCGTTGATGATGACGCCGGGGTTGAGTAAGCGTTTGGGGTCAAAGAGTGCTTTGATTTTCTGCATCAAGGCGTAGCCTTCTTTACCCCATTCCAGCTCAACGTAAGGGGCCATGTTGCGCCCTGTGCCGTGTTCCGCTTTCAGTGAGCCTTGGTATTTCACGGCGACCAGTTCGGCCACATCGTCCATAAACGCGCCGTAACGTTCGATTTCACTTTGCTTATCAAAGCCTTGAGTGAACACAAAGTGCAGGTTGCCTTCAAGGGCGTGGCCAAAGATGATCGCTTCGCTGTAGTGGTATTTGTCAAACAGAGCTTGCAGATCGCGCACGCCCGCTGCGAGGTTTTCTACCGGAAAGGCCACATCTTCAATGATGACCGTAGTGCCCACTTCGCGTACAGCCCCCACCGCAGGGAACATGCCTTTACGAATACCCCATAAGGTCGCCACAGTTTTGCTCTCAGAAGTAAACGGAACCGATTCAATAATGTGGTAGCTTTGCAGCGCGCTCATCACTTGCTCACACTGAGCGTGTAAGGTTTGCGCGTCACTGGCGTGGGATTCAACCAGCAGCGCAGCGGCTTCTAAATCGAGCTTGGCGATAAACTCTGGCATGCCTTTTTTGTCGGCAACTGAGCGTAGCGCGCGTCCATCCATCATTTCTACCGCTGCCACTGGCGTTTTGGAAAGCGTGGTGACGGCTTGGCTGGCTTGTTCAATATCGGCAAACACCAGTAGCGCAGAGGCTTTGTGTGCGTGTTCAATCACGGTGTGATAGGTGATGTCGGCGATAAAGCCGAGTGTGCCTTCTGAGCCAATCATCAAATGGGTCAGCACTTCGATTGGATCAGAGAAATCAACCAAGGCGTTCAGCGCATAACCTGTGGTGTTTTTCAGACGGTATTTGTGGCGAATGCGTTCGGTGAGTTCAGAATTGGCAAGGGTTTCTTGGCACAGCGCGTGAATGCCTTCCACTAAGTCGGCACGCTCTTGTTTAAAACGTGCCACGCTGTCGGGGTCGCGCGTATCGAGCACATAACCATCGGCAAACACAATTTGCATGCCATCAACGGTGCGATACGAGTTTTGCGCCGTACCGCAGCACATGCCGCTGGCGTTATTGGCGGCAATGCCACCGATTTTACAGGTGTTGATGGAGGCGGGATCGGGGCCGATTTTGCGCTGAAACGGGGCAAGGTACTTGTTGGCATCGGCGCCAATCACGCCCGGTTGCAGGCGAATTTTCAAGCCTTGGTTTTGCACTTCATGTCCGCGCCAATCGTCGGTTAAGGTGATGAGTACCGAGTCGGAAACGGCTTGACCCGATAAGCTGGTGCCTGCCGCGCGAAAGGTAAAATGGATACCCAGTTGGCCGCAACTCTGAATAGCAAAAATCACTTCATCGAGTGATTTGAGGCGTAACACGATTTTTGGGATCAACCGATAAAAGCTGGCATCGGTACCGTAGGCGAGCCGTTTTGCTTCTTGAGTAATAATGCGCTGCGGATCAATTCGGCTCGCTAAAATCTGTTCGAGCTGCTGATAGAGACGATCGGCGATCGGTGGGGTCATATTGTGCTTCCTCGTGTGTTCCCTCAATTCACTTTTTACCTGAAGTTGCAGGGGAGGGCTGCAACTTCAAGTCTTTTAAGGTTAGGGGATACTTTTATTATCTTTTGACTAATGAATCGCGTGACAGTTCGGCAATGCTCTTTGCGCCAGTCAAGGTCATGGCAACCCGCATCTCTTTTTCATACAGGTCGAGCAGGTTTTCTACCCCAGCGCGCCCTTGTGCTGCCAGAGCGTAGATAAATGAGCGGCCGAGCATGGTGCAATCTGCGCCGAGTGCCAGCATGCGTACCACGTCTAGACCCGTGCGGATACCTGAATCGACCAGAATTTTCAGGTCGCCTTTCACCGCATCGGCAATCGCGGGTAGCGCTTGCACGGTAGAAAGCACCCCATCTAACTGGCGACCACCGTGGTTAGACACCACAATGCCGTCTGCGCCGAAACGCACCGCGTCTTTTGCATCTTCCGTATCTAAAATGCCTTTGATGATCATTGGGCCGTCCCAGAAATCACGGATCCACTCTAAGTCTTTCCATGAAATGGAAGGGTCAAAGTTCGCGCCCAGCCAGCCGATGTAGTCTTCCAATTTGGTCGGTGAGCCACGATATTTGGAGATGTTACCCAAATCATGCGGCTTACCAAGCAAACCCACATTCCAAGCCCAGCTTGGGTGTGTCATGGCTTGCAATACGCGGCGCATTGCCGCGTTAGGGCCACTCATGCCGGAATGCATATCGCGATAACGTGCACCCGGTACAGGCATATCCACGGTGAACACGAGGTTTTTCACGCCTGCGGCTTTGGCACGTTCCAACACGTTTTTCATAAAGCCGCGATCTTTTAAAACGTAAAGCTGGAACCAGATTGGACGATGAATCGAAGGCGCCACTTCTTCAATGGGACAGACCGAAACCGTGGAAAGAGTAAAAGGAATGCCTTTCGCTTCCGCCGCTTGCGCGGCTTGCACTTCGCCACGGCGGGCGTACATACCGGTTAAACCCACAGGAGAAAGGGCGATCGGCAGTGCCATTTTTTCGCCAAACAGCTCGGTTTCTAAACTCAGCTCAGACATATCACTCAGTACACGTTGGCGCAGGGCAATGTCGGCCAGATCATCGGTATTGCGTCTGAGCGTGTGTTCTCCATACGATCCGCCATCGATGTAGTGGAACAAAAAGGGCGGGAGTTTGGCTTTGGCTGCCGCGCGGTAATCGGTCGAAGCGGAAATGATCATAATGCAATCCTATTCTGGGCCTATTCTGTGAATGTTTCTTTTTTGCTCAAGCCCATACACGAGGTGCAAGGTGAGTTTGAGCAATGAGAGCGAGACGCTCGCTCTCGGTACTGATTAAAGTTTTAGCGGTTCATTAAAGCATCGGTCATGTTGAAGCCGTAAATCACGGTCATGCCGATGATGCCGGTCAAAACAAGATAGTAGAGGGTTGGCAATACGGTTTTGCGCAGTGTCGCACCTTCACGACCGAGCAGGCCAACCGTCGCGGATGCCGCGACCACGTTGTGGATGGCAATCATGTTACCGGCGGCTGCACCAACAGCTTGCAGAGCGATGATTACCACGCTAGAGATGGTCAGCGTTTGTGCCACTTCAAATTGGAATTGGCTGAACATCATGTTGGAGACTGTGTTAGAGCCGGCAATGAAAGCCCCCAGTGCACCGACGGTCGCACTTAGCATTGGGAAAGCTTCACCCACCAAGCCTGCAGCAAAGTTGGCAGTAGTCACTGGCATACTGGCTAAATCTGCGCCGTTAACTCCAGAGTTAATGAAAATCCGCACCATCGGGATGGTAAACACCAGTACAAAGCCTGCGCCAATCAAGGTTTTGGTCGATTCACCAAACGCTTTGCCCATAGGCGCTAAGCTGCGAGCTTGAGTGAGAACCGCAATCAAGGCCACAAACACCAGAATGCCACCAGGTAGATAAAGCGGCTCAATGGCAGTGCTGATGCCGGTTTCACCTAAAATATGGCTAAAGGAAACCTTGATACCCAGTAGCAACGCTTTGACATCCGCACTCACACGGCTAGCGACGAGAATCACCGCGAGCAGCACATAAGGTGCCCATGCGAGAGCAAGACTCATAGGCTTGGCTTTGACGTCATCCAGATCCATTTTCAGTGAGCCTAACCATTCCGCAGGCCATTCGTTTTCAGGACGAAAATCCCATTGGGTTTTGGGTACCAAGAAGCCTTTTTTCGCCGCCGTTACCACAATCGCAAGGCCAACGAGACCGCCCATGAGTGAGGGAAACTCAGGGCCGAGGAACACGCCGGTCAGCGCGTAAGGAACAGTAAAGGCAAGGCCTGAAAAAATCGCGAAAGGTAGAATGTCCAAACCTTCCGTCCAGCTACGATTCGTACCGAAGAAACGGGTCAACATCATCGCCATCAAAATGGGCATCAGTGTGCCGACTGAGGCGTGGATCAGCGCCACACTGGTGGTGATTTGCTGCAGATACACATCCCAGTTTGAACCGTTAGCCAGCAGCGCTTCCGTGATGTTGTGGGTGTCCAGACCTTTGTTGACGCCAACAATGATTGGCGTACCAACGGCGCCAAATGAAACGGGCGTCGATTGGATCATCATGCCCATTAACACGGCAGCAAGGGCAGGGAAACCAATCGCAACCAGCAGTGGTGCAGCAATCGCCGCAGGCGTTCCGAAGCCGGAAGCCCCTTCAATAAAAGAGCCAAAACACCAAGCGATGATGATGGCCTGCACGCGGCGATCCGGTGAAATGTTGGTAAAGCCGTTACGAATCGTGGTAATCGCACCTGTGTATTTGAGCGTGTTGAGCAGGAAAATCGCACCAAACACAATCCATAACACAGAGACCGTGATGCCCAAACCTTGCAATACGGAGGCGATCACGCGGTTAGCCGACATATCCCAAAATATCAGGGCAATCGCAACGGTCAGTGCGAAAGCCACGGGCATGGCTTTCTTGGCTGGCCAGTTGAGGCCGACCAGTAAAATAGCGGCCACCACTATGGGTGAAAAGGCCACCAATGCGAGCAATGTTTCATTCATGGAGTACTTCCTCGTCCTTGAACTCTCCATCAATCGGGATGAGCTAACGCGCACAGAATGTAGGGTACGGCTAACCAGTAAGAGTTCGGTTGTTGATTTTTTATAGTTGTGATGGGGTTGTTAAGTTGGCGTGAATTTACTGCTTTATTTTTTGTGGATATAGGGAAATAATGAAATTCATTATTTCCAAAAATAACAAAATCAGATGCGTGCCGATGACTTAATTTTGTTTTATCAAGTGATTGAATTGGGGAGTTTCAGTAAGGTTGCAGAGCAAAATGGCCTTACAAATTCGGTGGTTAGCAAAAGATTGGCGCGATTGGAAGAAGAACTTGGCGTGCAGCTATTGTATCGAACAACGCGTAAATTGACCTTGACTGAGGCAGGCAAGGCACTGTTGCACGGTGCTAAAAATGTGAAGCAAGCCACTCAAGAAGCGCTGGACGCGGTGGTGGGATTTGGCGAAAACGTCAGCGGTCACATCAAAATGTCGGTGCCGACCATCTCGGGTGACTTGATTTTAGCTGATGCGGTCGCTGAGTTTTGTAACCTGCATCCGGGGCTGACGGTGGATATGTCGCTGGATAATCGCTTCGTAGATCTTGTTGAAGGCGGCTATGACTTGGTGATCCGCACCGGTTATTTGGAAGATTCGAGTTTGATTGCGCGGCATATTTTGGACTCGCAGTGGGTAGTGTGCGCCTCTCCCGCTTACATCGCCCGCAACGGTAAGCCACTCAAGCCAGAAGACTTAGCCAGACACAACTGTTTGCAATACGCCTATCAAACCACGGGGGCGACCGATTGGGAATTTAAAGGGGCAAAAGGCAACTACATAGTTAAAGTGTCCGGTACCTTTTCGACCGATAATGCCACCGCACTGCGTAAAGCTGCGCTTGGTGGGCACGGCATTGCTTATGTACCGCGCTGCTTGGTGTATCACGATTTTCGTAATGGCGAATTGGTGGACGTGTTTCCAGAACAGGTCGGCAAAAAACTTGGTATCTACGCAGTTTATCCATTCACGCGCCAACCGCCCAACAAAGTGCGTTTGTTGATTGAGCATATTCGTACCCGTTATCTCACTATTTCTCACTATTTCTGAGCGATTTTGCAGAGCAGGGTGGAAGATAGGGACAGAAGAAGTCAGAGATAAAAAACTCGCTCAACTTGAGCGAGTTTTTGTGGTCGGCGGCCAAACCGAAAAGGCAGCTATGCCATGGTGAAATGAGTGAATGCGGGGTAAACCTCATTCACTGTGAACTAAGTATAGACGGCATTCGTGAACTTAATATGAATCAAGCTGCATTTTCTTCCAGAATGTCGAATGAGGCAGCAATGAGCTTTTTAGTGTAGTCATGCTGTGGGTTATGGAAGATGGACTCCGCACTACCTTGTTCCATGACTTGGCCTTTTTGCATCACTAACACGCGATCCGATAAGGCTTTCACTACCGCAAGATCATGGCTGATGAACAAAAAGCCGATATTGCGTCGTTTTTGAATCTCTTTAAGCAGTTCAATCACAGTGAGTTGAACGGAGCGATCCAGCGCGGATGTCGGTTCATCCAGTAAAATAAAGGACGGCTCGAGGATCAAGGCTCGTGCAATCGCAATCCGTTGGCGCTGACCACCGGAGAACTCATGTGGGTAGCGGTTAATTGAGTTTGGGTCTAAACGCACTTCTTCTAGCGCACGCCTTGCTCTTTGCATGCGCTCAAGTTTGCTGATGTGTGGCTGGTGCACCAGCAGCCCTTCTGTGATGATTTCGCCTATGGTCATGCGCGGAGAAAGGGAACCGTAGGGGTCTTGGAACACCATCTGAATGTCTTTCTTCAGTGCCAAACGCTGTTTTTCGCTCAAAGCGCGAAAATCTTGCCCTTTGAAGGTAATGTGACCCGTTGAAGGCAGCAAACCAATCAAGGCGCGGCCTAAGGTGGATTTCCCACTGCCCGATTCTCCGACTATACCTAGCGTTTCGCCTTGCTTAAGTTCCAGCGAAATGCCTTTTACTGCTTCAAAATATTGGCTACGGCGGCTGATAAAATGCGGTTTCACCAAAAACTTCACGCGAATGTCTTCTGCTTTAAGCAAGGGGGGCGCATTGGTATCAACCGGATCTTTACTGCCTTTCGGAATGGAGTTAATCAGCATGCGGGTATAGTCATGCTCAGGTTGCTGAAACAGTTGCTCGGTTGAGCCTTGCTCCACCACATCGCCTTTGCACATTACAAGCACGCGGTCGGCAACAAACCTCACGACGCCCAAATCGTGAGTGATGAATAAGATCGCCATGCCCATCTTGGCTTGGATCTCTTTAATCAGTTTCAGCACTTCTGCTTGCACGGTAACGTCAAGCGCTGTTGTTGGTTCGTCGGCGATCAAAATATCAGGCTCATTGATCAGTGCCATCGCAATCATGATGCGTTGTAGCTGACCGCCAGAGAATTCGTGTGGGAATTTTTGGTAAGCCTGTTCTGGCTCAGGCAAGTGAACTAATTGAAACAGTTCTAACACCCGCTGTTTGGCGTGCTTTTGGCTGACGCTGCGATGGCACAATATAGCCTCTGCCACTTGAATGCCCACGCGCATATAAGGGTTGAGTGAGGTCATCGGCTCTTGGAAGATCATGCCAATGCGATCGCCACGGATCCGGCGCATCTGCGTTTCTGTTTTATTCAGTAATTCTGCGCCTTCAAAAACGATGCTCGATTCAGGGTGGATCAGCGCATTTTTAGGCAGCAGTTGCATTAACGCGTTGGTCGAAACTGATTTACCACTACCGGATTCGCCAACAATCGCCAGTGTTTCTCCTGGTCGAATCTCAAAGCTCACGTTTTTAACCGCATCGATTTGACCATCATTGGTACGAAAACTGACGCTCAGGTTACGCACTTGTAAAAGTGGGGTAGGTGACATTGTACTTCCTTATTCAATTCATCACGGGGTAAAGGGCAGACTGAGAAAGTGAATTTCGTAATTGATTAAAGTAGAAATGCGCTTTCTCAACCTGTTGATATTCCAGTTGCCATTCGGCGCTACGTTGCGCGTAACAAAAGGCGTTAAGGTGCTGTAGCAGATGCTCGCTGATTTGACACAGTGTTGGATTAAGGCGTTGCATCAACGCCGCATCTTCAATCGAGAGAAATTGCAACAAGGCGTAGGTTTGATTAAGTACATCAAACGTGCGTTGGTGTTGACCCATGTTGTTGAGAATTTCTGATTGCGCAATGGCAGCATCACGTAATCCAGTGAGCATACAGGCCATCTGACAGGGTTTGGTCTCTTCATCATGAGCAGCGTTTTGAATGTGCAACGGCATAAAGTGCAACACATCTTCCAGTAAGTAATGCGCTTGTGGCCAATGGCCTTGCTTGAGTAGCTGCTCTGCTTGTAAGAAACCATTCCAACATTGCTGTAAATCCATCGGCCATCTCCTCATCAAGAAAACTGCATTTAAATGTAAATCATTATCAAATGCAAATCATTCCCGTTTTTGTGCGGGGAATTTTGGTTAAATTTTATTCGCTCAATCTCTAATCGGGGAGAAATCACTAAAAAGACAATGATTTATCTCTAAACTTGAGCTACATATGAAGTAAAGAACCTAAGGGAAGGAGTGGAGCCATGGCGATTCAGCATCTGAGTTTTGAGCAGCTCTACCAAGTCGCGAAACTGGAAAAGCTAGAGTGTAAGTCAACCAAAGAGCTAGCACCGATCGATGAGATCGTGGGGCAAGAACGAGCGCAAAAAGCGGTCGAGTTTGCGATGTCGATCAAAGAGAAGGGATACAACATTTACGCTATCGGCCGTAATGGGCTGGGCAAGCGAACCATGATCCTGCGTTATCTCAGCCGCCATCAACACGATGGTAATGAGTTGTATGACTGGTGTTACGTCGCGAATTTTGAGGATGTGAGAGTCCCTAAAGTGCTGAAGCTGCCTTGTGGTATTGGGCAAAAATTCCGGCAGGATATCGAAAAGCTCATGACCAAGTTGGTTACGGCCATTCCACTGGCATTCGACAATGAAATCTACTTCAGCCGTGCAGAAAAGCTAAAAAACCAGCTTGCACAAAAGCAAGAAAGTGAACTGGAGAACATTACTCGCACCGCCAAAGAGCGTGGTGTGAGCTTAACCATTACCACGCAAGGGGAATATCAATTTGTCGCGCTCAACGGTGAAGAAATGCACACCGAAGAGACGTTTGATGCCCTATCCAAACGCGAGCAGGATCAGTTCAGCAACACGATTGATGAGCTAGAAGTTATCCTGCGTAATATGGTGCGCCACTTAACGGAATGGGAAGAGTCGTACAGCGAAAAAATCAAAAAGCTCAATGATGAAGTCACGTTAGATGTGATTGCTCACTTCATCAAACAGCTTAAGTTGGATTACTCCAAGTATTCAGAAATCAAGGCTTACTTGACTGATCTGCAGAAAGACATTGTCGATAATGTAGAGATCTTTCTTGATGAAGGCGGCGATCAAGGTGAACTTGCCAATGCCTCTCTGGATAAAAAACTGCCACGTCGCTACAAAGTTAATGTACTGGTTAGCCGTAACGCGGATGAATTTCCGATCGTGGTCGAAGAGAGCCCGAACTACCACTCACTGTTTGGTTATATTGAAACGGCGACTTATAAAGGCACCGTATTTACCGATTTCTCTTTAATTCGTCCAGGAAGTTTACACAAAGCCAATGGCGGTGTGCTGTTGATGGATGCGGTTAAAGTGCTTGAACAACCTTATGTGTGGGATGGTTTGAAGCGTGCGCTACGTTCACGCCAGCTCAGTTTCACCTCACTAGAGAAAGAGGTGACGCTGACGGGTACGGTTTCACTCGATCCGGAACCGATCCCATTGGATGTGAAAATTATCCTGTTTGGTGACTATCGTACCTATGAATTGCTCGCGCATTATGATCCCGAATTCAGTGAGCTGTTCCGTGTGACGGCCGATTTTGCCGATGAAATGCCACGCGATGCGGATTCAGAGCTGCATTACGCGCGTTTTATTTCCAGCATAGTGCATGATGCCAATATGCTGCATTGCGACCGTAAAGCAATTGCGCGCATCATTGAACACAGCTCGCGCACCACGGGTGACCAAACCAAGCTTTCTTTGCATTCTGCGCACATTGCCAATTTGCTGCGTGAATCCAACTATGTGGCTAAACAAGCCAACGCAAATTTGATTCGTCAAAGCCATGTGGATGAAGCACTGCGTAACCAAGAGCTGCGAGTAAACCGCCTACAACAGAGCATGATGGAAACCTTTGTTAACGGAACGACCTTGATCCAAACCGAAGGTATGGCCATCGGCCAAGTGAATGCATTGTCTGTGCTGGCAACCAGTGATCATGCGTTTGGTATGCCAAACCGGATCACCGCAACCACTTCTTATGGTGATGGTGAAATCATCGATATTGAGCGCAGTGTCGATTTAGGCGGCAGTATTCACTCCAAAGGAGTGATGATCCTGTCTGCTTACCTCAGTTCTGTGTTTGGTCGTACCGCACGCGTACCATTAACCACAACGATCACCTTTGAACAGTCTTACGGTGGGGTGGATGGAGACAGCGCCAGCATGGCTGAGTTCTGTGCGATTGTGTCAGCGTTTTCTAAACAGCCGAATCGACAAGAGATTGCGATTACAGGGTCAATGAACCAGTTTGGTGAATCGCAGCCGATTGGTGGTTTAAATGAAAAGATCGAAGGTTTCTTCGATGTGTGTACGATTAAAGGTCGCAAAGAGACGCAAGGTGTGATTATTCCGCGTTCTAACATGCACAACCTGATGTTACGCGCCGATATTGTTAAAGCGGTTGAAAAAGGCGATTTCCATATTTGGGCTATCGACCACGTTACAGAAGCGATTGAAATCTTCACGGGCAAACCTGCAGGTATCGCGACCGATGATGGTAGCTATCCGGTCGATACTGTATTTGGTCTAGCTCAAGCCAAGCTTAACGCACTACGTAAGTAATCCCACTCTTAAATATGAATACAGCATAAATGCTGTATTCATATCTTTTCACAAATTCTCATATATTGTCTTTTATTTGGCCTTTGTCATTAATTTGGCATGTGTGATGTATTTTTGACGTAAATATATTCGTAACATTATGAAATATAGAGTTATTTAAACTGGACAATTTTGTGATTAAAGTCTACTATTTTGTCGATTTTTTGTGCTGGGAATAATCCCATTTGCATGGATGCGTGCGTTAAGTTTAATGAGGTTAAGCATGCCATTTTCTTTGAAAAACTTGTCTATTCGCTTTCAAGTTTTACTTCCTGTTCTATTTACTATGATTGCGTTGGTGATTGCTCTGTGGATCACTGAATCCAACCTAACTCGTGAGCAAAAAGCCATTGCTGATAACACCCACGCGCTGGTTCGTTATAAAGACACGCTGGCAAAAGTGGACGATACTATCTACCCACTTCGCATTAGTGCTGTGTATGCAATTTACGATACTGAGCGTCGTAGCCACTTTATTAGTGAGCTAAAAACGGGTTTACAAGAAGCGCAAACAGCGCTTGAGACGATGAAAGAAGAACCACAGTTCAGAGAGGATGTTCGTGTTGCTGAGCAGTACATTGCCAACTATGTGACTGAATCTCAACAGATGGTGAGTCTGTTTAATCGTGTCGATCAAGGTAATGCCACAGCACAAGAAGCCAGTGCGTTTATTCGTACCTATCGTGAGACAGGTAACAAGATGGTGAACGCGATCAACGATCTGTCGAAAAAAGTAAACAACTATGCGACCGAATCTATGCAGGCGAGTGCGGCAAGTAATGCTGTGGTAATGCGTAACGCAATGATCACGGTTTTGTCGGTATTGGGTCTCTCGGTTGTTGCTGCTTGGTTACTGTCTGGACAAATTGTTGCACCAATCAATAACTTGCAAGCGGTAATGCGTAAATTGGCACAAGGAGATCTTTCCGTAAAAGCGGATGATGATGGCGAAAATGAAATTGCCAAGTTGAGCCAAGACGTGAATACCACAGTGAAACAGCTGTACACAACGGTAGAACAACTGACTCGTATCAGTGAAGAAGTGGCTTCTGCTTCTACTGAGCTGGCGGCTGTGATGTCTCAAGCTGAATCGAATGCTCAGCTTGAACTGATGGAAATTGAACAAGTGGCTTCTGCGGTTAACGAGCTGGCGAGCACGGCGGATAACGTCAGTGATAACGCTTCATCAGCTGATTCAACAGCGCGTGAAGCGGATGAGTTGGCAAAATCTGGCCTCGCGATTTTCAAAGAGAGCAGTCAAGCCAGTGAGCAAATGGCGTTAGCTTTAAATGATGCAGCACGTGTGGTTCTGCGTTTGAAAGAGCAATCTGAGCAGATCAGCAATGTGATTGAAGTGATTCGTGGTGTATCGGATCAGACTAACCTACTGGCGCTGAATGCGGCTATTGAAGCGGCTCGCGCAGGTGAATCTGGTCGTGGCTTTGCGGTTGTAGCCGATGAAGTTCGTATGCTGGCCGCGCGCACGCAAGAATCAACCAAAGAGATTCAAACGATTATTGAAGAACTGCAAAGCCAGTCAAATACAGCGAACGACAGCATGCAATCGAGCCTGGATATGTTAGCGCAAAACAAAGAGCTGACAGCAAAAGCCAATGAAGCATTAGTGGGTATCACAGAGTCGGTGTCAGACATTAACGATAGCAATGCTCAAGTGGCGACAGCGGCTGAGCAGCAGTCTCACGTAACGCAAGATATCAATCGTAACGTGGCGAACATGTCAACTCTAGTGCATCAGAATGTAACGGGCATCAGCCAGAGCGCAAGTGCGAGTACAGAACTTTCTCGCCTCGCAGAGAAACAAAAAGCAGAGTTAGCCTTCTTTAAGCTATAAGAAAAAATCAGAAATTAGCGTTAGTGCTAGGATGAAGTGATTAACGCTAAGAATACTACTCTAAAGCCGCAGAATAATGAAAATTCTGCGGCTTTTTTATTTGCATTCAGAATAGATAACTACCTGTTTAAAATAAGGTTAATTTTTCTGGTTCGTTATTTCTTTTTGTTCTTAACCATTTGAGGAATGGCGCTATCTTTCAACATCCTTTCTCTCTATATTGAACAGAGATTACACAAAGTGTGACACAAGTCGTCTATGCAATGTCAGTGATGGAAGGGAATGTATGGATAGAAGTGAGAGTTTATTTCAGTGGGAAAGGGTGAGGCGTTTTAATTTCCCAGTGTGGACAGTGTTGGTCGGTACTTTATTTGCGCGCACCAGCTTCTTTATGGCTTGGCCTTTCTTAGTGGTATTTCTGTATCAGGATTACCATGCAACGGCGACAGAAGTCGGCGCTATGTTAGCAACATCGGCCTTAGTGGGATCTCTGACTGGGTTGTATTCCGGTTATTTATCCGACAAATTTGGTCGAAAATGGGTAATGGTGAGTGGTACCCTGATCGCGACTTTTGCTTATGTGGGAATCGCTCTTTCAGACCAAATCTGGCAGTTTTTCATCATGGTTGTATTGACCGGTTTGATGCGCCCGATGATTGAAGCCCCAGGAAAAGCGGTGATTGGTGATAATTTGCCGAATGAAAAAGACCGCGAGTTGGCGCTCAATGTGCGTTATTTCTTGCTCAACTTAGGTGGTGCGATAGGTCCACTTATTGGTATTACTCTTGCGCTTGCTCACCCTCAAGGTTTATTTATTGTTACGGGCGTGGCTTATTTCCTGTTTGGTTTATGGTTGCTTGCGACTTTAGAGCGCAAAGGGCGTTTTCAACAACCGGATCGATCACTGCTCCCTAATTTCTCCGCCACTTTACGAGTGATCAGTAAAGACAGCGTATTCGTTAAAATGATGTTGGCGAATTTCCTGATGATGTTTGTGTATGGACAGGTGGAATCTTCCTTACCGCAAGTCATTGTGCGATCTGAGATCGCCGATGCTGCACAACTGGTTGCAGGCCTAGTGTTAGTGAACACAATGACCATTATTCTGTTTCAATTTCCCACCCTAAAACTGCTGGAAAATGTGCCTCTGTTCACTCGGACACAGCTGGGAATGGCGCTGATGGGCATTGCTCAAGTTGGGTTTATGTTTACCCCTGAAGCGTGGCCTTTAGGCTGGTATTTGGCTTGCTTTGTGTTGAGTATGGGCGAAGTGATTGCGTTCCCCACCCTGAATGTACAGATTGACCGCTTAGCGCCTGCTCATCTGCGTGGATCCTATTTTGGTGCGGCAGCCCTTTATTCGCTAGGTTTTGCTCTTGCCCCACTTGCTGGAGGTATGATGATCGAGTACCTCAATGCACAGTGGTTGTATGGACTCTGCTTTGTGTTGTGTTTAGGTATGATTGGTTTGTATTGGTTGGCTCAGCGAGAGCAAGAGGGCGAGGATAAAGAGGTGTTACCGAAAGTGAGTGAATATTAGCGTTATTGTTCGTTGAAATGCTCGGATAACGCCGAGCGTCTAATCTGCGCGGCGTTATTTCCTTGTTCGTTAACGGTATGTTCAAAGCCCTCACGAATAAAGCGCTGGGTTGGTGTACTCGGTTCGATACGTTTGAGCTGTGGGGAATTGAAAGTGCCAGAAAGTTCATAGACAAACGTACCCCCTCCCGTGCGAATGGTGATTTCCACACCGTTAAAGTCGTAAGTCGTACTAATTAAACGATCATTACGAAACACCCCTTGTTCATTAAAACGTAGCACTTCGGTTTGATAGCTTGGTGCACCAATTTCAATCCAAGAACCAAAAATGTGTTTAGGGTTGACGTAGTCCTGATAGCTTAAATACAACAGCACAGCGAAGGCGGTTCCTAAAATGGAAAGTGATGACCAGAATACGGATTTGAATACAAGCTCTTTTGACATTTGTTCACTTAATTTCAATGTTCGAATCAAGCGGCATTTTCTACATCTAAAGTCGTAATTTATGCCGAGGCCTAGCTTGTGCTAAGCCACCAATAACCGCAAAAGTCATACGGTAAAAGCGTGATCTTTTCCCAAAATAAAGTCATTGCTTGCTGACGAAGATCTCACACTGATGTGTGCGGTACCGATGTGCTTTCAAGTAATCAGTGGCATTTTTGTTGTGCTAACTGATTTTAGTATAGCCCTCTCTTTGCTCATACTTGTGCAAAGTTACGTGATGAGTTACAACTCTCGCTTGAATGTTGCAGTGAATGGGCTGCAGATAGTGATGACAGACAGGAAGAAAAAATGATTAAGGAAAATGTGTACTTTGACGGTAATGTAAAGTCATTAGGTTTTAGCCAACAAGATGGTGAGAGTACCGTTGGGGTGATGGCGCCCGGCCAATATACTTTTGGTACAGGTGCGCCAGAGCGAATGACCGTGGTCAAAGGAGCCTTAACGATTAAACGTGTGGGTGATGTGGATTGGATTACCTTTAACTCAGGTGAAGCCTTTGAAGTGGCCGGAAATTCGTCTTTTGATCTGCAAGTTGAAGTTGCGACAGCTTACCTGTGTGAGTTTCTGCCTGCTTAGTTTTATGTGAACAAAAAATGCCACACCTGAAAGGGTGTGGCAAACCATCGGGAATAAACCGTTATTCCAACAACTGACGATGTAAAATTTTTCCGAGTCGTTAAATCGAGCCTTCAAATCGGTAGGCACAACCAGTAAGTTTTAAAATGACTAGTAGGTTTCAAAATGACCGGAGTTATAGTCACGTATAGCTTGCTCAATTTCCGCCATGCTGTTCATCACAAAAGGACCATAATGAACCACGGGTTCATTGATGGGCTCGCCCATTAAAAGCAAACACCCAGTCGATTGGTCGGCTCTTATTGTTAGACGTTCCCCAGTCGAAAGCATGGCCATTTCCCCAGCTTTAACCACGTGGTTACCCAAAGTGAGTTGTCCTCGATAGACATAGACCATTGCGTTAAAGGTTTCTGGTGTGTACATGCTCATTTGTTGATTGGCTTCTGCTCGCCAATCTGCAACGGTTAGAGGAACACCAGTATTCGTGAGTGGTCCGGTGATCGTTTCTGTATCTAGGGTAATAGAACCCGCAATCACTCGGATCAAGCCTTGTTTTGGGTGAAAATGTTCCGCAAGGCTTTCCGGTTGAAAATCGTGATATTTGGCTGGCGACATTTTGTTGCGAGCTGGCTGGTTAATCCAAATCTGAAAACCGTGTAGTTGCCCCTCTTGCATAATCGGCATTTCACTGTGAATCACACCACGTCCAGCAGCCATCCATTGCGCACCACCTGAGCGTAGTTCCCCTACATTGCCCATGTGATCACGGTGCTGGAAATGTCCCTGAAGCATATAGGTTAGCGTTTCAATCCCACGGTGTGGGTGAGGCGGAAAACCGCCAATATAGTCCGCTTGGCTGTCGGCTTTTAATTCATCTAGCATCAGGAAAGGGGAAAAATCCGAGCGTTGAAATCCCGCAATGCGCTGAATTTTTACTCCATCGCCGTCTGATGTGGGTTGTACGGGAACGAGTTGGCGAATTTGGCGATCTTGACTCATATAGCTTCTCCACGAAAGGTTGTGCTTTGATAGAGGAATTGTAGTGAGGCCATGAAGAAATGAGCAGCTGGCGAAACTGAGGCTCATATTCGAGAAATTTGAATAATTGGGTAGTGGTGTGCAAGTGAACTTGTGATAAGCCGCTAAACTCAATAGCAAGAAATTGTGCACGAATGGGAGGGATTGGATGGCTATTCTACCTAAGCATACTGATCGATATTCCAACTACGATCCTAGTCAAGATCTGACGAAGGAACAGCTACGCCGCTTTACGCAAGCGGCGAATAGGGCACAACACAAGCGAGAAGAAATACAGGAAATGGACACGAGTTTTGTAGGGTTTGCCAAACGCGCAGCACTAAAACCTGTGGTAAAACCTAAGCCGGATAGCCCCAATACGGTTCGCTACGCGATTTGGATGTCGGTGTTTGGCATCGTGTGTTTGTGGATCATGTATATGCTTGGTTAAACGTGAAAACTAGTGAGCTTTTTTTAATAAGGTCACGTTAGGTGCTTCATCGGTTTCAATATCAAATGCTGTTTTAATTGGTGGTGGATAAGCGGCATCTTGGTAGTATCGATATTGGTTTTTACCACCATGTTTTGCGGCATACATGGCTTTGTCTGCGCAACGTGTTAATTCAAAAAGGGTGATGGCATCTTTAGGGTAAATCGCCACACCTATACTTACCGTCAAATGGTTCAGCAAATCGGTTTCCGGATAACGGTCAATGAATAAGTTTGAGATACGCTCAAGAATATGATCAAGATCGCGTAAGCTTTTTACCCCATAGAGCATTAATACAAACTCATCTCCGGCAAAGCGTGCAATGGAGTAATCGTGTTTGTTTGTTGCACGATCTTTATTACGCAGATTGTTCCGCAGACGATGGGCAAAATGTTTTAACACCTGATCTCCCACATCGTGACCGTAATTATCATTAATGCGTTTGAAGTTATCGATATCGAGAAAAACCAAAGCGGTGATCGTATCCTCGCCCTGTTGTTCTTTGAGCTTTTCATTTGCCCAACTTTCAAAGCTCCACCGATTGGCTAGGCCTGTGAGTGGGTCGAGGTAAGCCAGTTCTTCAATGCCTTCTTGGTATAAGGTATGTATATAGTTGATTGCTCGTGAGAAAAAGTATGAGGCTGTATTACTGATGATGGTTAACGCAAACAAGCTAAGTAAAAAGTAGCTATGTTCAACATGTGTCGGACCAGCTTGATAATGGTGGAATACGATAGTGGCAGTCATTGCCAAGCAAATCATGGCACTGTACACCACTCCCATTTTAAAGGAGTTGATCATGATTAATGTGCAGATAAGCGGGTACAGCCATAAAAGCTGGCGGAAATCACTGTCACTATTGCTAACGATAGCTACGGAGAAAGTAAGTAGTATTAAAGAGAGAATTAAATCTGCTTGAGTATGGAATTGGCGATGGCGGATCAGTGTCACCAAATTCAATAGTGTGACGATACCGCTCAAAAAAAGTAGAGTGCTGAGCAGGAACTGGTCATGAAAATAATCATAGAAAGCCAATACAAAAAATATCGTTGTAGCGACCCCAGAGCTTATCAAGACAATGTGCTGCTTACGGGCAAAGCGCATCTCCGTCATCTCTTTTAATTGGTTGCCGGCAAAGGTATCCATTCCATATTCGACCTATTTTGTGAAGTTAGCTAAAGTTTAGATGAAATTGCTTTATTTGAAGTTTAAAAACAACGAAATAGTGTGATGGTTCCGAGCTTTCTTATATGCAATTAATTTGTATGTCATTAATTTAGATGATGTGACTCGATATTAAGCGAGAAGCTACTCGTACTTAAGTCGTAATTTCTTCTACTGAAACTCATTACTTAACCAGTTTCTTAATTTTAATACGGCTTCAGAACGCAATTTATCGGCACGGCAAGCAAAATAATAACCTTGGTCAGGATGCGTCACTTTAAGGCCAATTTCTTTTAAGATGCCACTTTCCACTTCTTGTTTAACAAATAAGCGATGAGTTACAAATAAACCCAAGCCACTGAGTGTGGCTTGCAGCGCTTGTGCTGATGCCGCAAATGAGAGGTTACGTTGCTGTGTCGGTGGTGTGACATGGTTGGCTTGGCTCCAAATCTCCCAGTCATTCTGACGGCGAGGGTTACTTGCATAGATGGCGGGAAGTTCGGCTAAAGCTTGTTGAGGGGTGATGTTTGGCGAAATGACAGAGTGACTTGCCACCATGACCAATTCATCATCTGCGAGTTTTTCACAGTAATAGTCTTGCCAATCAAGTAATTGGCCGTGAATTAATGCCACATCTACACCTTGTTCTTCTAAAGAAAATGTTCCGGTTAATGTTGAAATTCGAACATCGACTTCAGGAGCAAAGATTTGAAAACTACTCACGCGTGGTATCCACCAGTGTAGTGCCAAGGAGTTGATCATGTTGAGGGTAACACGGTTGGTGTATGCGGGTTTTAATAATGACTCGGTTGCTTCAACAATTTGCTCTAAAGCCGGAGCGACTTTTTGGTAGTAGCGCTTGCCCGCACTATTAAGTACAACTTGACGACCAACACGGTGAAAAAGCGGCTGGCCTAATTGCGATTCTAAGGATTTAATCGCTTGACTGATCGCGGAATGGCTGACATTGAGCGCTTCTGCAGCAAGCGTCATGCTGCCTGTTTCTGCAACAGCAACGAAAGAGTAGAGTGATTTCAGCGGAGCCAGTTTTCGCATACTAATTCCTGTAAGTTTTACTAACAGATTCGGTCAATATTACTCGTTATTTTTTATCCCGTCATCGACTTAAAATCGGGGTAGGTGAAAGGAGAGTTGTATGCCAAATCATTTATCCCCTGTGTTGTTTATGCTGTTATCGACTTTTAGTTTGTCGCTCACGGGGTTATTAAGTAAATACCTTGCTCAGATCATGCCCATCGCCTATCTGGGTTTCTTACGTTTTATTATTCCAGCGCTTTTTTTATTCATCGTCATGAAATTGACTTATTTTCGCTGGCCTCAACCCTCTATGCGTTTTCCTTTACTGATCCGTTCGATTTGCATAGCAGGTAGCCAACTATGTTTTATCTATTCACTGCAATCGCTCTCATTAGTTGAAAGTGTAGTGTTATTTAGTACAGGGCCACTTTTTATTCCTTTATTGGAAAAATTGCTATGGGGTGGGCGGTTGGCTTGGCTCACTGTCGTGAGCGTGTGCGTGATATTTGCGGGTGTTATCATGTTGGCGGGAAATACCGGAAGTTTTGCTTGGCGCCCAGAATTGTTGGCTGGGCTAGGGGCTGGTTTATTTAATGCTGGATCGCAACTCAGCCTGTATCGTGCAGCTAAAAGTGATATGCGTTCGATAGAAATTCATGGTTGGACATTCTTGGTGGCGGCGGTACTGCTCAGTCCGCTTGTCGTGGTGATACCTTTAGAAGGCGATCTGTTTTCAGAACTGGGTATGAGTTGGGATAAACAGGGAGCCATGACTCTAGGGGCATTATTATTGGCATCGATGTTGGTCGTGAATACGCAAGTATTTCGAGCAAAAGCGTATCGGCTTGCACAATCAGGCTCCCAGCTCGCTCCTCTGATCTTTACCAGTCTTTTGTTTAGTGCTCTGTGGCAAGTGCTGTTTTTTAACGTGGAATACCAATTTTCCCAAAAACTAGGATTGGCTTTGATTATCGTGGCAACCGTGGTTAATGGTTTTTGGCCCCGCTTAGCTGAGTGGAAAGCGAGGCTTAAAGCGGTCTAATTGATGGTAGTGTTCACTATGCTTTCTTTTTTGATTAATCCATAAGGCAGACTGACAAACACATTCGGATGGGTGCTGATTTTGGGAGCAGAATTGGTTGAATTCCAATCCAATAGCATGATGGCTAATACGTTGCGATGCTCGCCGAGAGATAGGTCGAAATCGCCAGTGGTGGAGGGGATCATTCCGTGTTGCGTATCTACTTGGGTTTGAATAAATTGACGAGATTTGAGTACCACAGGATCATTTTCAAGCCCAGCAAGTAGGAATGAAATTCCCACTTCAGCAACAATGTCTGGTTTAGCGCGTTGTAAAATGGTGTCTATGTTGGTGCGGAAATAGTCGTAGATCCACTGGTGCTGTGGTTCGCTGACAAGATGTTGATAATATTCTGAGTCAGCAAAGATAATGTGAGTCATACCGTACAGTTTATTACCATATTGTTGATCGTTGAGCTGTGCATCTTGTTGGTCAGGGTAAGTACGTTGGAAGGCTTGGATAAAAGGGTCGATAACATCTTGTTCACCGAGTTGACGCAGCCAATAGGCCTGATTAGCCAGTTGTGCCGCCCACGCTTCAATCATCGCGCTATCGGTCATGTAGCGCGTAAAGTCATAACGCCGTAGAATGAGACGCAGCTTTTCATCCTCTTTATGTTTCAGTCCATACTCGTTAGCTCGTGCCATTGAACCTAAAAGCGCACTCCCTAAATAGAGATATTCAGGCATCGTTTGGGTGGCGGATAAGCGGCGCTGAGTACGTTCATCTTGGCTTTGCTGATAACTTTTCAGGCGTTTTAGTGAGTAACGTTTAATTTGCTCCGGAGTATGCACTTCAGCCGCAAAATAATTAAGTTGGCTAGCAATTCTGGATAAATCACTACCAATCGCAGCGGCGTATTTATCATCCAAAGTTTGGCGGTACATACGCAGTGCATAGTGACCTTCTTTATAGCTTGGCAAAGTATACAGTTGCGTTTCGTAAGTTTTTCGAATTTGGTCTGCGGTGTTGCGAAACGTTGGTCGAGCAACTGCTTTTAGCGCTTTATCGCGAATTTGTTTGTGTTGTGCGCTTATGTTGGTGGCGCTGCTTTCAGATTGTGCCGGGCTATTCACTCCTCCTGTTTGCGCATAGCTATGGAGTGTGAGTATCAACGCTGTGATAAGACTCGCGCCAATCACGATATTTTTCTTGTTCATTATCATGCTATCCAGTTAATCGAATTGTTCGCTTTTAAACCAGAAACTTTAATGGAACGATGAAGTATCGGTGTGAGTGTCTTGTTAATGATTTGTCAAAATTGTCTGTTGAGTCTGACCTTATGTGACAATTCGATATAGCAGAATTATCGATTTAAAATAAAATCTGCCGAAATGTGAGATTAATTCGCGCCTGTTTGGTTTGACGTGTTTTGGGAATAGCATGTTGCCAATGCTGCTGTGTCGTACCAGCCATGATCAGCAGATCACCATGGCCTAATTCACATACCACTTTCCTATCGTGGTCGTTGTAGTGGCGTAGGATAAAGCGACGACTTTCACCAAGAGAGAGTGAGGCAATAATAGGATGATGGCCTAACTCCGGTTCGTTATCTTGATGCCAACCCATAGAGTCTTGGCCATCACGATAAAGATTCGCTAATACGGAATTGAATGTGGTTTGCGCAACCTGTTCACATTCCGTCCTTAATTTTGCTAGTAGTGGAGGGAATGGTTCGGGAGAGAGTTGCAGCCCAGAGTATCGGTAGCCTAACTCGCCATACCAAGCGGTCAGCCTTGGCTGTAGGACACTTTTGCCAAATAGGCGAATGCTTTTTTGCTGCCAATTCAACTCTGCTTGCAATTGTTCGAAAGAGTGATTCGCTTGGTGATGAGAAAGAAATTGTGGAAACCAATAAAGTAGACCGTCAACTAGAGCGACTTCCCCTTTCTGCGAATGGTTGTTCAAAATAACTGTTTTAATCATGGGTTATATTTACAAACTTATAATCAAATGGTTTATTTATTGTACATTTGAGTTACTCTAGTGAAAAATTCACACCTTTTATTCACTCGCTCCCTCTTTTTACTTGATAACTCCGCTTTGCGGGCCACAACAGCAAAATAGGGTTCGTTTTCGAATGAATCACATGATTCATTCAGTGACCAATACACAATAGTCAATAATCACGCAGAGGGTTGAGGATGGGGTTAGCCTCTCACAAAAATTGGTATATCTCTGTTTTTTTTCTAACGCTACTCTTTATTGGTGTTGGCGTGGTTGAAGCGCTTCATGTTAGTCAGACCCGAGTTTTGCAAAATGACCTTCGTCAACACACTAAAGAAGAGTTATCGGCTGTCCGATTTCAACTTGAAGCGGAAGTGTTAGCGGATATTTATGCTGTAAAAAGCCTAACCACTTTGCTGACGCTAGATCCAGAGCTCAACCTTTTCCGATGGGAAGAGCTCTCTGCGGCGGTGGTTAGAAATAGCGCGCATTTGCGCTCGCTCGCTATCGCTCCAAATGATGTCGTGGTGTTTAGCTATCCACGCCCACAAACCAATGCCTTGGTAGGATTAGACTACCGTACCGTTCCGCAACAGTGGAAATCCATAAAAAAAGCACGTGAAGCCAAACAAACATTTGTTTCTGGCCCTGTGGATCTTGTGCAAGGTGGTCGTGCGCTAGTGATTCGGGAACCCATTTTTTCCGATCCTCCGAATAATACCCATTATTGGGGGGTATTGAGTGTGGTGATGGATTTAGATTCATTGCTTTCCAGAACGCATCTTAGTGGGGTTAGTGATCAGGTCCAAGTCGCCATACGTGGGCAAGATAGCCAGGGCAGCGAGGGAGATGTATTTTTTGGGGATCCTCAAATTTTTGATCGGGCCTTTGCCAAAGAAATGGTCTACTTTCCTTATGGGCACTGGCAGATAGCGATTGCTGAACAAAAGAATTTTCTGAATCTTTTACCGTGGTACACAAGAAATTTAGTACGACTGCTCGGATATTCGGTTTTATTGTTACTGATTGCTGGATTTGGGATTATCGTTAGGCTCTACAAATTGGCAGAGGAGCGTTCTTTACACGACCCCTTAACACACTTACCAAACCGCCGTTATTTCATTTACACCATTGAAAACTACTTTGAAAATGCTAAACGCACAGGGCGTGAGGGTAATTTCGCATTACTCAATATCGACATTGATCGATTTAAAGCCATCAATGATTCTTATGGACATGTGGCTGGAGATAAAGTGCTAGTGGCGTGTGCTGAACGGATTAAATCGAGTTTACGGGTGTCTGATCTCGTGGCTCGAATTGGTGGTGATGAGTTTCTGATATTAATTCCTCGCGTCCATCGAGAGCAGGATGTTCATAAAATCAGTGAAACGATTTCAAAATCGATCTCTGAAACCCCAGTGGTTTATGAAGATTCATTAATTCATATCCATGTCAGTATCGGTTACGTTATGTATGACAAGGCATTTTATGATCCTGATGAAATGTTCAAACAAGCTGATGAACGTATGTATGCGGCAAAACGCAGACAGAATCCCCTTTATCAATTTTAAATTGCAAAATGCAAAACACAGATCGCATTTTGCAATGCCCATTGCATTTCGTCAGTTGGTTATGAGTCCTGCTGCAATGAAACTGTTCGTTATTTATACGTTTTGATGTAAAAAAACCATTCTAAAAGTTGGCACGCAATCTGCATTACTTATATTGACCCTTCTAAGCCGAGGGTCACCTAGCCAACTGACGTTGTTAGTGAACACCATTGTTCACACTTATAGACGGCCAATCACACTTCTTGTGGTTGGCCTTTTTTTTATTCGCCACATTCTCCATAGCATCTTGGCTTTCGTGGGCAAGCTGCGCCACGTGAGCAAATCAATCTCGCTTCATTCTCGATACCCCGTTCAACCCAGTTGATATTGAGGATTTTGGCTATTGTGCGTAAATCGCGTTTGATGGGAGCCGGAATTGCAGTGGTTCCTCCTCTCTGCACACAACTCATTTTAAGCTCTTGAGCAATAGCGAGGGCATCCCCCCCTTGAGCATTAATCGCAGGATTAAGGTCGATGCCCGCACACAAGACACGGTTGTTGCCAGCAGGATCAACAACGTTGAGTGATTCGCAGCAGTAAATGCGAGGCTCGTCGCCCACGGTTAAAATGGATATCTGTGCCGAGCTACCATTTTGAGGTTGTGAAAGACGCCGAAAAACAGCCCAATGCTGGCAAGGGTCATTCACTTTACGCATATTTCCCCAAGGAAGTGGAATACCGTTACCACGATAGACAGCTTTAAGTTTCCCTTCGCCATAAGCATCAAAATAGTGCCAGTGCGGATAGGGTGAAACCACGGTCATACGGCGCATCGCAACGGAAGGTGAAACACCGGCTTTTTGATGCACACTGATCTCATACCCATTGCGATCCAATAATTGTCGAAACGGGACTTTCGGGCACAGTAACGCGCCAGCAAAAAAGCTCGATTCAAAGTCTCGCCACGCTTGCAGAATGTCTTGTGAGTTCAATTCAGAAGAAGGCGAAGTATCCACCATTTCATCCCAGCCTTGAGTGTGACCAATAGATAACACGCTCTTCAGGCCGTCTTTGTTGTGCAGCACATTGTGGCCAATGTAGACCGCAAGATCGTATTTCAGCCGAGTGGGGTAGTCGCGCAAAATTTCGTTGAGATAAATACGACCTGGTGGTTCAAAAAAAGAGGTCACTAACTGTTTGGCACTCATGCCGAGTTCATCGGTGACATCATGTGGGGTGCGTTTTACCCAGCGAATGTCCAACCCAAGGCTCTTTGCAATATCCATTAAATCGGTGACCGACAAGTTGAGACGTTTCAACCCAACTTCTTCTGCGGCACGCTCGAGATCTGGGAAGTGGTTTTGTAAGCTTTCTTGGTGGGCTCGGATCAAAAGATGAGCAAACTGACGACCAGTGATCCCTGTTTGCGAGAGCATCTCAGGAATCGCGATCTGTAGAATATCGTTAGAAAAGAGGAAGCTCGGTTCGAGAGCCATACCGCTGATGCCGCCTCGGTTACCTTTTTCTGGCGTGATATCCACCTGCTCAGGTTCATCATCCAAAAACCAAATAGGATCTTTCTGAAAAACTTCAGCGATCACCTCTAACATCTCTACACTCGGTACGCGTTTACCACGTTCAATCATAGAAAGATAAGAAACAGAGGGCGCATATTCTGGGCTTACACGAATGCAGCGAGCTGAAAGATCCTCCATCGTTAAGTGGTTTCTTTTCCTAAGGTTTCTGACTTTTGTTCCCAAAAAATGGGATTGGCGAACTAAGCTTTTAGACACACTCATTTTGTAAAATTCACATTGTAAAATTTTTGTTGTGAAATTGTAGTCAATAATCCGCTAGTCTACCAAGTAAGCGAAGTCACAAATCCGGTGAAAAAACGCCAGTGTCTTTGTGGAGTACAATCATTTGATCTGGACGAGGGAACGACGATGAACATGCTGACGTTTGATAAAACAGAAATCCAACACCAAAATAAACCCTTTATCGCAGAAGCTGTCTTCGCCGTTGAAACAGTCGCGGCCAATCAGCAACGTGAAAAGCAAACGAAAGCCAAGCAACTATTGGATCGTCTTTTCCCTTTGGAAAATGGCACTCATCAAGACGTTACGGCTTACGTGATTGATTACAACCATCTGTTGGCTTACTTCCAAGATGGACGTCACAGTGGGTTGAAATACCCTAAACAATTTGTGGCGTTTAATGGCAGCAAAGAGAACCCAAGCCATCTTTTATTTCGAGATGGGCAAGGTAGCCATGTTGAAATGACGCTAGGTTGTCAGCGCGGTACGGGGTGTATTGAATTGCGCGAAATTGCCGATATTCAACTAGAAACCTGCACCGTATTGAACCATACCAATGAGCAAATGCAGCCTTGTACTACGATTCGTCATTGGGTAAGCCTAATTAAAGGGGATGGGCAAGGTCGCCCACAAGCCTTGACGGAAGAGAAAGAATATACCTCACGTAATGGAGAAGAATATTTTTTGGGTAATTGCTTCTCACATTAACTCATCATCCAAATACAAAAAAGCCAAAAATACCTGTGGTGTTTTTGGCTTTTTGCGATTGATACGTACCTGTGAGAAACCGTGTTTTAGTTTATGCCGATGACATGTGCTGCAGTTGTTCAGCATTAAATCGGCATTACACGATTACGTCCGAGATTTTTCGCCTCATACAATAATCCATCAGCACGACCAATCATGGCTTCTAAGGATTCACCTTGGATATTTTCTACCACACCAAATGATGCGGTAATGCTACCCACTGATTGCCCACTGCGCCTGTCTTTTACATTGAGTTTTTCAATTGAGCGTCGGACGGACTCGGCAAACTGTCTAGCGATACGGAGTGATTTATTCGGGGCAATGATAGCGAATTCTTCTCCTCCGTAGCGGTAGGCCGTCACACCATCACGACATAGGCTTTGTAGGCGTTTAGCAATAGCGCGGATGATTTGGTCACCAAACAGGTGGCCGTAAGTATCATTAAGAGCTTTAAAATGATCAATATCGAGCATAATCAAGCTAACGGGGTGGCCAGCATGACTCAACGTAAACATATCGCCATCAAATGCACGGCGGTTATAGAGGCCTGAAAGGCTGTCAAACAGCGCATCTTTCTGTACCTTGGCCAGTTGCTCTTTTAGGCGAGATATCTCAAGCGTCGCAGCGTTCAATTGATTATTGAGAAAGTTGGTCGAGTGGCGAATGTCTTTCGAGTCATTGACCAAACGGCGGATCACTGTCATCACCTCTTCAATCGAGAGGTTGTCCTGTTCGACTCGCTCTAAATCTTTAAAACTTTTATCAATCACATTAGCAAAGGAGCTTGTATCACTTAGGGTATCACTCATAGAGCTGCCGATTTCACCCAATAGCACTTCAACATTCGCACGTAATTGGTTGATATTCGTTTCTGCTTTGCTAGCAATGAACTGCTGATATAAATGCTCCCCAGAGGCTGGGGGACAAAGGCCAAAATTTTCTAGTACCGCATCCATTTCCGCATTGAGTTGCGGAATTGCGTGATCAACGTAGGTATACCAGAGTGCATAATTCACTGGTGTGGCGGCTACATGATGTTTCATCATCAATGGAACGGCTTTTTTTAAGTTAGCCGTGGATTTCTTGAAATCTTCAGTTGTCATCACTTCATTCAAATACACTAGATATTTTCATAACCTTAAGATTAGCGGATTTGGAATGGAAACGCTGCAAAATTGTTTGTTTCCATAGGTAAGAAAAATAGGTATGCCTCAAGAAATATCGACTTTGATAATCCAAATAGGTAATTGCTTGACTATCATAAAGTTAAGTGAATATTGGGCCTGTGTGCTGAGTATTGAAAGGGAGCATTGATATGGACTCAGTAGAAAGAATGGTGAGGGAATGGGGCAGCCAAAAGCCAGAGTTAAATACGTTGCCAATGTCGATCATTGATCGCTTACTGCGCATCACTAAACGCATAGAACTGGCAATGGCAGAGTTTTACCAGCAGATAGGGTTAACTCAAGGTGAGTTTGAGGTACTTATGGTATTGCGCCGAGCAGGTTCACCTTATTGCTTAACACCCACCGATTTGCAGATTATTACGCTGCTCAGTTCTGGTGCGATGACTCATCGCTTGAGCAAATTGGAGACAAAAGGATTGGTAACTCGGAGTATGAGCAAATATGACCGGCGTAGTGTTGAAGTCACATTAACCGATAAAGGGCTAAATCGCACAGAGTCACTATTACCAGAATTTGTTGCTTTACATGAGCGTGTACTGAGGCATTTTTCCGAAGAAGAGCAAGATACCCTAACCAATCAGTTACAGCAGTGGTTAAGTCATTATGAACAGCTATGGCTTATTCCTGAGCTATTCAACGACAATCGGCAGCGCTAAGGCTGCCGATTATCTCTCTAGAATTACTTTTAGTGGTGCTGCAAACGTTGACCTTCAAGCATTTTAGCGCCACGTAGCATGGCTTCAACTAGCTCTGTTGCGTTGAACTTTTCTAACGCTTCGTGTGCACCAACTTGATGTGCGCGATCAACACAGATTTCACTCGACAGTGAGGTATGCAAAATGCAGTAAGCATGGTTTAACTGCGGGTCATTTTGTACTTCAAAAGCGAGTTCATATCCATCTAGCCCTGGCATTTCAATATCACTGACAAGAATATCGATGGCTTGCTGTTTACGAGCCATTTCTCGCATCAAGACAAGAGCATCATTACCATTTATACAGATGTGATAGGGAATATTAATGCTGTCTAGAGCATCCGAAAGCTGCTTACGAGCGATCGAAGAGTCATCCACTAACAAAATCTGTAATGGTTTTAAGCGTTCGCGCTCAATATCGGTCAGCATAGGTACTTTTGACGATTCGTACTGCGGATAAATCTTCGAAAGCAGCAATTCCACATCGAGCAGTTGTACAATTTTGTCTTGATAACGAGTGATCCCTGTAACGAAGACATCATGTCCTGCGGTCGAGGGAGAAGACTCAATATGCTTCCAATCACATTCAATGATCTTTTCGATACTTCTGACAATGAAAGCCACTACAGTACGCAAACAATCGGTGACGATCAGATAGCATTTCTGATACTCGCTAGGCTGAATCGGACGGAAACCAATCGCCGCTGCCATGTCAATCACGGGCACGGTTAAATTACGTATTGTGACAGTTCCTATCACATGGTGATGTGAATAGGGGATCTGTGTCATTGGCTGATAGGTGACAATTTCCCTGACTTTAAGTGTGCCGATAGCGAAAAGCTGCTGCTGGGCACTGAGTGTGAACATCAACATTCCTTGTGATTGATTCGCTTTACTGACGACTTTAGCCATAGTTCATTCTTTATCTGGTCGGACTAATACTTATACTAACCTAAAATACCGTATCAGCAACGGAATGGCCTGAATTTAACCAATATTCGATAGATCCACTTTGATCTTAGGCATGCGTTTACATTTATTGCTGATCGAGTACACTACGCGGCTCGATAAAACAAGGGGGAAACATGGCTCGTACCGCGGCAGCTTTGCACATTCTGGTCAAACACAAAGAACAAGCAGACGATATTCTGGCTCAGCTAAAGAAAGGGGCGAAGTTTCACGTTTTAGCCAAAAAATACTCGACTTGTCCGTCTGGTAAAAAAGGCGGTGACTTGGGTGAATTTCGCCAAGGCCAAATGGTTCCAGCCTTTGATAAAGCCTGCTTCCAAGGTGAAGTGTTAACGCCTCAACTGGTCAAAACCAAATTTGGTTGGCACGTTGTTAAGGTACTTTACAGAACATAGAGCGCATGCGCAGCTAAGATCATGGCAGACACGAATTGAGCTGCGATTGGCGTCTTATAAAAACATCGATTTCTCTTATGCAAGCTGCTTAATGCTTATTGGTCGAGTAAAGCACTGCTTCAGTGGGGGGGATTACCGATGAGATTAAATACGTTGAAAACTCAGTTTCACGTTTTAATTTGAGTGAATACCGAATGACTGCATCAATTCACAAATTGTACTTTCAAGCCACTGTATCAGCGAGGTATTGCGCCATTTCACCCCATAGATGTAGCAGAAGTATCCCTCCAATTTAGGGAAGGCTTCATCCGCTTCTAGGCTTGTATAGCTTGCATCTAATTGCCGAATTAAATATTGCGAGCATGGGAACAGTAAGTCTCTTTGTTTAATTGCATCGAGAATGACATTAATGTGAGTTGTTCGTAATTGAATTCTAGGTTGGATATCAAAAGGTCTGAGAAGCTTTGAAATATGCTGCTCTTTTTCGTTCCAATCTTTGATGATGTGTACGGCAAACGGATATTTTTGGACATCACTCAGCGTTAATAACTGACCTGCGTGTGGATGGTCAGCCCGACAGGCAATTCCGAAATGATCCCTACCGCCTTTTTTTTGCACAAAGTGTTTCGGTAAATCCATGGGGAAATAGTTTATTCCAAACAGAATTTCACCATTTTCAATCTTATTGGGTGTATTTTCTGTCCAGTCTTCAATGGTGAGATTTACTAAGGGCGCTTTCTCTGCCAAAGCTTGGCTGAGAGCGGCTGCAAACCATTGACCAATGGAGCTGTTCATTGCGATGCGTAAATCGATCTGTAGCGTTTGGGGATCAAATTCTGTGGACTGTTCAACCAGTTGTTCAATGGCATGAATGAGGTCGTTCAATGGGTTTTTGAGTGACTCAGCTTTAGGCGTTAGCGCCATTTGTCCGCCACTTCTTACTAATAAATCGTCACCGAGCAGTTCTCTTAGCTTTCTTAAAGAACGACTTACCGCTGGTTGGCTGGTGGAAAGTCGCTCTGCGGTAAGCGTAGTACTTTGAGTTTCGAGCAAAGCGGTTAGGACTTTTAATAAGTTGTAATCAAAATTCGCCACAGAGTTATCTCAGTATTAATATGCCAAATCACCATATCACATTTGATATTATCTAAATACCTAATGGTCATTTAAAGTATAAGTAAAGAAGCCCTATTCTAGTGCCAACAACAGAATCACTAGGTAGGTTTTAAGATGAAAATGACAACGAGAACAAAAACGTTCACCGCTGAACTAGGAATTGGTTTATTTGGTGTAGGCATGTTTGCTGGCAACGGCGCGATGGCAGCGAGTCAATCGGATGCTGAATTGGCCAAGAATGCCTACATTTATGGCTATTCAATCGACGAAGCCTACAAGTTTTTCTACCGTACTGTGGTTGAAAAAGACTACCCACTAAACCGTTTTCAGAATATCCGCCACATTGCTGACGATACTTATAGTGATCACGTAACGATCAACAACGACACTTTACATGTCATGGGCTGGCTTGATGTGGCGGCCGAGCCAGTCATCGTCAGTGTTCCTGATATGGATGAAGGACGATACTGGATTCTGCACACCATGGATATGGGGCATTACACCAATGCAATGATTGGCTCACGTACTCAAGGTACCAAAGGTGGGCGTTACATGTTTGCATCCCAATCTTGGCAAGGTGAAGTTCCGGCTTCGGTTGATAAAGTGATTCGTGTCGAGAGTAGCTTAGTTAAGCTCATGGGGCGTATCATGGCGGTAGGTAAAGAAGACGAAAAAGTGGCATTGAACTACATGGATCAATGGACGCTGCGCACTTTATCTGAATACCTAGGAGAAAATGGGCCGAAGCCGGTTGAGCGTAAATATCCGGATGTGAACAACACCTCATGGCTTGAACGCGTTAATTTTATGCTGTGCGACGGCAGCATGGCTGACGCTGATAAAATGTGGGTCGAGCAATACAAATCCATTGGTATTGAAGCCTGTAAATATGATTTCACTGGGAAGCAGCTTGAACTCGCTAAAATAGGTGAAAAAGCAGGAATGGAGCATTTGCTTCAATTAGCGCCCAAAATTGTCGATTCACGCAAACTATTGGGTACGCGAGAAAGCTTAGGCACAGGTGCTCGCGATGAGTTTGCCGAAGGCACATTGATTGGTCAGTGGGGATTACCACCTGTCGAAGCGAGCTACCGCCAAGCGGTTGTGGATTCTGACGGAGATATCCTCGATGGCTCTAAGCATGATTATGTGATGCGTTTTAAAGCCCCTAACACCAGTGAATTTTGGTCTGTGACGACGTATGCCAACGATATGCGCTTGATGGAAAAAAATGCCATGAATCGCCATAGTCGTGGTGACCGTACGCTAAAACCTGATGCCGATGGTTATTACACGATTTACATGAGTTCTGATACGAAAGGTAGAGAAAACGATAGTAATTTCCTTCCTATCCCGAACAAGCCGTTCTACAACGTCCTGCGTTTGTATGGGCCAGATGCTGATATTCAGAGCGGTAAATATCAAATGCCTGCCACGGTTAAAGTGAAGTGATTGCGATAAATTCGAGTGCTCACTTGTCCATGAGTGGGCACTCTTATGCAAAATTAATTTTTGAACGAGAATCATAATTTATATTTAATAGTGTTCCATATAATATGTAACGAGCGCTTAATTACATAAAACTTTCAGCAAGCTTGAGGAAAATTAGCAACAACTTATTTATCTTGTTGATTTATGATGCATAAGGGTTTTGTTGCTTATTTTGTGGTGTTTTTTTTAAGCAACGTAATTTATATGTCAAAAAAATATATAAATTTGCTATTGATATTCTTAATATTGAGAAAGGTTCTTAACCGACTGAATTATACCGAATAAATCTCCATTTCTGACGGCTTCAACATTTGTCTTAATTTCTGAACATTGACTTCGCTTTTCTTAACGTTAGTTTTAATCATGCTAGCCTTGATTTGTTAGGAGGGGTGAAATGAAAGAAGGAAATAAACTAAACGTTAGAATGCTTTCTGATGTTTGTATGCAGTCCAGATTGTTGAAGGAAGCGCTAGAGGCAAAACTGCCAGTTGCGCTAGAAATTACGCCATTTTCTGAACTGTGGCTTGAAGAAAATAAACCTGAAAGCCGAAATATAGAGATGTTGATGATTGATTACTCTCGAATCTCGGATGATGCTTTGACCGATTACAGTTCATTTAAGCACATATGCTGTCCTGATGCGAAAGAAGTAATTATCAATTGTCCGCAAGATATAGAGCATAAGCTGCTCTTTAAATGGAATAATCTTGCAGGTGTTTTTTATATTGACGATGATATTGATACCCTTATCAAAGGTATGAGTAAAATCTTACAAGATGAGATGTGGCTTGCTCGCAAGTTAGCGCAAGAATATATTCTTCATTATCGGTCTGGTAACTCAGTCGTTACCTCTCAAATGTATGCAAAACTAACAAAAAGAGAGCAGCAGATTATTAAGTTGCTCGGTAGTGGGTCATCGAATATTGAAATTGCCGATAAACTGTTTGTCAGTGAAAATACGGTAAAAACACATTTGCATAATGTATTTAAGAAAATTAATGCCAAAAATCGCTTGCAGGCACTCATTTGGGCAAAAAACAATATAGGCATTGAAGAAGTCAATTCCTAAGCAGGTTTACCTAATTTCTGCTCTCCATGTGAAGCCGGAGAATCCTAATTGAACAAGGTCGAACAATGCGACCTTGTTTGCTTTTTCTTTCGGGTAAAATGGTGGTTGAGGGATAGCGAGTTACTCTACAACGACGGCTGTGCCGCTAATCGATACCATCAACATTCCATTCGTTTTGCCAAAGGTTTCGTAATCTAAATCGACACCGACTACCGCGTTTGCCCCGAGTGCAGCAGCCTGTTGTTGCAATTCCTCTAGCGCCATCGCGCGGGCTTTTTCTAATTCACGTTCATACGTACCAGAGCGGCCCCCCACAATATCGCGGATCCCTGCAAATAGATCTTTAAAAATGTTGGCCCCGAGGATGGCTTCGCCCGCAATCACTCCGCAGTAACGGACAATGCGTTTACCTTCAACGTTTGGCGTGGTTGTGACAATCATGTTCTTTCCTTTATTCAGCAAGATGCTTGTTGGATTATCAGGCCGAAAATAAGTTCCCAATCAGGTGTTGAGTCTATCCATCAGCAATATTGATCTTGGAGATTAATAACTTGAATTGCTGAGTATGATTAAGCCAGATATAACGCGCATCTTATTGTTCATGTAGTGAGAATCATGGCGTTAGACGCATTAATGGATGCAATTGCAGACCGAGGTTGGTATGTGTGGGACGATTTTTTGAACCCACAAGAAGTGCAAGCACTACGAGAGTGTGTTCCTGAACATTGGAAACGGGCGCGCATTGGAAGAAACGAGGAGACACAACGCGCAACGGATATTCGCAGTGACAAAATCCAGTGGTTAGATCTTTCGATGGGGCAACCTATCCAAGACTACTTAGAACGGATGGAGCAGATCCGGCGTGAAGTGAATCGCCATTTTTTTTTGGGGCTTTTTGAGTACGAAGCGCACTTCGCGAAATATGAGGCGGGTGACTTCTATCTTAAGCATCTCGATTCTTTCCGAGGCAACGAAAACCGCAAATTAACCACAGTGTTTTATCTCAATGAACAGTGGACGCCAGCCGATGGCGGTGAACTGAAAATTTACGATTTGCAGGACAACTGGATTGAAACGTTAGCTCCAGTGGCGGGGCGTTTGGTGGTATTCCTCTCTGAGCGTTTTCCGCATGAGGTACTGGAAGCACATGCAGACCGTGTGAGTATCGCGGGTTGGTTTCGTACCAATGGGGTAAGTGGTAATAAACTAGATATTGCTAATTAACCATCCACAAACGGCTTGAAGCGGCAACATAAAGTCATCCGAATATAAAACACAAGGCAGCTCGTCACAGCCGTGCTGCCTTGTGTCGTTCAACGTGGGTTATTTGAAATGAATAACAGAGAAATGGGGCTGTTCACTTAAGGCTTCCATTGAACTTAACTGCCCAGTTTCGAGCAACCACGTCTCTTCTTCACCACGAAGTTCAATGCATTCCTGTTTTTGGCTATTACGCTGGGTATCGGACGCGACACCGTAGTACACCTCACCATTTTTCATTGTCAATTTGACTGGCAGATGGAACAAACAGGCCAGTTCAATGTAATCGTATTGACTGCAGCTAACCATGTTTTTACTCGCTTTTATTTAAGTACTTATTTTGTAGTATATACATTCTCTTAACATCTTGGTAACGACCGTTGATGAAAAACTCTTCGACTAAGTGGCCTTCTTCCACAAATCCGCACTCTTCATACAGATGTACCGCTTTGGGGTTTTCCACCGCGACATGCAAATAGATTTTGTGCAGATTGAGGATAGTAAAGGAGTAATCCAACGCACGGTTAATCAGAGTGCGCGCAAAGCCTTTGCCTTGATACTCAGGCGCAATGATGATCTGAAATTCAGCGCTGCGGTGAATGTAGTCGATTTCAATCAGCTCCACTAAGCCAATCAGGTTTTTATTGCCATCTTCGACCACAAAGCGCCGTTCTGCGTTGTCGTGAATGTGTTTGTTATAGAGCTCTTCAAGCTCATCAAATGACTCGTAAGGTTCTTCAAACCAATACGACATGATGTTGCGGTTGTTATTTAGATTATGGATGAAGCGTAAGTCGCCACGTTCTAATGCTCTGAGCGTTAACTGACTGTTCATGTAATTACCTAACTGATGTTTGCGTCTCCCGACTTTTAGACCATAGAGGAAGAGAGGGCGTATTCACAAGAGGTATAACATCAATTTATTGCAAAATTAGGCGGCGAGTGAACGGCTTAGGCCTCGGACTGGCAGAAAGAAAAAGCCCTCTCAAGTTAAGAGGGCCTAGCAAGTAAAGGTGCTGAGGTTAGATCTCGAAACCGACGCCTTTTTCTTTGTGTAAACGGCGGCAAGCACGGCCATCACTGTGGAATAGATGGCAGCGATGTGCGGGAATACCAATGGTGAGCGTGTCGCCGGTTTCGACATCGAGTGTGTCTGGCTGGCGGTAGATCACGTCAGAATCTGAACCCTTCAGGTTCATATACACTTGGGTTTCGTTTCCCAGCTTCTCAACGATCATCACTTTTCCTTCAATTTTGGCATCGCCATGCTCTGCTTCAACCAAATGTTCAGGACGAACGCCGAGCGACATACGTTCTCCGCGCGTCACTGTGGTACCGTCGACTGGGATCCAGAATGTGGTGCCATTGGAAAGCTGAACTTGTACGCGATCTTTTTCAACCGCTTCAATGAACACGCTCATAAAGTTCATCTTCGGTGAGCCAATAAACCCTGCAACAAAGCGGTTTTGTGGGTAGTGGTACAGCTCCAGCGGCTTGCCAACTTGCGAGACAAAGCCCGCATCCAACACCACAATTTTGTCCGCCATGGTCATGGCTTCCACTTGGTCATGGGTAACGTAAATCATGGTGCAGCCCAGTTTACGTTGCAGTTTGGTAATTTCTGAGCGCATTTGTACGCGCAAAGCGGCATCAAGGTTGGATAGCGGCTCATCCAGCAGGAATACGTTGGGCTGTGAAACCAGAGTACGGCCAATGGCAACACGCTGGCGTTGACCGCCAGAAAGCGCTTTGGGTTGACGATCGAGCAGGTGGCTCAGTTGCAGAATTTCCGCCGCATGGTCAACGCGTTTTTTGATCTCGCTTTTATCGGCTTTAGAGAGCTTTAGGCCAAATGACATGTTGTCGTACAAATTGAGGTGTGGGTAAAGCGCGTAAGACTGGAAAACCATACCGACACCGCGTTTGGAAGGTTCCACATCATTCATGCACTGCTCACCGATGTACAGATCGCCAGACGTAATGTCCTCTAAACCTGCGATACAGCGCAGCAGAGTGGATTTACCACAACCAGAAGGACCTACGAATACCACGAATTCGCCTTCTTGAATCTCTAGGTCGACATTCTTGGAAATCAGCACATCGCCATAAGCTTTACATACATTTTTTAACGTGACACTCGCCATCTAGCTCGTCCTCGATCAAGATTTTTAATCATTATCGCGGCTCATTATATGAATTGTTGTGCACGCAATAACAGTAGGAATTGGATAAGGTGAACCACATCATGTGGTTTCATTGGCTGCGCCGCCTTATTGAGTAAGAAAAGAAAGGGTGAATGCTCCGGCTATGAAGCCATTCACCCGTCTGCCGCGAAAAGTAAGTTGTTTCCCCCTACACAAAATCATGTCTCTCCCGTAATGTTTACACCACAAACATGACTTTATATCGACAACTTACTTGGCGGTGGAACCAGCCACAAACCATGGCCTGGAAAGGCTCTTACCATCCTCTTTGGGATGAGGCTAGTTTCTGTGAAAGGAGCAAGTGATGCATCCTCCTCATCCGTTTTTTTGTAGGGGGAGTAGGTGAGGAGGAGGTGGAGGAGGGGCATTAAGGCGTAGTTAGATCCAGTTCAAATTATTGAGGGCGGATAAGTTGAGTAGGATCACATCAAACCTGCTTTTTGTGATTTAGCTCGCTCACATCAACCGATGGAGATCACGAAAATACGTCATAATATCGAGGGCGTAGGGGTTAGGAGGATGAGTCGAGCGCGTTTTTTTCTGATCATAAATGGCGAAATACGGCAAAACCTCCTGGTGAGCCCTACAACACAAAAATAAAAGGATATGAACATGAAAAATGCCCTAAGCACAGTCGCGCTGAGCACTCTGGTGGCTCTTGGTTCGTTTGGTGCCCATGCTGCTATTGAAGAAGGACAACTCACCATTTGGATCAATGGTGATAAAGGCTACAACGGTCTGGCGGAAGTTGGTAAAAAGTTTGAAGCGGACACCGGGATCAAAGTAACGGTGGCTCACCCTGATGCGCTGCAAGACAAGTTCCCGCAAACCGCAGCAACGGGTGATGGTCCTGATATCGTGTTCTGGGCTCATGACCGTTTTGGTGGTTATGCTGAAGCTGGTTTGCTGATGGAAATTAAGCCTTCAGCCAAGGTTCAAGAAGGTATTGTCGATTTCGCTTGGGATGCAGTGAAATACAACGGCAAGCTGATTGGTTACCCAATTGCGGTGGAATCTCTATCGCTGATTTACAACAAAGATTTAGTACCTAACCCACCAAAAAGCTGGGAAGAAGTGGCTGAGTTGGATGCCAAACTGAAGAAAGAAGGCAAATCCGCCATCATGTGGAACCTGAAAGAACCTTACTTCACATGGCCTCTCATGGCGGCTGATGGCGGTTATGCATTCAAATATGGTGTTGATGGCTATGATGTGAAAGATGCCGGCATCAACAACAAAGGCGTAAAAGAAGCGATGAACTTCGTGAAAGGCCTAGTGGATAAAGGCGTGATCTCTCCAGATATGGACTACTCAGTGTCTGAATCTGCTTTCAACCAAGGCAACACCGCGATGACCATCAATGGCCCATGGTCATGGGGCAACATCGAGAAATCTGGCATCAACTACGGTGTGACTACACTGCCTAAGTTTAACGGCCAAGCGTCAAAACCTTTCGTTGGCGTTCTGACTGCTGGTATCAGCACGGCTTCTCCAAACAAAGATCTGGCGGTAGAATTCATCGAGAACTATCTGCTGACCAACGATGGTCTGCGCATGGTGAACAATGACAAGCCACTGGGTGCAGTTGCGTTGAACTCTTTCCAACGTGAACTGGATTCGGATGCACGCATCGCGGCCACGATGGATAACGCGATGAACGGCGAAATCATGCCAAATATCCCACAGATGAATGCGTTTTGGAGCTCAGCGAAAAACGCCATCATCAATATCGTCGATGGTCGCCAGACTGTTGATGCCGCGCTAGCGGATGCTGAAAAACAGATGACGAAATAACCCATCGTCACACCTTGGAGGGGGGCTTTTCCCCCTCCGCATTTCTTGGTAACAACACGCTAGCAGGTTATTTATGCAGTCAGTTCAAGGTACACAGGCTATGTCCGATCCAACTGCGGTACGTCCAGCCGACAAACGTGCTTTTCTAAAATGGGCAGTACTTGGCGCGGTAGGTATCGTGAATGGCTACGCAACCATTCTTATGTATTCTCGTGGGGAGGTGGCGTTTGCATTACTGACGCTGATCCTCACCACTTTGGCGCTTTATGTTTTCGGTAGTCGTAAAACGTACGCGCATCGTTATATTTACCCCGGTATTGCGGGGATGATTCTGTTTATTCTATTCCCACTGGCCTACACCGTTGGCCTGGCTTTCACAAACTACAGCGCGAAAAACCAGCTCACTCTTGAGCGCACACAATCGGTGTTGATGGATCAAACCTTCCAAAGTGGCGAGAGCTACGCCTTCCAACTCTATAACACTGAGCAAGGCTACCGTTTGGTGATTGAAAATGGGGCAGAGCGTTTAGCCACTCCACCTTTCTCCCTCAGCGGCAATGTACCCACCGATCTTAACCTTGAAGTGATTGGTGGCATTGAAGGGGAGGTGGAACCGATTAAAACCATCATCGGATACCGAACAGCGCTGAGCGGCATCGATCTGCATTTCCCTGATGGTGAAGATATCCGCATGAGTGGTCTGCGCAAATTTGCCGCAGTAAAACCGCTCTATACCTTGCAAGCCGATGGTGAAACCCTAACCAATAATCAATCTGGCCAATTGCTGCGCCCCAATATGGAGATCGGTTTTTATCAGCCCATCAATGAAAGTGGTGAGTTCATTGGCGAGCGAATTTCTCCGGGATTTGTGGTGTCGATTGGTACCCACAACTTTGAGCGGGTTTGGAAAGATGAAGGCATCAAAGAGCCGTTTATCAATATCTTTATCTGGACGGTGATTTTCTCGGTTCTGACGGTGATTTTCACTCTCATTATTGGCCTTGTTTTGGCAAGTGTGGTGCAGTGGGAAGCGCTGAAAGGCCGTGCGATTTATCGTGTGCTACTGATCTTGCCTTACGCGGTGCCTGCTTTCATTTCGATCCTGATTTTCCGTGGTCTGTTCAACCAAAGCTTCGGTGAAATCAACATGGTGCTCAATAGCTTGTTTGGCCTCAGCCCGGCTTGGTTCTCGGATCCACTGCTGGCAAAAACCATGGTGCTGATCGTCAACACTTGGTTGGGTTTCCCTTACATGATGATTTTGTGTATGGGCCTACTGAAAGCGATCCCTGATGATCTGTATGAAGCTTCAGCAATTGATGGTGCGAATTTCATCCATAACTTCACCAAAATCACCTTGCCGATGATGATCAAACCACTGACACCGCTACTGATTGCCAGCTTTGCTTTTAACTTCAACAACTTTGTGATGATTCAGCTTTTGACTCAAGGTGGGCCAAACCGTATCGGTACTTCTGAGCCTGCGGGTTACACCGATCTTTTGGTGAGTTACACCTACCGCATTGCGTTTGAAGGCACAGGTGGTCAAGACTTTGGTTTGGCGAGTGCGATTGCGACGCTGATCTTCTTGCTGGTGGGCGCATTAGCGCTGCTCAACCTGCGCTTTACTAAGCTGAGCCAACAATAAGGAGCATTCATATGGCTATGGTACAAGGCAAATCTCTCAAGTATCGCGTGTGGGCCACCCACGCGGCACTGTGGGTGTTCTTAGCGTTGATTATTTTCCCACTACTGATGATTGTCGCGATCTCGTTTCGTGAAGGTAACTTTGCAACCGGCAGTTTGATTCCGGATCGCCCATCATTGGAACACTGGAAGCTGGCACTGGGTATTGCGGTACAAAATGCCGATGGCACAGTCACACCGCCTCCTTTCCCTGTCATGACATGGCTGTGGAACTCGGTAAAAGTGGCGGGCATTACATCGGTATTGATTGTGGCACTTTCTACTACTTCGGCTTACGCCTTTGCGCGTATGCGTTTTAAAGGCAAAGAAACCATCTTAAAAGCGATGATGATTTTCCAAATGTTCCCTGCGGTATTGGCCTTGGTCGCGCTGTACGCCCTGTTTGATAAGCTTGGGCAGTACATTCCATTCTTGGGCTTAAACACGCACGGCGGTTTGATTTTCTCTTACCTAGGTGGGATAGCGCTGCACGTTTGGACCATCAAAGGTTACTTTGAAACGATTGACCGTTCATTGGAAGAGGCGGCTGCGCTGGATGGCGCCACACCATGGCAAGCGTTCAGATTGGTGCTATTACCATTATCTGTACCAATCCTTGCAGTAGTATTCATTCTGTCATTTATTGGTGTGGTGGGCGAAGTTCCGGTGGCGTCACTGCTACTTTCTGATGTAAACTCATACACGCTTGCGGTTGGTATGCAGCAGTATCTTTACCCTCAAAACTATCTGTGGGGTGATTTTGCGGCCGCTGCGGTGCTTTCAGCACTCCCAATCACGATCGTATTTTTACTTGCACAGCGTTGGCTTGTCGGAGGACTTACCGCTGGCGGTGTGAAAGGATAATAACGATAAGGGCGACGTAAAGTCGCCCATTTTGTCTCTTCTTAACATTAATTGGTTTGGCCGCCGACAAGTTAAGAAGCTTCAATTCTGGCGTTACGCATAGCTGGCTGTTAGCTCAATTCCTTACTAGTTCACGACTAACAGTTTTTGTAACCAAAACCTGAGCTTAGCTCGGGTTTTTTTATGACAAAAACTGACGAAAGCCCGTTGTGCGAAAACGGGTGCCAGTATAATCACAACTCTGTTTCTCAACAATGAAACAAGTGGAGTATGCGAGTTAGATCGTGTATTGGGTGGTAATCGTGCGAAGAAATGCAGAAAACTTAGAACTCGCGGCTAGAAGGGGCGCAATTTAAGTATTGCAGCAATAGGTACAGACTCTCTTCATGCATGGCGACACGGCGGAAAAGGTCGGCAAAGGTCTCATCTCCACCAAAGCAGGCTTGGATGTAGTGATTGATTGCCGCTGGCTGATAACCTTGGACGTAGAGTGTTCTTACCCACTGATATTCAACCGACTTAGGGTTAGTTAAGGTTGTTTCGGTCAGGGTAATTTTGTCGAGGGTAAGCGCCATAACAAAAGCGTGAAATCCATGAGCCAAAGATGGGCATGGATTTAAACAAAGCTTGATGACAGTTCGATGACAAACGCTCCTACCAAGAGGCCGAAGCGCAGGATATACCTTTAATTTTTCAGATATTTGACGTGCGCTTCCATTTCTTCACCGATCTCAGTGCGCATGTTCATTAAACGGATCGCGGAAGCGCGTAATTCCTGATCTTCCTTCGTTTGCGGGAGCCACTCTGGCACCGGTGATGGCTTGCCAGCTTCATCGACCGCTACCATGATCACAATGCAGTGAGTCGTGAGGTGATTTTTTAGGCATTTGGGGTCGCTGGCTTGCACATCAATCGCAATGTGCATGGAAGTTTTGCCGGTATAAATCACCTTGGCATTCACTTCGACCAAGTTACCCACATGGATCGGTGCCACAAAGCGGATGCCGCCGGCGTAAGCCGTGATGCAATATTTACCACTCCACGCGGCGGCACAAGCATAGGCTGCGAGGTCAATCCATTTCATTACTGCGCCACCATGCACTTTACCGCCAAAATTGACATCCCCTGGCTCAGCCAGAAAACGTAATGTGATCTCTCGTTTGCCACTGCTCATCGGTTTATCCTTCATTTTCGTTTTGAGCGTTTTGCTCAAATAAGTGTAGAGCCAATAACAACAAATCTTTTACACACAGGCAATAATTTGTGCATTTTGTGTATGAAAAAAGGCGCGTTAGCGCCTTTGAATCGTGTTCATTGTTTATCGCCTAACCCATTACACAACTTGAATGGTGACGTCATTCTCTTTCGCAAATGCTTCGATCTCTTTCGGTGGTGTTTGATCAGTAATGATCAAATCGACATCGGCAAGCGTACCGAGTTTGACCATTGCATTGCGGCCAAATTTACTGTGGTCGACAGCGAGAAACACACTGCGGCTATTTTCGATAATGGCGCGTTTTACGCGCACTTCGTGGTAATCGAAATCCAACAGTGAGCCGTCATAGTCGATGCCGCTGATACCGAGAATGCCGAAGTCCAAACGGAACTGGGAGATAAAATCCAGTGTTGCTTCACCCGTTACACCCCCATCTTTGTTACGCACCTCGCCACCAGCGAGGATGATATTGAAATCGGGTTTGCTCATTAGCAAAGTGGCCACGTTGAGGTTGTTGGTCACCACTCGTAGTTGGTGGTGATTGGTCATCAAAGCACGCGCAATCGCTTCTGGTGTCGTTCCGATATCAATAAACAGCGTGGCACCATCGGGAATATGTTGCACTAAAGCGGCGGCTACTTTCTCTTTTTCATCTTGGTAAGAGACTTGTCGCGTGTGGTAGGAAGAGTTTTCTGAACTTGTTGCAATCGTTGCGCCACCATGGTTGCGGCGTAGCTTATTGGCATCAGCCAATTCGTTGAGATCTCGCCGTATGGTTTGTGGGCTAACATCAAATCGCTCAACCAATTCTTCCGTACTGACAAACCCTTGGGCTTGTACCAATTCAATGATTTCTTGATGGCGCTTTACTGCTTTCACCGGAATATCCTTATTGCGTAGACTGGACTCAGTTTACGGTCTTGCGGCTTGATTTCAAATCTTGGTTTGCGTTTTCTTACGTTTACTGTTCGTTTTTAATCATTTTTCACAAAAACGAAAAATGTAGCGAATGGAACTAGGCTGAGTGTGTTACCTAATCGATGGATTGTAAACGCAGCAGCGGTTACGGCCACTGCGTTTGGCTTGATAGAGTGCTTGGTCTGAGCGGCGATAAATATCAGTAATATCGTGATCGCTAATGCGCATGGTTGCTACCCCAGCACATAGGTATACATGCTCTTGTTGTTCAAAGAAAGCGTGCTGAGAGAAGTGGTGACGGATGGCTTCCGCTAAATTGAATGCGTCTGCAAGTGGTGTGTTTTCGAGCACAATAATGAACTCTTCACCCCCGACTCGCCCACACAGCGCATGTTCAGAAGCCAAGCGATAAAAGAGTTTGGCAAGAAAGCATAAAACTTCATCACCTTTATCGTGACCAAAATGGTCATTGATTAGCTTGAAGTTATCGATATCAATTGAAATACAACTCAAAGGTTGATTTGAATGTTTTGCGCGAGAGAAGGCGGAGCGAAAATCGCTCCACAATTTTCGGCGATTCGACAACTGTGTAAGTGAGTCGGTATTCGCTAATTCATAAAGTTGCTCACGGAGTTCAGCAATATCGGTAATATCAGTGGAAACTCCAATTAAACCAATGACCTCACCAGTATTTCGCTGCAATATGGGATGTTTTACCGCGCGATAAACACGAACCAATCCATCGGATTTGGCGATCGCACGCTCTTCTTGGGTAACAGAAGAACGCGTTTCAAAAACATGTTGATCTGAAGCCAAAATGTCACTGAGTTGATCGTCTCGGAAAAAATCGTGATCGGTTTTACCCAATAAGGTTTGCTCATTGGTTTCAAATAAGGCATGAGTGAGGGAATTGGCATAGAGATATTCGCCACGACGATTTTTGACGAAAACATACACCCCCAGTTCGTTCAACACGAGTTCGTGTAGGGAGAACTGTTGGTGATCAAAAATGTCTTCGATACTGTTGAGTTCAATCATAGGCTCACCTCTGCTTGCCTTCACTTCCGATTATCTCTCGGTTGCTTCGGGCATGGGGAACCTAGCCAATCTTTATTTTTATAGTGTTTTACAATGTGCTTTGTTCTTTAAAGATAGCGCGCTGAGCGCCTTTTTGCGCGCTGAAATGCTGGCTTTCATACCTGTGTCACTTTTTCGACACTGTCGTCATTATGACGATGAATTTTCAGTTGTGAGAGTGCCACGCCGCTGATGACTAACAGGCCCCCAATCAAATGATATGGGTGAACCGTTTCACCCAATAATGTGGCGGCCAATGAAACAGAAAACACGGGTAGCAGGTTCATAAACATGGCGGTGGAGTCTGCACCAATTGCATCAATTGCTTTCACCCACATCCAAGGCGCGAGCAGCGAGGCTGCGATCCCAGCATAGGCGATCAGAGGAAGTGATCCCTCGGTTGGCAATAAGTGATCACTGGTTAGCCAGAGTGGAGTGAGCATAAATACCGCGCAAACGCCTTGTAGGTAGATCAACGTCCAGTTGCTAAAGGGCATTTTCCAGCGTTTCAGAAGTACACAGTACAGAGCATATACTAAGGCTGCCATAACCATTAAAGCATCACCTTCGGTTACACTTTGGTGTAGGAAAAACAGTGGATTGCCTTCGCCTAGCATGTAGGCAAGGCCGCTTAAAGAAAGTACGCCGCCGATGACGCTGAGCGCTGAAATCGGTTTATTGAGCAAAGGTAAGCTAATGAACACGCTCATCAAAGGTACAAATGAAGTGATCAGCGACATATTGGTCGCCGTTGTTGTCAGCCCCGCGTAGTAACCGAGGGATTGGTTAAGTACCATGCCCAGCAAAGCCAAAAACGCGAGCTTGCTCAAATAGCGCTTAACGGTAGGCCATTGGCGGATGGCGCTAGGCAGGCAGAAAGGTGAGAGAATCAACATAGCAACAAACCAACGGTAGAAGCTCATTGCACTGGGTTCAATCGTCGAAGCGGCGAGTTTGTTGACAATCGAGTTGCCACCCCAAATCAGCACAGTAAAAAATGGCAGAAGATAGATCATGTGCGCCTCGTCGCAATTTGTTCCTTGGGTTATAGTGTGGCAGGTCTTTATAATTACAACTATCTCCAAAAAGACATTGCGAGCGATAGGAAGACAAGATTGAAAAAACGCACCCGACACCTACATCCCTCATTATCAATCGAGCATCCACCATCTGATGTATTTATGAATTTTGAGGCGTTTCTGTCCAATACAGAAACTCGTGAGCACAGCCACGCTTGGGGGCAAGTGCAGCTGATTTCTGGTGGGATCTTAGAAATGGAAGCGGAAGATACGCGTTTTTTGGCTCCGCCTCATTTGGCGATTTGGGTTCCTGCGGGCATTCGCCATCGAAGCTATAACCGTAAGCCGATTGAGTATTGTTCACTGAATATTGCTTCACAACTGACCACTGCATTTCCTGCCAAAACCAGTTTAATTAAGGTGACATCGATTGTTTCGGCGATCATTGATGATTTCAGAGAACGTAACATCAATGTCGCGCAGAGCAGTGAAGATAAGCGATTGGTGCAAGTGTTGCTGGATCAACTGGCGACTCGCGAAACTCAGCATCATTTTCTTCCATCCACCAACCACAAGTATTTAGCGCCGATTTTGGCTTCTGTAGAAGAGAATCCAACCGATAACACCACATTGCAGCAATGGGCGGAAAGGGTGCATACCACAGAACGAACCTTAGCGCGCCATTGTCAGGCAGAATTAGGAATGAGCTTTACCGAATGGCGGCTGCGAGTGCGCTATCTCTATTCCATGGAATTGTTGCGCCAAGGGCATGCCGTGAAAGAGGTGGCGTTAACGCTCGGCTATAACCAAGCCAGCCCATTTATCACTATGTTCAAAAAATACTCCGGGTTGACCCCGGAGCAGTATAAAAGTCGATTATTAGCTTAGTAGGCTTGGTTCATTGACGAGTACATAATCGAGCGCGCCAGTGATGGCGGCGACTTGTGCATCATTGCAGTTTTGCGCCGTGACTTTTGGGCTATCTGGGTAGACTTCTGTGGTCGTACCGTAAGTGCAGTGGGTCATGCCACCACACAAACCCAGCGCTTTCATCGGGTAGAGGATGACGCCATCTGCGACTACGGGTGAGCCAATGATTTCGTTTTTTTCATCAGCAGGGGCAATATGAGTCACGCGGCGTACCGAATCAATCACAGCTTGTTGGAAAGCAAGCTGCGGATTTTCTGTGTCACCTACCGTGTAAAAACCATCAGGGATCGAGCCTTCAACATAGGCTTTGCCATCACGCGCTGCCAGTGCTGGGCGAAACTCAGATTCATCCGTATCGGTCGTTTCATGTAAATCTATGTGCAGCAAAATGGGCTCATGCTGAGCAACCATCGCCATCAGTAAGGCGGCTTCTTCTGCAGGACTGTTCTTAACAAAAGAGCGGTTAGGATCGATGGCATTTGGGTTCCAGCGGTTGATAGTTTCGTAGCCCCAAGGACTTACGCAGGGAGCCGCCAGCAGATTGAAGTGGTCTAAATAAGGCTCTGCGGCTGTCGCTAAAAATTGCAGCGCACCGTGCACACCACTGGTTTCGTAACCATGTACACCACCTGTGATCAATACGGTTGGTTTGCTTGTATCCCAGTTGCGACTTTTTACCACATACAGCGGGTAGCGTGCGGGATCATAAGAGAGTGCGCCATAAGTGTTCACATCGAATCGGTCATTCAATGTCATAATTTTCGGCACCACTTCTTGTTGATATTCACGCTGAATATGGCGTTGTTCCAGCCAAGCTTGGCGCTCAGCAGCTTGCCAAGGTTGCCCAGGTGTACCAATCGGATAGGTGTAAGACGCAGACATAATCATTCTCGGTTAATACGGAAGAAGAAAAAGAGTAAAGGCTATGGTCTACAGGAGCAATAGGAATGTCATTCAGTGTGATCGGGATACATTATCTATTCTGAGTTTGATATCCCGATTGAAAAAGACCTCCAGCGGGAGGTCTTGAGGCATGAAATATGAGTAGATGACAGAAAATTATTCTGTCGCACAAAGGGTTTAGTTTAATAATCTAAACGCTGAATGTGCGTGATGCCTACCTTTCCTTCCAAGTCCTTAAACATGTGAACCATGGCTGGATAAGGTTGAGATCCGGGGTAGACCATCTCGGCATTACAGAAGAAAGCGTAATTGCAGCCTGCGACCACTTGTGTCGCTACTGCAACAGGTCTATAGCTCACACCCACAAAGCCTTCGATACCGCTTGCAAATGCTGCTTTATCTTCGTTGGAGAGTTCATGGAACAGTCCCCAGCCACCTAACATTGTATTAGCCATTTTGATTTTCCTTATTGTTTGCTCTAGATATGAGCAATATGAGTTTAGTTGAGTATTTGGAAAATGCAGTTTTTAATACGACACCGCTTCACACTGGGGTAGAGCGTGGTTTGAGTCGGTTTCCACAAGGTTTAGCTAAATGGGGGAAAAGATAAATAAAATGATTGCGCAGTGGCGCAGCTATCATTTTTAATAAAGTCAGTTTATTGGATAAATGCGAAAATAAATATAGATGATTGAATTTTCAAGAAGATAAAATATATGACGAGTTAGTGAAGCTTAAAATTCCCTAATTCCACGCCTGTATCAGATAATATTTTCCCTGATTGCTGTATTTCACAGAAATTAAAATAGATTGGGTAATGATTGGAATTAATTCTTGGTAATATATGACGTTGTAAAATGTCACTATTTAATTGATGAATTTGAGCTGACCAATGGAGATTATTTTTCAGGAGATGAAATTCGATTTTTATCATGGGTTAAATTTTCTTGTTGGTGAGATTTCTCACGTAATAGTTGATACCAGTGTCGCTGGCGAGACGTTCTTCGAGACATATTTTACTCGTGGTGATGATTTTAAAAGAAGTAAAGGGAGAGAGTAGTCAAGGTATTGCTGAGTGGTTAAAGCGTGGCGCCTGAGCACCACGCAGAAAAAGCTTACAGCGTAACTACGTTAGACGCTTGTGGGCCTTTCTTACCTTGTTCAACAGTGAAGCTAACACGTTGACCTTCAGTCAAAGTTTTGAAACCTTCTGACTGGATAGAATTAAAGTGAACAAACACATCGTTGCCACCGTTGTCTTGAGTAAGAAAACCGAAACCTTTAGTTTCGTTGAACCATTTTACAGAACCAGTCATTTTATTAGACATAGAGACCTCTAGAGATAATTTTTACAGTAATTTATTAGGGCTTAAAACAAAAGCTATTATATGGAGTATTAAGGAGAAGCTATCACAGAGGTTGAACGAAGGGTATCGAAAAAAGACTGAGGTAAAACTTGAACTAAATTTCATTAATAGCTCATTTGTCTGAGCTGTGTGTGAGTATACATGGAAAAAGAGTTATGACTAGGATTATTTTCAGAATAAGCTAATTATTTTATTTTCTCTGTAAAATTGAGAGGCTTGTTCATGTAAAACCTTGCGTGTAACCATTGAGCCGTATCGGCATTCCACTATCTTGAACGATTACGGTGGAATACTTCTCACCATTGAATTTTCCCGCTGCACTAAAGCTACTATCGCGCTGATGATAGCGAATGCTTGATTGGATCTGCTAAATAAACAATGCCGCGGAGTAAACCGCGACATTGTGCAGAGTGATGGAGATAAACGACAGGATTTAACGCCGAACCGGACGCAATACCACAATTGCAGAACCAAACAGTAAAATGGCGAGGAGTGCCATTGCCCAATTACCCATACTGTAAGCCAGTCCGGCGGTGGCAGACCACACAGCCACACCGATGTGCATCATAGTCATTGCCCATGAAAGTAGTCGCCCACGATGTTGGGACGACAAATCTGAGAGATAACTTTGCAGTGCGGGTGAGCCTATACCTCCGGCGAGTGCCCAAAAAAACAGCGGCAGCATCAGTAAAGTAAGCTGCTGCGCAGGATAGAGGTAAAATCCGACACTGCTCACCAGACAAACTACCAAAGCCAGTCGCATGATTGGTCTTCCGCTTTCAAAACGATGAGCAAGGCGAGGGAGCAATACATTGCCCAACACGCTGACAAATCCCAGTACGGCATAGAGACTGCCGACTGACCAGATCGGCCAGTCTTCTGCAATCCTTCAGCTACAAAGCTACGCCTCTTGCTAAAAGCAAAAGGTGAGTCTTATCGCTGATGAAGATTTAAAAGATTAAGCTCCGAGCAACACTTCATCGTGTTAATGCGCGGAGTTCAGCCTTCTAACAAAACTCTTGAAAAGGATGTAAAGCATTGCAGAAAAGTTCCTAAATTATTGCTGGGCGTGAATTTACCTCATCCCTCGAATGGGGGTCAACCAAAGGCACTTTTTAATCGTTTCGTTGAAGTCATCACAGCATTTCCCTTGCTAGGGTGATTGGTGTTACATTTTGTCACGATTTCAACCATGAATAAGAGAGATGATGTATGGCAGGCGCAAGCTTATTGACCCTACTCGATGATATTGCGACGGTACTGGATGATGTGGCTGTGATGTCGAAAATGGCCGCAAAAAAGACGGCGGGTGTGCTGGGAGATGACTTAGCGCTCAATGCGCAGCAAGTCTCTGGCGTGGCAGCAGAACGTGAAATTCCGGTGGTGTGGGCGGTCGCCAAAGGTTCGTTTCGCAATAAGCTGATTTTGGTTCCGGCAGCACTCATCATCAGTTCCATCGCTCCTTGGTTGATCATGCCTTTGCTGCTACTCGGTGGTTTATTTCTCTGTTTTGAAGGCGCAGAGAAGATCCTCGAAAAATGGCTGCATCCAGTACCCAAACAGGATGCCGAACAACGCGCTGCCGCTATGATGACTGAGGGCTTAGAAGCAGAAAGCTTGGCGACAGAAAGTGTGGCTGAGTACGAAAAGCGTAAAATAGGTGGTGCGATCCGCACCGATTTTATTCTGTCGGCAGAAATCATTGTGATCGCTCTTGGTACCGTGCAGGGGCAATCCATGCTCACGCAAATTCTGGTGGTCAGCTTGATTGCGGTCATCATGACGATCGGCGTGTACGGCCTAGTGGCAGGCATAGTGAAGTTGGATGATTTAGGCTTCTATCTGCAACGCCAATCCAAAGGCCAAGGACTCAAAGCCAGTTTAGGTGGTGTGTTAGTGCGTTTTGCGCCCAAGTTGATGAAAGGGCTGACTGTAGTCGGAACCGCGGCGATGTTTTTAGTCGGCGGCGGGATCGTGGTGCATAACGTGCCCGTAGTGCATCATGCCCTTGAGCTGATACTCAATACGGTTGAATCATGGCCTGCGGTGGGGGCGCTTATGCCGACCCTCATTAATGGTGTGATTGGGGTGGCGGCTGGCAGCCTTTTAGTGGTTGTGATGGAAGTGTGGCACAAACTTCGCGGTTAATTCTCTCGCCTAGCTGTCGCTCCAAGTCGTTTGGAGAATCTCCTGCTTATTGGCAGTGACAGCGGTGTTGGCTACAACATGAAGTAGGGTATCCGTAAAATTCTCGTTGTTATTTTCGGGAAGGCAAATAAACTAGCGGCTTTTGTTTTTCGGCGGTCGATATTATGCAGTGTGAGTTCTTTATTCAAAAACGGTGTACCTCTTGCCACCAGTGTGCGCAGCCGTATTCCCAACAAGTTGAGAATAAAGATCAGCAGTTGCGTGAGTTGATTGCGCCAGCCATGGATTTGCAGTGGTTACCCCCTGTCACCAGTGCTGACACCGCGTTTCGCAATAAAGCTAAAATGGTGGTGCTCGGTGCGGCTCACGCGCCGATTTTAGGCATTGAAGATGCACAAGGTCAGCCTTTGTCGCTGGTGACTTGCCCGCTTTATCCGCAGCCCATGCAAGAGCTGCTCGCTTATCTGGAAAACTGGATCCGTATCGCGGGTATTCCGCCCTATAACAAGCTGAAGAAAAAAGGTGAGCTGAAGTTTATTCTGCTCACCCGCAGTGAAAACAGTGGCCAATTTATGCTGCGTTTTGTGGCGCGCAGCCATGCGGTGCTTGAGCGAATTGAACGCAATTTGCCGACATTGATCGCGGCTTTCCCGACGATCGAAGTCGTTTCTGTCAATATCCAGCCGGTGCATATGGCGCGTTTAGAAGGCGAAGAGGAAATTTTCCTCACCGAAACGCAAAGCCTGCTAGAGCAGTTCAACGATGTGCCTATGGTGATTCGCCCGAAAAGCTTTTTCCAAACTAATCCCAAAGTGGCTGAGCAGCTATACGCGACCGCGCGTGCTTGGGTGCGCGAGATTGCGCCAACGCAAATGTGGGATCTGTTTTGTGGCGTTGGTGGCTTTGCGCTGCATTGCGCCGCGCCAGACACTGCTGTGACGGGCATTGAAATTGAACCAGAAGCGATTGCCAGCGCGCAACGTTCGGCGCAAATGATGGGGATTGATAATCTCAGCTTTGCGGCGCTCGATTCTGCCAAGTTTTCGCAAAGCCAGATGAGTGCACCAGAGTTAGTGTTGGTCAATCCTCCGCGTCGTGGCTTGGGCAGCGAGCTGACCGCGCAGTTGGAAGCGCTCGCACCAAAACACATTCTTTATTCCAGCTGTAACCCGCAGACCATGGTCAAAGACATCGCTGAGCTCGCCAGTTACCAAATGATTCGCGTGCAGTGGTTTGATATGTTCCCGCATACGGATCACGCTGAAGTGCTGACCTTGTTGGTCAAAAAAGACCACTAGAAATGAAAAAGGAGAGGCTTGCCTCTCCTTTGATGTCACTGGACTGAGCTTATTGCACAGCCCACTCGATGTTTTCACCGGCACGGATCGGCACCACGATATCGCTGCCAAACGGCATGCTTTCCGCAACTGGCCAGGCTTGCTTGGTGAGCGTGACGGTCTCTTGGTTGCGAGGCAGGCCGTAGAAGTCAGGGCCATTAAAGCTGGCAAAGGCTTCCAGATTTTCGAGCTTGCCTTCTTTTTCAAACACTTCGGCATACAGCTCAAGAGCCGCATGGGCTGTGTAAGAACCTGCGCAGCCACAAGCGGCTTCTTTGCGGCCTTTGGCGTGCGGGGCAGAGTCAGTGCCGAGGAAGAATTTTTTGCTGCCTGAGGTTGCCGCTGCCACTAACGCGTGTTGGTGGGTAGCACGTTTTAGAATCGGTAAGCAGTAGAAATGTGGGCGAATACCGCCAACCAGCATGTGGTTGCGGTTAAACAGCAAATGGTGAGCGGTAATGGTCGCCGCAACGTTATCGCCTGCTTGTTGCACAAAGGTAACTGCATCGGCGGTGGTGATGTGTTCAAGCACAATTTTCAGTTGCGGAAAATCATTCACGATCGGCGCAAGCACGGTGTCTAGAAAGGCCTTTTCACGGTCAAAAATGTCGACTTCGTGCGTGGTAACTTCACCGTGTACCAGAAGCAACATGCCGACTTCCTGCATCGCTTGCAGAACTGGGTAAATGTTTTTGGCTGAAGTTACGCCTGAATCCGAGTTGGTGGTCGCACCGGCTGGGTAAAGCTTAGCTGCAACGACTTTGCCTGACGCTTTGGCTTTGCGAATTTCCTCAGGTGATGTGTTATCGGTGAGGTAAAGCGCCATCAAAGGTTCAAAGTGCGCTTGTGGCTGAGCGGCCATAATGCGCTCACGATAGGCTAAAGCCATCTCGGTGGTGGTTACAGGGGGAACCGTGTTAGGCATGATCAGCGCGCGGCCGTTATAACGGCTGATGTCGCGTACGGTATCGGCAAGTACATCGCCATCGCGAAGGTGAACGTGCCAGTCGTCTGGGCGTGTAATCGTCAGTGTTGTCATTGAGTGCTCCCACCATGAATGCATGAAATGATTGGAGCCTAAAGCGTCGCGCAAACGCTTCCGCTTAGGCGACAGGATGATAGTGGAAAGTGTAATCCATTTCATCCTTTATTTAATTTCAGGTGGTTAGACACTCATTTATTTCGGAGGGAAACAATCCCCTGTTGTAACAACTTGTTAGTCTGAGGTGACGATTTGTTCTATGATGTTGCGCAAATGACAACAGCCAAAGGAAGCACCATGTCGACGGGACACTTATCTCAAATCAATGTCTTTCCGGTCAAATCATTAGGAGGGTTGGCGCTTTCGTCCGCTTGGGTGGAAAAGCAAGGCTTAACCTTTGATCGCCGCTTTATGTTGGCACTGTCTGACGGAAGCATGGTGACGGCGCGTAAATTTCCACAAATGGTGCTGATCAAAACCGCGCTGCGTCATGATGGTGTGCTGTTTTCTGCACAAGGTCATCCCTCTCTCACTATCCGTTATGCAGATTTCAAGTTGCAACCTGTACCCGCGCAAGTTTGGGCGGATAATTTCACCGCGTTCACCACCACCGATGAAGCAGACGATTGGTTTAGTCAGGTGTTGGGGATTCGTGTTGAGCTCTTATACAGCGGCGAGCAATCCAATCGTGTGCGTGAAAAAGTGGGTCACAATGTCAGCTTTGCCGATGGTTATCCGCTGTTGGTGATAAGCCAAGCGTCGTTGGATGAACTCAATCGCCGCAGCCCTGAGTTTCATTCGATGGATCAATTTCGTACCAATTTAGTCGTTTCTGGGACAGAGCCCTTTGCCGAAGACAGTTGGAAGCGTATCCGTATCGGTGAGGTGGAGTTTGAAGCCGTCAAACCTTGTGAGCGCTGCATTTTAACCACGGTTGAAGTGAAGAAAGGGGCGTTTAGGCCAACCAAAGAGCCGCTGCGTACTCTCTCACAATTTCGTGCTAATGAGCGCGGTGGCGTGTTTTTCGGGCAAAACTTGGTTGCCAAGAATGAGGGGATGATTCGAGCGGGCGATCCGATTGAAGTGTTGGAATACAAAGAGAAAGAAGTTTACCCAGACCAAGGTATCAGCCACTTCACACTGACTTGTGTTGAGCGCGAAGAGATTGCCCGCGATTTTGTGACTTTCTGGCTAGAGCCAGCCAAAGGCATCGCACCTCAGTATCTACCCGGGCAACATCTGCCGATTGAAATGGTGATTGATGGTGAGCCTGTGCAGCGTTACTACACGCTTTCCTCTAGTCCATCGCGTCCGGGACGTTTGGCTATTTCGGTGAAACGCATTGATGGGGGACGAGTCTCTAACTGGTTACAAGATCATTTGCAGATTGGCACGACCTTGACCGCGCAGCATCCGGCGGGTCATTTCCATCTGGATACTACTGTTCCACAACCACTACTGCTGCTTTCGGCGGGCTGTGGTGTTACGCCCATGTTGTCTATGCTGCGTTATTTGGCTGACCATAACCAAGTGGATGATGTGGTGTTTTATCATCAATGCCGAAGTGAGCAAGACATTCCTTGTCGAGCGGAGCTGGATGCGTTGGCAAAACAACATGCTGGGCTGACGCTCATCTATGCATTAACCCAACCCTCGGCTGAGTGGCAAGGTGAGCGTGATCGTTTAGCCCTGTCGCACATTAAGCGCATTCCGGACCTTCCCTCTCGCCAAGTGTTTGTGTGTGGCCCTGATGGCTTTATGCAAAAAGCTAAGAATTTGCTGCTCAAACAAAGGGTAGCCGAATCGGCTTATCATCAGGAAGCTTTCGGTGCGGTGCACGTAGCGCCGCGAGATAAGAAAGATGTGAAACTCAGTTTCAATGGTATTCAAGTCTCTGCGGATAATCAGAAAACCTTGCTGGAGCATGCCGAAGACGCTGGTGTGAGAATACCCAATAGCTGCCGTGCGGGCATTTGTGGAGCGTGTAAAGTGAAAGTGAAATCTGGCCTTGTTCAGCAACCGAACGTCCCTGCTTTAGCGGATCATGAACGAGCAATGGGAATGGCCTTAGCGTGCTGCGCGATGCCGGACACCGATGTGGATGTAGAGTTTTAGTCACTCTTGTTCGAACACATAAAAAAACCTCCCGATGGGAGGGAGGTTTTTGTGTTCTGACTAGGATTACACTTTGAATTTATTCAAGATCGCATCTTGTTCACGGATGTTTTCCGTTTGCACTTGCATTGCGATATTGGCTTCATCGGCTGAACTTGCTACTTGGTCAGACAGATCTTTAATTTTCACTGTGTTGTTGTTGATCTCTTCGGCAACTAAACTCTGCTCTTCCGCCGCAGAAGCGATTTGAATGTTCATATCACTGATTTGTTGAATCGCGTGACGAATTTTCTCTAACGCTTCATTTGCACCCTGCGCTTGAGTCACGGCATTGGTGGCGGTTTCTTTGCTATGACCCATTGCCACAGCAACCGCGCTGGCACCGGATTGCAGTTTCTCAATCATGCTGCGAATTTCCGTGGTGGACTGCTGGGTGCGCTGCGCCAAGGTACGAACTTCATCAGCTACCACCGCAAACCCACGTCCTGATTCACCCGCACGAGCGGCTTCGATAGCTGCGTTGAGCGCAAGTAGGTTGGTTTGGTCTGCGATGTCGTTGATCACTTTCAATACGGTTTCGATGTTGGCGGTGGCACTTTCTAGCACTTTCACATCGGATACTGCTGCATCAATGGTCGCCGAAAGGGTATCAATCGCTTTGGTGGTTTTGGTGACAACATCAGTACCGGAAGCGGCCGCTTCATCTGCCACTTTGGCTGCTGATGCGGCACCTTGGGCATTGTTGGCCACATCCGCTGAGGTGGTTGCCATTTCATGCATCGCGGTAGCCAGTTGCTCCAATTCATGCAGTTGAGAGCGCATGGCTTCTGCCGATTGCTCAAGGCTCATAGAGGTACTTTCAGAGCCGCGAAGTATCTCTTCGCCAATCGCTTTTGACTGAATCAATTGTCTTTGTAGAGCTTCAGTGAAGGTATTGAAACCTTTAGCAAGTTTTGCAAACTCTTCGTCTGTGTTGGTGCTTAGACGTTGAGTTAAATCACCCTCACCGGAAGCCACATTTTGAATTGCATCATTAAGCACTTCGAGTGGACGCATCAAGACACGGATGACAAACAGTAAGACGAAGATACTGATGGCTAATGCAATGGCAGTAAAGACAAGTGTGCTGTGTCTCAGTTCTGTTAGGGCGGCGTAAGCGATTTCTTCATCAATGACGACACCAACGTACCATTTTTCCCCTTCGACATCCGAAAAGCTAACCGCGTAAGGTTTACCATTGATGATCACTTGGTGGGTATCGGGATTGATTTTGCTTTCACCTAAAAATTCAGACATCGGCTTGCCGTTGTACTCTTTTTTAGGGTGGGCAATGGTGGTGCCATCTTCAGCGACGATAAACACATAACCCGCATCGAACAATTTAACTTCATTCACTAGATCTGCGAGCTCTGCCAAACTCACATCGTAGAAGATGGATCCAATAAACTGTCCGCTTTTGTCTTTCACTGGAGTGGCAACGGAAACTAGAATCTCACCTGAAGCGGAGTCCGCATAAGGTGCGGTAATAACCAGTTTGCCTGCATTTTTCGCATCTTTGTACCAAGGGCGAGCACGAGGATCCCAAGTTGGCCCAGGGTTCCAGCTTGGGTCATTGTTGATATTCGAACCATCTTTCTCCAAACCGAAACCAACCAACAAAAAAGTGTTTTTGATAATGGGTTGGGAAATGACATCTCGGATACTGGCTGGGTCTAAATTATTTTCAACGAGGCTAGTGGCATAGGCGGCAATTTGCTTACGTCCATCAATCACGGAAGCGGTAGTCTTACTTACGCCATCCACAATCTCATCCACACTGGCAGAAACCATGCTGCGAATTTCATCGCGTACCTTGAAGTATTGACTTCCAGACAGCAATGCAACAGTGGCAAGCAGAAGTACAGACGAGGCAGCAACAATTTTATGGCTGAATTTCATCATGATTCCTTTCTATAACTATAGGGTTATTATTATTAATAACTTTATAGTTATTTTTCTGAACTTCAGCCAGTTAACGATCACACATTTATGTGGAGTTTGTGATAACAGTTTGATTTGTATTAGTATATTTTCTGTGAAATCAGGTGCTTATATTACACGTCCCAAAATGTGCATACAAAGCTGTTGGAACTGTTCTCCATTGCCAGAAAAGAGCTGATCAATAATGCTCTGTGTCTGAGCACCAGATTGCGAACGTTTTAAAGCTTCGCGCACCAGTAAAACAACATGTTGTTCTTTATTCACATTGGCATGCGCTTCTGGCTGCCAGCCTTGTAGCCTTTGGCTTAGTGGCGAAATTTTGAGTTTAGGATCGCAGGTTGCGATATCGAGCATCAGCAATTGGGTTAAATGGCCAAAAGCGGGGTGGTCTCGCTCACAGCCTTGAAGGCGATTAAGCAGCGCACTGGCCAGTTCAGACAGTTTGATAAAGCCTGCATTGTGTGGGAAGCGCACATTCAAGCGCAGTGAAAAATCGATGCGAGTGATCTGCGTATCGGGAAAAAATGTGAGGCCACACAAGCAGTCGAAAGGAATCCAAAGCGTTTGTCCGCGTTCCACGGCATACTCGTGTTTCCCGAGTTTACAGAGCAGTAAACCTTGTTCAACGCGAATCAGACTGTGTTTTAGCGTACGTTTACGTGCCGTGACCTCAAGGTAGGGGTAATGGCGCGTTTCAGACTGAATAGCGTAGTTCATAAGATGCCTCGGGAATTTTAAGGGCGCTAAGATTAACGCTTATCGCATAAAAAGCCAATTCCCGTTATTTTTGGACACATAACTCTGGTCTGACCTTAGACATCCTTGCTGATAGCATGGCTAAGTATGCGTAGAATGGGCCAGCTTTTTATCTGATGTACAAACCTATGACTTCAACAACTGATCCTTATATTGATATTCGTCCTTACAATGATGACGAGATACCCGCAGCGCTCTCTCGTCTGATCAATGACCAAGAGTTTATTTCGGCAATTTTACAGCATCGTTTCAAACACCATGCCTCATGGCTACGTGCGTTGATGGCACCACTGGTTAAAGCTTACCTGAAACGTAAATGGGCGAAGTTGGATAGCGTAGAAGCGATTCAGCTTGAGGTGAAAAAATACCTAGACCAAACGCTCGAGCAAACCACCCAAGGTGTGACGTACAGTGGTTTGGATAAGTTGGCGAAAGATCAAGCCTACTTGTTCATCTGCAATCATCGCGATATCGCGATGGATCCTGCATTGGTTAACTACGGGTTACATATGGCAGGCCACCGTACCATGCGCATTGCGATCGGCGATAACCTGCTGAAAAAGCCCTGTGCCACAGAACTGATGCGTTTGAATAAGAGCTTTATTGTTAAGCGTTCGGCGAAAGGCCCACGAGAAATGATGAAAGCTCTCGGCACACTCTCGGCTTACATTAAACATTCACTGGATACAGGGCATTCCATTTGGATCGCTCAGAAAGAAGGGCGAGCAAAAGACGGCAACGACCAAACCGATCCGGCGATCTTGAAAATGTTCCACGTTGAAGGGCGTCGGCAGAAAATTGAATTTGCTGATTATGTTCGCTCACTCAATTTAGTGCCAGTATCGATCTCGTATGAAAATGATCCTTGTGACATTGCTAAAGCGTTAGAGTTGTACGAGAAAGCCACCCAAGGTCGCTATGAAAAAGGAGAATTCGAAGATATCGAAAGCATCATACAAGGTATTGTGGGTGATAAAGGTCGTGTTCATGTCGCGTTTGGTGATGTGATTACACAACCTTTCGATACACCGGAAGCCTTAGCGCAAGAGATCGATAGACAGATCCACCAAAACTATGTGTTGTACCCGATCAACCGCTTAGCGGCAGGGCAAGACGATTCCAATATCAGCCAAGAGGTTCGCGCAGTATTAAAAGCGAAATTGTCGCAGTTGCCTGAAGCCGCACATTCTTACTTGCTGGATGCCTACGCGAATCCGGTTCGTAACCATCATAAATATTAATGCGAAGATGTTTGTCTTCATCATTGAAAAGAGGAGCTGCGGCTCCTCTTCCTTTATCATGCGAAAATGGCTAGAAGAACTTTAGCGTGCGACAGCACCACCGAGAGTGAGCTTCGTCGGCCATTGGCTGATTTGGTTTCCACCCAGATAAATATTACCTTTAACGGTCATTGAGTCAGGAAACTGAGTGATTTTTGAACCACCAATGTAGAGATTACCTTCAATCACCACACCATCGGGTAGTTCTGCCAATGGTGTTCGGATCACGCTTAAATCGCCTTTTACGGTTAAACGCGGAGGTAAATTGGTTAGGGGAGTATCAGTGAAATTCAGATAGCCGCCGACCGTGACACCGGCAGGCCACGACTGAATTTTTGTACCGAGCAAATTGGCATAGCCTTTGATTTTCACACCTCGAGGAATCTTCTCCAACTGGCTGTTGGAGGCATCAAGGCTGCCATCAATCGTGGTGCCTTTGGGCAAAGACTTCATCGAAGTTTTTGCGATGTTCAAATTGCCTTTGATGTGAAAATTTTCAGGTAACGAAGTGTATGGCTTGCCCCGTAAGTCGAGGTTTCCGTAGTTATCCAGATGATTAAGCACCATGTATTGATCCAAAGCCATGGCTTGCGAATAACCCGTAATCAGCGAGAGAGAAAGTGCAATAAGACGAAACATCATGGATTAGCGTTTATCCTGTATGGCGAGTTTTGCCAGTATAAAGGGTATCGGCGGTGCTGGCGTAGGCTTTAGTGCGCTTCCGATTTGGAACAGGAATCGGATAGAAAGTGAATAAAGAAAAGCGGGCTAAAGCCCGCTCAGTGTCATTGCTCAATAACTAGCGTGCTAGTGCACGTGTTTTCAGTTCGAAAATCAATTTTTCAGCGCTAACTTCAAATTTAAAGCGGGCATGCAACTCAGTGGCATTCTCTTCCGCAGGAGCAACTTCATACTCCACATCAGCACACACTTGCTTAGCTAGCGTGATGTACTCTGCCAGCTTGCTATCTAAATGGGCTTTATCAGAACCAAAAATAGAGACTTCAGCCACATCATCACCCTCACGGATGATAAAGCCGATCTCACCTGCACAACCACAAGCTTCACATACTTCATTTTCGACACAAGTTTGGTTACTCATACCCTAATCCTCTTACGACTTCATCTACTTACTAATTATGGGGCCATTTTAGTCTTCTCTCTGTGCTTATGCCACAAAAATGGTCTACTGCTTTCTCAGTAGAATAAAGCTTTAAATGCAATGAAATGCTTATGAGGTGCGAGATTGTGTGGTTGAGTAGAGTAGGGACTTCTGTGATCTTCTCCGGTAATTTGGCGTTCCAAGTGTCGGAAAATTGTCAGAATTTCGACCGGTTCATTGTCAGGCTCAATGGTTTGTTGGATTATTCGTTAACCAAAATATGATTTATTGTGGTTATCGAGCCACCTTTGGCTTTTGCAAGTGACCTTGTTCAAAAAATGTAACAAAGACTTATGCAAAAGCGAGAAGTTACGGGTTGGCTGTCTAGTATTGAATTAGAGAATCAAAGAGTGGAATGGAGCCCCTCCTTCTTTGTGCCACTTATCATTTCAATAAAAACTCTCGTGCTGCTTTTTGTAAGCAGGCAATGAATTGACGTTAGAAAAGAGCCTTAACATGCCTAAGCGTAGTAAAGAAGATACTGAAGTGACGATTCAGACGATTATGGATGCGGTGGTCGACCAACTGCTTCGACTGGGTTATGACAAAATGTCTTACACCACTCTCAGTCAGCAGACGGGTGTATCTCGAACTGGGATCAGCCATCATTTCCCGAAAAAGACCGATTTTGCCTCTGCTTTAGATGGCCGGATCTTTAAGATGTTCATGGAGCATCTCGATTTTGACAATGACATTGATGCATTTCGATCGAGTTGGTTGCAAGCGATGGAAAAATCGGAGTTTGTGGCAATTTTACGCCTGTTGTTCCACCACATTGTTGCGACAGAGCGTGCCCATGATTTTGCCCACAAAGGTGTGACTCGTCTTTATAAAATGACGGAAGAGAAGTTCGGACAAGAGAGTCAAAAAGAAGTCGAATGGTTACTGGGACGCTCATTAGTCAGTATGGTGAACTAAAGGGTTCTCCCGATTTTCCGTATACGAAGGTGATATCCCCATTTTCGTGGGGATAATGAGAGCCATCTTTGGCTCTCACCTGAGGTTAGCCTCGGAAATTGATTACCGATGAATCTCTCACTCACTATCTACCTGCAACGCCAAGTTGTTTAGGTACTGTTGTACCTTTATTAAATACCCTCATCAAGTCCCCATCTCTTGCCTAATACATCGAACGCAAGACGATTTAACTCTTATTTACAGCAGATATTCACAGCAGATTTTTTAGTCAGCCTGCCTAACGAATTCTGGTTTTCAGTGCTCTTTATTCGTGCCAACATACGCCGCGCAAACCATAATAAATATGGTCATGGTTGAGGGGGAAGAGATGGATCAGCAAGCTAAGCAAGAACGTTTACAGGGGCGTCTTGAGCCCGAAATTAAACAATTTCGCCAAGAACGTAAAACGTTGCTGCTCGCAACCGTTGATGCGCAAGGCCACCCGAATGCCAGTTATGCGCCTTTTGTACAAAATCAGGAAGGGTATTTTGTGCTGATTTCCCAACTGGCACTCCATGCACGCAATTTAGAAGCAAATCCACACGTGTCGATCATGATGGTTGAAGATGAATCCGAAGCTCAACAGCTTTTTGCTCGTAAGCGTTTGACTTTTAATGCGTTAGCAAATGTTGTTGAACGTGATAGCGAGCTGTGGTGCCAAGTGATTGCTCAAATGGAGGCACGTTTTGGGGAAATCATAAATGGGCTAAGCCAATTGCAAGATTTTATCCTTTTCCGCTTCAAGCCAGAGCAAGGTTTGTTTGTCAAAGGTTTTGGTCAGGCGTACCGAGTTTCTGGTGATGATTTGGTTGATATTATTCATCTGCAAAATGGGCATCGAAAATTACCGAAATAAGACTGAACTCGTGCTCTGTAGTGGCTCTAATCTTAAAGTGTTATTATGGTAAGTTATTGAAAAATAATATTATTTAAATTTTAATGTTAAACGTTTGCTATTCTATTCAGTCATCTTTGCTTATGCATATTTTGATGAAATTCACAATATAATGAATTCATCTGCAAGGTTTTTAATCAAAGTGGCAGCACGGCATCATTCGTGATCACCTAATTTATAATTAACAGAAAAAAATCATAAATCACCTACAACTTTTCTGAGCATCTTCTAAGCTGAAAGTAACAACAAAAAAGTCACACCAAATGACCAATATGTAATCTTTCTCCTAGAAGGAACTTCCATGAAAATTAATACGACTATGAAGCTTGTTTTCGCGACCATAGCCATTGGTATTGCGATCACTATGGTCACAGTGTTTCAGCTGGATAATCTTGAAAAACAAGCTGACCAGATGGCGAAGATACGTTATCTATCCTATCAAGCGGCGGATGAATTGCGCCAAAGCTCAGATGACCTTACCCGTTTAGGGCGCACCTATGTGGTTACTGGTGATGAGAAATACGAAAAAATGTATATGGATATTCTCGATATCCGCAACGGTAAAAAACCGCGCCCAGAAAACTATCACACCATTTATTGGGATCTTGTGTTGCAGTATGGCCAGAAACCTAAACCAGATGGTGAAACCATCGCTTTACAACAAACGATGAAAAACCTTGGTTTTACGGATAGAGAGTTTGCTTTGCTCAAAGAAGCACAAAATAACTCAGATGCCTTAGTGAACATGGAAGTAAAAGCCATGAATGCCGTCAAAGGCTTGTACCCTGACGCGAGTGGTAACTACACCGTTAAAGGTGAACCGGACAGAGAAATGGCGATTCAATTGCTACACAGTGATGATTATCACCGTGAAAAAGCAAAAATCATGGCGCCGATTGACAAGTTTTTCCAAGAGTTGGAAAGCCGTACGAATCAACAATTTAATGATGCCGCACAAAAAGTTCAAAACGTAGTGCTAGTGGGTAATATCTCACTGGTTGTGGTAGTTATCATTGCTATCTTGGGTTATGTGATCGTAAATCGTAAGATTGTTACACCAATCGATGCAATGGCTGAGATTCTACAACGTGCAGATAAAAATTCTGATTTAACTCTGCGTGTAGAGGAAAGTGGTAACGATGAGCTGTCTATTATCGGTCGCACGATCAATAAAGTGTTAGGAAGTTATGGCACCACGATCAGTAAGATCAATCAGGTAAATCACACCATATCTTCGATTTCTGAAACCATTCGTGGCATTACCGATCAAAACGTGAAAATGGCTAACCAACAAAATCAAGAGTTGGATATGGCAGCTACTGCGATGGAGGAGATGACATCGGCGTTATCGAGCGTATCGCAAAGTACCAATATGGCTGAAGAATATGCAGGTAGTGCGGAGAAAGAGGCCAACACCAGCAAACAAGTGTTTGAAAAAACCATTCGCGAGTTTGCGGATTTGGATGGTGAATTCCAAAAAACCTCAGAAATTATTCAGCAGTTGGCTACCGAATCAAACAACGTAGGTAATGTGTTAGATGTGATTAAAGCGATTGCAGAACAAACGAACTTGTTGGCGTTGAACGCAGCGATAGAAGCCGCGCGAGCGGGTGAGCAAGGTCGTGGTTTCGCAGTGGTAGCTGATGAAGTTCGTTCTTTAGCACAACGTACTCAAGAGTCGACAGGTGAAATCGAGAATATGATTTCAATGCTGCAAGAAAAAGCGGAGATGTCGACCAAAACGATTCGCGTGAGCGCAGACAAGATGCAATCAACCCGTAATAACATGGGGGTTGCAAATGAAGCGCTAAGTACGATTCAAGGTTCTGCAAAAGAGATCCATAAACTGAACACCTCAATTGCGGCTGCAACCGAGCAGCAACTGTCGGTGAGTGATGAGATTTCAAGTAATCTCAGTACGATTAAAACGTTGTCAAGTGAGATGAATACCACGATTAACCAGCTTGGGCCGATTGTGCTTAACCTGCAACATAACGTGGATGATCTCAGTAGTGCTATTGCGCACATCCGCGCCTAAGTCACTGGTGAACAGTAAAAATGCCTTCGCTTGCGGAGGCATTTTTTTGCCAGTAAGCAAAATTGATGCAAATCAATATAAACTCCGATTGTAAATGTTGGCATCTTGTTGCATTTGGCGTGCTTATGGCTCGCTAATGCGTGTGTTGTATGGGTTGTGCGATTTTACATTTGCGAAACATCGTTTTTTGTCATTGAGCTTATCGTTTTTTCTCTTTTTATCTTGATGAGGCTTTCCCTTACTTTGATGGCAGCGCATCGATATAGAAATGCGCAGAGTAGTGAGGACACTCGCCATTGATTTAAAAAGGAAGCCAAATGAAGCCAATATTCATTTTATCTCTCTTGGTTGCTGCCAGTAGCCCAGCTCTAGCGGAACGGCTAGCCAAGGAGCCCATCAAGCCTATTGAACCTATATCAGGACTCGATAGCCAGAAGATTGAATTAGGCAAAATGCTCTGGTTCGATCCCCGTCTTTCTGCCTCCAATACTATTTCGTGTAACTCTTGCCATAACGTTGCTAAAGGAGGTGTGGACAATTTACCAAGCTCAATCGGACATAAATGGGCAATTGGTCCCATCAACTCGCCAACTGTGTTTAACTCAGATCTGAACTTTGTTCAGTTTTGGAATGGTCGTGCGAAAGATCTGCAAGAACAAGCTGCAGGGCCGATTGAAAACCCGTTGGAAATGGCGTTTAGCCATGAGCTAGCGATTGAGACGTTGCAATCTATTCCTCAGTACCGTCAATGGTTTAAAGCCGCCTATGGCAAAGAAGAGTTCTCGATCAACGAAGTGACGGATGCCATCGCCACCTTTGAAAAAACCTTACGTACCCCAAATGCCCCTTTTGATTTGTGGTTAAAAGGGGATGATGCCGCGCTCACCACGGCTCAGCTACAAGGCTATCAACTCTTTAAAGATAAAGGATGTATCGCTTGCCATAGTGGAGAACTTGCGGGTGGGCAGATGTACCAAAAAATGGGGTTAGTGAAGCCATTTGTCACTCAAAACCCGGATGAAGGCCGTAAAGCAGTGACGGGGAACGACGTCGATAAATTCGTGTTTAAAGTTCCTACTCTGCGTAACATCGAGCTGACTTATCCCTACTTCCACGACGGCTCTGTATGGGATTTACAACAGGCGGTGGAAGTGATGGCGGATATTCAGTTGGGGCAAAAGTTAACCCGCGAAGAATCTGGCAAAATCACCGAGTTTTTGAAGTCATTAACGGGGGAGCAGCCACAGGTAGTGTTACCTAATCTTCCCCCCTCAACGTTGGAAACTGCTCGTCCACAAATCTAGACGATATGCTGTTGACGTTTGAAGCTGCCTGCGGGCAGCTTTTTCTTTTGTGCATTGTCACAAAAATCACGGTATGCCATAACCAAAGTGAGTAAGAGCGCTTATAAGTCTGTGCGCAGAGCAGGTTGGAGGCGAGTCATGATATTGGATGGTCATTTAGCGCAACAAATAGTGGATCGCACCATGGCGATCATCGGTTACAACATCAATGTGATGAATCAGGCTGGAGTAATTATCGGCAGTGGTGAGAAGAACCGAATTGGGCAAGTGCATGATGGTGCCATTTTAGCGCTCAAACATGGTGATGCGGTTGAACTGACGGCAGAAAGCTGTGTTGCGCTAAAAGGCGTAAAACCAGGCATCAACATGGTACTTCGGAACCAACAGCAAATCTTGGGTATTGTTGGGATCACAGGTGAACCGGATGATATTCGCGATTTCGCCAATTTGGTGAAAATGAGTGCAGAAATGATCATTGAACAAGCCGCTTTAGTGGAGCAGTTGCAATGGGATAGACGGCATCGTGAAGAGTTCATTTCGGCATGGATCCAAAATACTCTGTCGCCGGTAGAGCTTGGTGCGTGGGCGGCAAGGCTCTCCATTGATCTCACCAAGCCGCGTGTAGCGGTGGTGATTGCGTTTCAGCAACCTAAAAGTGGGCAAAGCCTAGATCAAATTCGCCAAGTGGTTGAACTGCTAGAACACCCAGAGCGAGATAACTTAGTTGCTGTGGTTTCAATGCAAGAAATTGTGGTGCTTAAACCCTGCCGAACGCCGGAGCATTGGACTAGCGAATACGAAAGCCTGCGCATTGATAAGCTAATGGCAAGGCTGAAAACCTATAACATAACGGGGTACGACATCGCATTGGGGCAGTTATTTCTTAACCCCAACTCGATACATCTTTCATATCAAAGTGCCAAACAAGTGTTGCGTATTGGTCAGGTTCGTCAGCCCGACAAGCAGAAGCATTTGTATGAGGAACTGCGTTTGCCAGTATTACTTTCCCCCCTAAACGAAGGATGGCAAGGTGAACAATGGCGGCAAGTGATGAGAGAACTGCAAAAACAGGATAAATCTGGGCAGTTATTGAAAACCTTAGATGGACTATTTACCGCCAATGGCAACCTAAATATCTGCGCTCAGCAACTGTACATTCACCGAAATACTCTGCGTTATCGGTTAGAAAAAATCACCGAAATTACCGGAATTGATACTGGCTCGTTGCTCGGGTTAGCTGAGCTGTATATTGCGTGTCAGCTCACAAGTTATGACTAAAACTGTGCGTTTGCACAGTTTTTAACATTTTGCTGATAATTGTATTTGTTGTTCTGCCTAAAGGAATCATGCTGGTCAACAAGGATAATAGCTCGACCTTACAATCCCCTCTGGTTTGAAGCTAGACGCTATATTGCTCGTTCAAGTGGTGGGGTATTAGACGTTGATGGAGCGTATTCCTCAACCTCAAAATAAAAAGACATGGAGCTACTATGAGTCTGATATTCATCTTGTTAGCGGTAATTGCCTTTATTGTGCTCGCTACCACCAAATTTAAATTACATCCCTTTTTGGCATTACTGATCGCCGCTTTCCTCGGTGCATTTGCCTATGGCTTGCCTGCGGACACCATTGCTAAAACCATTACTACAGGTTTTGGTGGAATTCTTGGTTACATCGGTTTAGTGATTGTACTGGGTACGATCATTGGTGTGATTCTAGAAAAAAGCGGTGCGGCCATTACCATGGCGGATACCGTCATCAAGCTGCTGGGTGAACGCTTCCCAACGCTGACCATGAGCATCATCGGTTACATCGTTTCGATCCCTGTGTTCTGTGACTCAGGCTTCGTTATCCTCAACTCATTAAAAGAGTCACTGGCAAAACGTTTAGCGACATCCAGTGTAGCAATGAGCGTGGCATTAGCCACAGGTCTGTACGCCACCCATACCTTTGTGCCACCGACACCGGGACCGATTGCGGCGGCGGGTAACTTAGGTTTGGAATCACAACTCGGTTTGGTGATTGCGATTGGCCTGTTTGTTGCGGCGGTAGCGGCGATCGCCGGTATGCTGTGGGCAAACCGTTTCCAAAAGGTTGAAGCAGATATCGTCGATGCTCAAGAAAGTTCAAAACAAGATTGGCAAGCGCTGAAAGCTTCTTACGGTACATTACCGACCGCAAGCCAGGCCTTCGCCCCCATTTTTGTGCCTATTCTGCTGATCTGCCTTGGTTCTATCGCGAAATTCCCAAGTTTCCCTGTGGGGCAAGGAATGGCGTTTGAAGTGTTGACTTTCCTGGGGCAACCACTGACCGCATTGTTGATTGGTCTTCTGTTGTCAGTGCGTTTGCTGAAATCAACCGACAAAGTGGCCGAGTTTGGTGAGCGTATCAGCCAAGGTATTACTTCTGCTGCCCCTATCCTGCTCATCACAGGTGCTGGTGGTGCTTTTGGTGCAGTATTGAAAGCGACTCCACTAGGGGATTACCTTGGCACAACGCTCTCTGCATTGGGTGTGGGAATCTTCATGCCATTCATCGTGGCGGCAGCACTGAAGTCCGCCCAAGGTTCTTCTACGGTAGCGCTGGTTACTACCTCTGCACTTGTTGCGCCACTTCTGGGTCAACTGGGTTTAGACAGTGAAATGGGACGTGCCCTTACCGTAATGGCGATTGGTGCGGGCGCCATGACAGTCTCTCACGCGAACGACAGCTTTTTCTGGGTGGTTTCACAGTTTAGCCGCATGAGTGTGGGCTTGGCGTACCGTGCGCAGACCATGGCGACCTTAGTTCAAGGGGTGACTGCGATGGCTGTGGTTTATGTTCTAAGCTTAATATTGTTGTAAAAGATTGAGGAGCGTGTGATATGAAAGTGGTTATCGCCCCAGATTCCTTTAAAGAGAGCCTGACTGCGAAACAAGTGTGTGATGCGATTCAGGCTGGGCTTGCACGAGTATGGAATGATGCAAAATTTGTCACCATTCCGGTAGCTGATGGTGGTGAAGGGACAGTGCAATCACTGGTGGATGCAACACAGGGACGCATTGTTGAAGTCAACGTCATTGGGCCACAAGGTAAGCGAGTGGAAGCCTTCTACGGAATGTTAGGTGATAATCAAACCGCGGTAATCGAAATGGCGGCCGCCAGCGGTTTACACCACGTTCCCATCGCCCAGCGTGATCCCAAACTCACTACCAGTTTTGGAACAGGTGAGTTAATTCGCCATGCATTAGATCAAGGGGTCACTAAGCTCATCATCGGGTTAGGCGGCAGCGCAACCAACGATGGTGGTGTGGGTATGTTGGCCGCACTCGGCGCACGTTTTACTAACGCAGACGGTGAGCCAATTCAGCTCACTGGCGGCGGTTTACGTGAACTGGCAAATATTGACCTGAGCGATTTCGATCCTCGCCTTCAGCATTGTGATTTGCTGGTGGCGTGTGATGTGAATAACCCGCTGTGTGGTGACAAAGGCGCCTCTGCCGTGTTCGGTCCACAGAAAGGGGCGACACCGGATGATGTGCGTCTGCTCGATGGGGCTTTGCAACAGTTTGGTCTACTCACCGAAAAAGTGACAGGCAAAGCCGTGTTACAGAGTGTAGGTGCGGGTGCTGCGGGTGGTATGGGCGCGGCTTTGCTGGCGTACACCCACGCCACTTTGCGCCCAGGGATTGAGATTGTTCTGGAAACCGTAGGCCTTGTTCACCAAGTGTGTGATGCCGATTTGGTGATTACTGGTGAAGGGCGGATTGATAGCCAAACCGTACATGGCAAAACGCCAATGGGAGTGGCGAAAGTGGCGAAACGGTTTGATGTGCCCGTGATTGCCCTTGCTGGCTGCACAGGTGATAACTATCAAGCGGTTTATCAGTGTGGAATTGACGCAGTGTTTGCCGCAGTGCCAAGGGCAATGTCGTTAGAAGAGGCACTTAAAGAATCCGATTTTAACCTTGCCGATCTGGCGGAAAATGTCGCCAGATTGTGGGTTCTCTCTAAATAAAACAGAAAGCTGACGGAAGTCAGCTTTCTTTCTTTTCTGCCTTCAGCCATTCTTTTTTCAATTTCTCATTAGTGTTTTAAGCGTTAACCAAGGTGGTTGCGTAATATCTAAAGGGTAATCTCTGAAAGTAATGTTGAAAGGATCTCACTCATGTCGAAATGGTTTCGAATACTCTTACTTTGTACTCTTTTGGCTGGGTGCGGTACCAAGTTTGTCTACCATCACCTTGATTGGTTTGTGATTGACTATGTAGAAGATTTCGTTGATCTCGATGACCAACAGACATTGATGATAGAACAAGCGATGCCTGCTCTGCTTGAATGGCATACACGAGAAGCGCTGCCCCGCTATGTTGAACAAATCGATGAGCTATTGGTCTTGCCTCTACGCAATGTCACGGTTGAGCAGATTGCGCAGCATCAAGATCGTGCTCGTGCGCATTATCAGCAGCTGGTTAATAAGCTGCTCCCGGATGTTACGGCTATTGCAGCGACATTCAAGCAAACACAAATTGACCAATTTATGGAAGCGGTAGTGAAAAGGCATGAGAAGTTTGCGAAGAAGTATCGTGAGATGGATGAGCCAGCGTTGCGACAATTTTATCAAGAGAAAGTGCAAGAGGATTTAGAAGAGTGGTTGGGGCTATTGACCCCTGAGCAAAAAATCGTGCTCAAGGAGTGGAGTTTGAATATCCAATCCACCATAAGTGATTGGGTGGTAGTGCAAGTGACGTTTCGTGAACAAATTCGCGCACTGTTTGAAAAGCGTCACCAACCTGAGCAATTTCAGGCTTATCTTGGGGAGTTATTACTCAATTCGGAGCAGTATTACAGCCCAACTTTAAAAGCTAAGCTGGCTTATAATCGAGGGTTAGCACAACGATATTTGGTTGAGATTTTGCGCATCAGTACGCCCAAACAACAACTGCATTTTCGGCAAGAGTTACAAGACTGGAAAGAAATAGGCATGGATCTGCTTGTGAAAAATTAAGCAAGGTGTGATTCCCCCTGTTGAAATACAAGATTCAAGCAGTTAGATTTTGAGTCATAAAACAAAACCATAGGAAAATAAAATGAAAAGGACGTCGTTGTTGGCTGCTCTGGCTTTAGCTCTGCCTTTGGCTGCGAACGCAGCACCGTCATATAGCCACTACACCTATGTAGCGGGTGGAATGCAGTTTGCGGATATTGATAGCGATGATTTAACTCAATATGTTGGTGCACCTTATTCCAATATGGATACTGCTCAGTTATATGGGGTTTATTTTAACGCCAGCTTCTCTACCTCTCGCATTCCCGTCTTTTTTAAAGCAGAGCTCAGCGGTATGTATTCCGGTGAGCTAGAAATTGAAAATAGCTTCGGGGGGATCGGGCTTTATCAATATTTTGGTAACCACTCCATTTATGGAGCCTTGGGTTATAACAAAGTTGAAGTTTCACGCGAGACAGATCAATTCGTTCGTGAATTCAATGAAGGTGGCGCGAGTGGTGAAGTCGGTGTGAACTTGCAGGTATTACCTTTCTATAAATTAGTGCCTAGAGCGCGTTTCACTCGTTTAGCGGGTGAAATTATGGATGACTACCAACTGAGTAACCAGATTATGTTTGGCCCAGTCTTGGCGGTTGAGCTGAATATCGGGCACAACAAGTTTCAAGATACTTCGCAAACCAGTTACCAAGCAGGGATCCGGTTTTCGTTCTAGAGCCCGCATAACTGTATTGATTAGTTAAATAAGAAAAGCACCCTTGGGTGCTTTTCTCGTTATCAGTGCAAGCAAGGTTTGAATTACAAACCGCCTTGTTGCTGTGCTTCTTTCACCATTTGTTGGCGCTGAGCTTCCATGTCAGATGCAACGTTACTGTCCTGATGTGTTGACTGTTCCAAAGCCTGTGGAACCAAAACATAGTACTTGTTGATTGTCATCATCGATTCTCTTTAAAGCGAAATGTGCAGAAAAAAATAGAGGATGTCGGTAAAACCGACATCCTCCCTGAACGGCGAAATTATAGGCTGATACGAAAGAAGTAGCTAGTCTTAATTTCATCCTTATCAGTATGACGCTTTCCTACTAGGCGTTATTACACGTCGTAAGTGGTAGACGCAGTATTACCGCCTGTACCTGTCCAGTTGGTGTGGAAGAACTCACCACGCGGACGATCGATACGCTCATAAGTATGCGCACCAAAGTAATCACGCTGTGCTTGCAGCAGGTTCGCTGGCAGGCGAGCCGTGGTGTAACCATCTAGGAAGGTCAGTGCTGAAGTCGTACATGGCATTGGGATGCCGACTTCCAGCGACTTCGCTGCCACTTTACGCCATGCAGCCAGACAGTTGTCCAAAATGCCTTTGAAGTATGCATCAGAGCCTAAGAACGCCAGTTCAGGGTTCTTTTCAAACGCATCACGGATGTTGCCGAGGAATGCAGAACGGATGATACAACCACCGCGCCACATCAGAGCCACGTTACCGTAGTTCAGGTTCCAACCATTCTCGTTTGATGCTTCACGCATCAGCATAAAGCCTTGTGCGTAAGAGATGATTTTTGAAGCCAGCAGCGCTTGACGCAGTGCATCAACCCAAACTTGTTTGTCACCTTCCACTTGCGTTTCAGTTTTACCAAACAGTTTTTCGGCTTCAACACGTTGATCTTTCAGCGCAGACAGGCAGCGAGAGAACACAGATTCAGTGATCAGAGTCAGTGGGATACCCATGTCCAGCGCGTTGATGCCAGTCCATTTACCTGTGCCTTTTTGGCCAGCTGTATCTAGGATCTTCTCAACCAGCGCTTCACCATCTTCATCTTTGTAGCCAAGGATGTCAGCGGTGATCTCAACCAAGTAGCTGTCTAGCTCAGTTTTGTTCCAGTCAGCAAACACGGCTTGCATTTCATCGGCCGACATTCCCAGACCATCTTTCATGAACTGGTAAGCTTCAGTGATCAGCTGCATGTCGCCGTATTCGATACCGTTGTGAACCATTTTCACGAAGTGACCGGCACCATCGTTGCCCACCCAGTCACAGCAAGGCTCGCCAGCGTCAGTTTTTGCAGAAATGCCTTGGAAAATCGGTTTCACCGCTTCCCATGCTTCAGGTGCGCCACCCGGCATGATCGAAGGTCCGAAACGTGCACCTTCTTCACCACCAGAAACACCCGTACCGATGAAGTGAATGCCTTTTTCACGCAGCGCTTTGACACGGCGGTTAGTATCAGGGAAGTTCGTGTTACCACCATCAATGATGATGTCACCTTTGTCGAGCAGTGGAACCAGTTGCTCGATGAAGTCATCAACCACTTGACCTGCACGTACCATCAGCATCACTTTACGTGGGGTTGACAGTTTATCAACCAGCTCTTGCAGCGTGTAAGCGCCAACAATGTTAGTGCCTTTTGCTGGGCCTTCAAGGAACTCGTCCACTTTAGCCGCGGTACGGTTGTGTGCCACAACTTTGAAGCCGTGGTCGTTCATGTTGAGGATCAGGTTCTGGCCCATGACTGCAAGGCCGATTACACCGATATCACCTTTCATTTATTTCTCTCCTTCACGCAATCTTTGCTGCGGCGTCTGAATCTAAGTACCACTCGGTCACTCCTGAAGTGGAGTGAATTTTTGCTGCCGGATAAGGCAGTTGCTCGGCTGGAGTGGTGTGAATTTGTTCTACGATCTCGGCTTTACCTGCGCCAAGAACGAGATAACTGATGCGTTTTGCGGCTTGCAGCACTTTCGCGGTTTTTGAAACGCGTCGCTGTCCGGATTCCGGATGGCTTGCCACCACCGAAAGATTCGCGTCTGCATAGTCGGTTTGCCCTGGGAACAGGGATGCGGTATGACCATCGGCACCGACACCGAGTAGGATCCAATCAAACACTGGCGTGCCGTTTTCATTGGGGATCACATGCGCCATCGCTTGAGCAAAACGTTCGGCTTCGGCTTGTGGCTCGTTCTCACCCAGAATGCGGTGAATGTTCTGCGCAGGCATGTTGATTTTGCTAAACAGCAGCGCATTGGCTTCACCGTAATTGCTTTCAGCATCATCCGGAGCCACACAGCGCTCATCACCCCACCAGAAATGCAGGTTTTGCCACTGAATGTCGTTCGCGTAAGGCTGGCTTGCCAAAAGCTTAAACAGCATTTTTGGTGTGCTGCCGCCAGACAGGGAAATGTGTACAGGCTGACCTTGCTGGCTGTACGCCAACATATCGTCAGCAAGGCTTTTCACCACGGCATCCGCAGTTGGGAAAATTTTATGGTTGATCATAATTCGCAGTAATCCGTGTTAGTGAGGTTTTTACAAGGGAAGCGCCACTCACGGCCGTCACGGCGTAGCAAGTCATCCGACTCTTTCGGGCCCCAAGTGCCACAGGCGTAGCCGTACAGCGATTGCGGATCTTGTTTGAAATCGAGGATCGGTTGCACAAACTTCCAACAAGCTTCTACCGCATCAGTACGGGCAAACAGTGTCGCGTCACCATTGAGTGCATCCAGCAGCAGACGCTCATAAGCGGTCAGCATTTTGATCTGCTCCAGTGAGGCGTAGTGGAAATTCATCGACACTTCTTTGGCTTTGAAACCTGCGCCCGGCTCTTTCAAGCCGAAGCTCATCAGAATGCCTTCATCAGGCTGAATACGGATGATCAGCTTGTTCTCTGGTGCATTTTGCCCAAAGACAGGATGCGGTGTGCGTTTGAAGTGAATGACCACTTCGGTGACACGCGTTGGTAAACGTTTACCGCTGCGCACATAGAATGGCACACCATTCCAACGCCAGTTATTGATGAACATTTTCAGTGCAACGTAAGTTTCGGTGCGTGAATCAGCGGCCACGCCCGGCTCATTACGGTAGCTGGGTAAAAATTGCCCACGCACTTCCGATTCGGTGTATTGACCGAGCACCAGATTGTTGCGCAGATCAGATTCAGAAAGCGGTTGTAGGCTTTGCAGTACCTTGTTCACTTCGTTACGAATGGAATCCGCGTTGATCGCCGCAGGCGGCTCCATGCCCACCATAGCCAGCACTTGCAGCAGGTGGTTTTGGAACATATCGCGCACCGCGCCAGAACCATCGTAATAACCGCCGCGCTCTTCCACACCTAGGAATTCTGCGCCTGTGATCTCCACGTAATCAATAAAGTTACGGTTCCACAGTGGCTCAAACATGCCATTGGCAAAGCGGAACACCAGCAGGTTTTGCACGGTTTCTTTACCAAGGTAGTGGTCGATACGGTAGATCTGATGCTCTTTGAAGTGATGGTGGATTTCCACATCTAGATCTTGTGCAGATTGCAAATCGTAACCAAAAGGTTTTTCGATGATCAGACGCTTCCAGCCTTGGCTCTCATCGTTGAGGCCATGTGCCGCAAGGCAAGCTGGGATCACGCCATACAAGCTTGGTGGCGTTGCGAGATAAAACAACGTATTACGCTGCTCAAACTGATAATCGTTAGCCAGCGTATCAAGGCGTGTTGCCAAATGCTGGTAATCCGCGACCTCCGCCGTATTCAGCGCTTGATAATGCACGTGCTGCATGAACGCGTCCAAAATCGCAGGTTCCGTTTTTTCCAGCTCTTGCAGCGAGCGCTTTAGCTTCTCGCGGTAAGATTCATCACTGTACTCGGTACGGCTTACACCCAAAATCGCAAATGATTTTGGCAGTTGCTGACTGGCATAGAGGTGATACAACGCAGGAATAAGCTTACGGTACGTCAAATCTCCCGAAGCACCGAAAATTACGATGCTGCTGTTTTCAGGTATTACCATCATCTTTCCTTTAGAAACGAGGTACTCCCTTGATTTTTCAGTGAATCAATATCCATGTTCACCGGAAAATCTTTGGGTATTGTTAGCATGCGCCAACCCTAGCAGCGCAATACACAAATCAAAAACCGATCTTGCCTATAGCTTTAATAGGAAAAATCAATCGGTGGGGAAGAGCGGCGTGTTAGCGAAACTCATCCCCAACTCGGGGGCGTATTGTCTACGACTCTTTGACATACATCAACTATTGATAACGCAATCGATTGAATTGTGACAGATGAAAATGTTAACCATCAGTTTTTAAAGAAAAATTCAAAATAAGTTGAATGACTAGCTCTAAATGACTTGAAGTGACGCTCGGTGAGAAGAGAATAACAATCGTATTGTGATAGGCCGGCCTTTGATGAGATCTCAAGATGACACTCATCATCCCCGTGACATTCGCCTTGGTGTCAACCATGATTGTAAATAGCAACCCGAGGGGGAGACTGCTACACTGGCCGACAATGCGTTTGGAAGGACTGTTGAAATGAATTTAGCCGTAGATACTCACACTCACACTTACGCCAGTGGCCATGCTTATAGCACGCTGATTGAAAATGCGCGTGCGGCGAAACAGAATGGCTTAACGCTGTTTTGTACCACTGACCATGCCGAATCTATGCCCGGTGCACCGCATTACTGGTTTTTCTCCAACCAACGCATTTTGCCCCGTTTTCTTGAAGGCGTTGGTGTAATTCGTGGTGTGGAGGCCAACATCCTCAATACGCAAGGCGAAATCGATTTACACCCAAGCGTAGATCACAACTTGGATTGGGTGATTGGTAGCTTTCATGAGCCAGTGTTTCATCCCTCTTCAAGAGAAGAACATACCCAAGCGCTGATTAAAGTGATTGAAGGTGGTCGAGTCGATGCATTAGGTCATCTGGGTAATCCACATTTTGATTTCGATTTCGAGCAGGTGATCGCCTGTGCCAAAGCACACAATGTGGCGATTGAAATCAATAACAGCACACTAAAAGGGCATAGCCGAGTGGGCAGCATTGATCGTTGTTACGAGATTGCTCGAGTCGCGAAATCGCTCGATGCCTACATCACCACTGGCAGTGATGCCCATTTTTGTCTGGATATCGGCGGTTTATCGCTAGCCAGTCAATTGATTGATGAAGTGGGCATTAATCCGCAACGTGTTATCACTCATACCGCGCGTCAGTTTCTCGACTTTCTTGAGTTACGTGGCCGTCAGCCGATTGAAGAATTTGTGGGTTTATTTTAGCGCCAACTTTAGTTCGCACCCACATCGGTTCACGTTGACTTTCTTCCTAATTCGATGGCAGCACACCTAATCGTTTGGTCTTAATGCAGTCTGGAACTCCTCTTTCCGGCTGCATTTTGCAACAAAACTCAACTCACTGTCGCCGTGAGAATGACGTACAATTCGGCTCCCTTCAAAAGTGAGTAGAAAAATGAAAAGAACACTGATTCTAACGGCGGCATTGCTCGCCACTCCGGTTTTTGCCGCTGGGCAAGATCTTAAATCAATCATGCAAGAGATGAAGCTTGCCTTTAAACAGGCGGTAGAAGCGCCGACTGTTGAAGCGATGCAAGATCCTATTTCCACACTAGAAAGTTTAGTTGAGCAGGCCAAACGCAAATCCTATCCCGCTGAAAAAGAAGCCACTTATCAAGAAGGTTTCAACAAACTAGACGTCACATTGGGGCAAGTTGAAGCGCATTTGCAAGCTGGTGAGCTTGAAGCCGCTAAAGCGAGCCTAAAAACTGTCGATGATCTGCGTGTTGAATACCATGACAAGCGCAATCCAAGTATCTGGAAACGTCTATTTGGCTAATCTTCTCCCTTCCGTTTTGCGGTTTCGCGTAAAGCTGGAAGGGAAAAATAATGTTTGAGATGTAAGCAACCCTCAGTTTTTGTTAAAACTTGGGTGTAATACACTGTTATGGTTATCACTAACGGTTATAGTAGTGAGTAATCCATAAAGAGTGTTGTTATGAACCCGCAACGTACCTTTCACCGTTTGATGCTGAAACTCAGCCTGCTTAGCTGGCTGCTAGTTTCGATCATGCCTGTGCTGAACGCGCACGACAATGCGGCGGGCGTTTGGGCAACACTTTGTACCATCAATGGTTTTGAACTGGTCAAAATTGAAGATGGCAAACCGCAAACTCAGCACAGTAAACCGTGTCCGTTTGCCCATTTCTCCAATTTTCATCACACCGAACTTCCAACCACACAACTTCCAATTCGACAAACGACGGCGCAAGTAGATGGTTACACTTTTTTGGCTCTAAGTGTCCGTTTTGAAAGTGCTGTCCCGCGTGCTCCGCCTGTGACTTAACTGAATTAATTACCCAATAACAATAAAACTATTTAGTAAAGTCACACGCTCATATCCCATTTGGTTTCTTGACCGAAGGGATAATTTGCGTTTAAAAAAGGAAGAAATACGTTGAGTACCGTTACTACACCTCAACCGACGCTGACTGCGCGTCGTAAAACCCTCTATTTTCTCACTTGGCGTTGGCATTTTTATGCGGGCCTGTTTGTGGTGCCTTTTATGTTGATGTTGGCGCTGACGGGCTTAGTCATGTTGTTTGATGATGAAATTGAACAAGCTCGCTACGCCGAGGTATTAAACGTTACACCACAAACGCAGGTCATGCCTGTTTCTCAGCAGCTTGCGGCAGTACAAAAGGCGTATCCAGAAGCGCAAGTTACCCAGTTTATTCCTGCGCCTCAGCCGGATTTAGCCAACCGTTTTTCTGTGCGGTTTAGCGATGGTTCAACCCAATTTGTCACGGTTAACCCTTATAGTGCTGTGGTTCTGGGCGTCATTGATCGTAGCGAAAGCTGGTATGAATGGGCGAACAGCATTCACGGTACCTTATTGATTGGTGATTGGGGCGACTATTTGATTGAAGTCGCGGCGAGCTTGGGGATGATTTTACTGGTGAGTGGAGTCTATTTATGGTTGCCGCTCGATAACGCACGTAAAGCGGGGTTTCTCAAAATCCGAGTGGGCAGTGGTGCGCGAATTTTCTGGCGTGATCTGCACGCTAACTTAGGCGGCATGCTTTCATTGGTCCTACTGTTTTTCCTGATTTCCGGTCTCTCTTGGGCGGGCATTTGGGGCGGAAAACTAGTGCAGGCATGGAATACCTTCCCGACGTATTACACTTGGGGAGAAAAACCGCAATCGGTACTCACGCATGCGGATTTAAACCACGGCTCAGAAAAAGAGATGCCTTGGAACTTAGAGCAAACGCCAGTACCGCAATCGCATCATCATGGGGGGGAGCATGAGAGAGTCGCGACCAATGCCACTATTGGTATTGACCAAGTGATCGCTCAGGCCAAGGCGCTCGGTTTTACGCAGTACCGCGTTGCTTTTCCGCGTGGGGAAACGGGCGTTTATACTGTTTCTGCCAATACCATGGCTGGCGATATTGTCGATCCGCGTGATGATCGCACCGCGCATTTTGACCAATATTCTGGTGCGTTACTCACCGAGGTTACTTGGCAAGATTATTCGCCATTTGCCAAAGCGATGGCGGCGGGGATTTCGCTGCACCAAGGCGATCTGAGTGTATGGAACAAAATAGCCAACGTGCTGTTTTGTCTCGCTTTCATTCTGATCTCTGTCACAGGTGTGGTGATGTGGTGGCTGCGCCGCCCAACCGGTCAAGCTCGACTAGGTGTTCCGCCACGTTTTGAGCAAGATGGAGTATGGAAAGCAGGCTTAGCCACGTTACTGGTGATTGGTGTGGCATTCCCACTGGCAGGAGTAACGATTGTTGTTGCTCTGCTGCTTGATGGGTTATTGGTGAGCCGTATTGCTAAGCTGAAAGTCGCTTTTAGTTAAGTGATAAGTACGTAAAGAATGTACAGGCCAGTTTCGATTGGCCTGATTTTTTAGGCTTGATACAGCTCAAGTGGCAATCCATCTGGGTCAGCAAAAAAGGTGTAGGCTTTGCCTGTGTATTCATCGATGCGGATCGGTTCCACACTCACGCCTTGTTGCTCTAGCTGGGTCTTTATTTCTGCCACATCATCCACCACAAACGCCAAATGGCGCAGCCCTTGCGCCTCCGGAAAACTTGGCCGCTCAGGTGCGTTAGGAAAAGAGAACAACTCAATCTGCGAACCATCGGGCAGGGCTAAATCCAGCTTGTAAGAGTCTCGCGCGGCGCGGTAGTTTTCTGCTACAACGCGCAAGCCGAGAATTTCTGTATAAAACGCTTTCGAACGTGGGTAATCCGAACAAATGATCGCAACATGATGAATGCGTTTTAGCATGTGGACTCCTTACCATTGAGCTTAGGACTGAGGTGTTCGAGCACAAAATCAATAAACACCCGTAGGCGAGCCGGCATGTATTTGGTCTGCGCGTACTGCATGGCAATCGCGCCATGATAATTACTCTTAATATTCCACTCTTGCAGCACTTGCACTACCTTGCCCGCAGCCAGCGCATCTTGCACCACAAAATCATGGAAAATGCCGATGCCAAGGTGATTCTTCACCCCAGTTAAACGTAACTGCGATTGGTTCACGGCGTAACGACCACTCACCGCCACTGTGTGTGTTTCGCGGCCTTTGGCAAACGTCCAGATATGATCTTTATCGGTTTCAGCGAGGTAGAGACAATCATGCTCGGCTAAATCGGTGGGGTGAATCGGTGTACCCCGTTGTGCCAAATATTCAGGGCTGGCACACAACACCAAATTGGTTTTGCATAGCTCGCGCAGCACTAAGTTTTCATCCGGCTTATCTGTTAGGCGAAAGGCGACATCAATATTGTATTTGAAGAGATCAATGTCACCATCGGCGGCTCGCAACTTGAGCTGAATATGCGGATATTGAGCGAGGAAGGGCACCACAAACGGCTGCAATACGGAGTTTAAAAACGCCTCTGGCGCAGCAACCGTCAGTGCGCCAGCAGGTTCGGCATGTTCCGAACTGGAGATTTCGATCGCTTGCTGCGCCGCATTGACCATTAGTAGGCTTTGGTCATACACCTTTTGCCCTGCTTGGGTGATGATGAGTTTGCGCGTCGTGCGTTCAAACAGTTTGACTGACAAGGCTTGCTCAAGGCGAGTAATCAGCTTACTGAGCGCGGAAGGTGTTACGCCAAGTTTGCTGGCCGCAGCGGTAAAACTGCCTTCATTGACCACCACAATAAAAGTGGCGAGGTCGGGTAGTAGGGCAATCAATTTGGGAAGTAACATAAGTGTCGATGAGTCGGCCAACAAGTGGCGTCACTGTCGCAGAATCATCGGGTAAATGCAATTTGGTGAAACTAAAGTGAGGGGTTGTCGGGCAAGAACAGTATCCCGCCTAGATCTAGATATAGGCGGGACAAGGTACGCATCCCTTATGCGTTCAGCGCTTGTTCTAAGTCGGCCAGAATGTCATCGATGTGTTCAATCCCGACTGAAAGGCGGATCATCTCCGGTTTCACGCCCGCTTTGAATTGCTCCTCTTCACTCATTTGACGGTGAGTGGTGGACGCAGGGTGGCAAGCGAGCGATTTGGCATCCCCGATATTGACCAAGCGTTTGAAGATTTGCAGCGCATCGTAAAAACGCACGCCTGCTTCATAACCGTCTTTCAAACCAAAGGACAAAATCGCCGAAGGTTTACCGCCCATGTATTTTTGCGCCAGCGCGTAATACGGCGAGTCTTCCAATCCGGCATAGCTCACCCAACTGACTTTGGGATGCTGCTTGAGGTACTGCGCGACTTTCAGCGCGTTTTCGGTGTGGCGCTCCATACGTAGTGGCAGCGTTTCCAAACCTTGCAGGATCATGAAGGCGTTCATGGGTGAGAGGGCAGAGCCAGTATTGCGCAGTGGCACAGTACGCGCACGGCCAATAAAGGCAGCATCGCCAAAGGCTTCGGTGTACACCACGCCGTGATAAGACGGTTCTGGTTGATTAAATACCGGGAAGCGGTCTTTGTGTTGCGCCCACGGGAACTTACCTGAATCGACAATCACGCCGCCCAAAGTGGTGCCGTGTCCGCCACAATATTTGGTCAGCGAGTGGACGACGATGTCCGCACCAAAGTGAATGGGTTTGCACAATGCAGGGCTAGCGACCGTGTTATCGACCATCATGGGCACACCTTTGGCGTGAGCTAAATCTGCGAGGCGTTGTAAATCAATGATGTTACCCGCCGGGTTGCCAATGCTTTCGCAGTACACCGCTTTGGTCTTGTCATCGATAAGCTCAATCAAGCTCTCTGGGCGATCATCCTTGGCGAAGCGCACTTCAATCCCTTGGCTTGGCAACATATGCGCAAACAGGGTGTAGGTGCCGCCATACAGTTGCGGGGTGGAAACAATGTTATCGCCCGCTTGCGCCAACGTCAGAATCGCGTAGTTGATAGCTGCACTGCCCGCACTCACTACCAACGCGCCAATTCCGCCTTCGAGGGCGGCCATGCGCTTTTCCAACACATCATTGGTCGGGTTCATGATCCGCGTATAAATGTTGCCCGGTACGGCCAAGTTGAACAGGTCTGCGCCGTGTTGTGCGTTATCAAATTCGTAAGCGACCGTTTGGTAAATCGGAGTTGCCACCGATTTGGTGGTCGGGTCGGTGGTGTAACCAAAATGGATAGCAAGAGTTTCGTCTTTCATAGTCCGTCCTTTGACTGGATTGTTAATAAGCCATCTTTGAAGTTTCATGCTCATAAATCAAGCGTTCGCGATTCAACACGAGATGCATGACACAGCGAATCCTCGATAAGATTGGCTAGAAAGTGTATCTGTGCCTGAGATTCACGAATGCTTTTCCGTTACCGCAGATAATCGCTTGCGTGAGCTTGGATTACACTAAGGGAAAGGTTTTTACAGTGTAAATATACCCTTGCGACTTGAAGCATTGCCGCTAAGTATCTTAGGTATAGATCCTGTTACCCACAAAACAAAAACAAGAAGGAACACGCAATGTCTTCTGCTTTTTATCAGCAAATCCGAACTCAGCTTGGGGAAGTGAAAGCTGAAGGGCTTTATAAATCCGAACGTGTGATCACCTCGCAGCAACAAGCGGCGGTCGAGATTTCTACGGGTGAAGAAGTTCTGAACTTCTGCGCCAATAATTACCTTGGCTTAGCCAATCACCCTGCGCTGATTGAAGCGGCGAAAGATGGGATGGACAGCCACGGCTTTGGTATGGCTTCGGTGCGTTTCATCTGTGGTACGCAAGATATCCATAAACAGCTGGAACAGAAACTCTCTCAATTCTTAGGTAAAGAAGACACCATTCTTTACACCTCATGCTTTGATGCTAACGCAGGTTTGTTTGAAACCCTGCTCGATAAAGAAGATGCGATCATCTCTGATGCGCTAAACCACGCTTCAATCATTGATGGTGTGCGCCTGTGTAAAGCGATGCGTTTCCGTTACTCGAACAACAACATGCAAGAGCTAGAAGAGCAACTTATCGCGGCAGATGCTGCCGGCGCTCGTCATAAGCTCATCGTCACGGATGGCGTGTTCTCAATGGATGGCGTAGTGGCTAACTTGCCTGCAATCTGTGACTTGGCGGATAAATACAACGCCTTAGTGATGGTGGATGATTCTCACGCGGTGGGCTTCATGGGCGCGAATAGTCGTGGCACACACGAATACCACGATGTGATTGACCGCATCGACATCATCACCGGTACGCTAGGCAAAGCCATGGGCGGCGCATCCGGCGGTTACACTTCCGGTAAGAAAGAGGTGATTGATTGGCTGCGTCAACGTTCACGTCCATACCTATTCTCTAACTCGGTTGCACCTTCGATTGTTGCGGCGTCACTGCGTGTGTTGGATCTGCTGCAAGAGAGTGGCGATCTGCGTGAGCGCCTATGGGAAAACGCAGCGCACTTTCGTACTCGTATGGAAGCGGCGGGTTTCACCATGGGTGGCGCTGATCACGCCATCATTCCCATCATGCTAGGCGATGCCAAAGTGGCTGCAGAATTTGCGGAACGCGCACTGGCCAAAGGCATTTACGTTATTGGTTTCTCATTCCCGGTTGTACCAAAGGGACAAGCGCGCATTCGTACGCAAATGTCAGCCGCACACAGCCGTGAACAACTGGACAAAGCCATCGACGCCTTCATTGAAGTCGGTCGTGATATGGGACTCATTTAATTATGAAAATCAAAGCACTTTCAAAACTGAAACCAGAGCAGGGCATCTGGATGAACGAAGTGGACATGCCTGAGCTTGGCCACAACGACCTGCTGATCAAAATTAAGAAAACTGCCATTTGTGGCACTGACGTACACATTTATAACTGGGATGAGTGGTCACAAAAAACCATTCCAGTACCTATGGTGGTTGGCCACGAATACGTGGGTGAAGTGGTTGGCATTGGCCAAGAAGTGCGTGGCTTCCAAATTGGTGATCGCGTTTCTGGTGAAGGTCACATCACTTGTGGTCACTGTCGTAACTGCCGTGGCGGCCGTACGCATCTGTGTCGCAACACCATTGGTGTGGGCGTAAACCGCACTGGTTGTTTCTCTGAATATTTGGTGATCCCTGCGTTTAACGCATTCAAGATTCCAGATGGTATTTCAGATGATCTGGCGTCTATTTTTGACCCATTTGGTAACGCAGTGCATACCGCGCTTTCTTTCGACTTAGTAGGTGAAGATGTGTTGATCACCGGTGCTGGCCCCATCGGCATTATGGCAGCTGCTGTTGCGAAACACGTTGGTGCGCGCCATGTGGTGATCACCGATGTGAACGAATACCGCCTTGATTTAGCACGTAAAATGGGTGTAACTCGCGCTGTGAACGTTGCGGAACAAAACCTAGAAGAGGTGATGAAAGAGCTCGGCATGACCGAAGGCTTTGATGTGGGCTTAGAGATGTCTGGCGTACCAAGTGCGTTCAGTGCCATGCTGAAAACCATGAACTACGGTGGCCGCATCGCTCTGTTAGGTATTCCACCGTCATCCATGGCGATTGATTGGAACCAAGTGATCTTCAAAGGCCTTGTTATTAAAGGGATTTATGGAAGGGAAATGTTCGAAACTTGGTATAAGATGGCGAGCCTCATTCAATCGGGTCTCGATATCAGCCCAATTATCACTCACCATTTCAAAGTGGATGACTTCCAAAAAGGCTTCGACATCATGCGCAGCGGGGCTTCCGGCAAAGTTATCCTCGATTGGCAGTAACCGAAAATCTCCCCACAGAGCGCTCCGTAAGGGGCGCTTTGTTTTTGGCTAATACTGTTTTTATAAACAGTAAAGTGGAAAATACGACCGAATCTAGCCTTTCAAAAAGCCCCAATTTAGCCCTAATTTACCTCGATACAGATCCCTAAAAAGTAAGATTTAGCCCTAAAGCTCATGGTCCTATTTTGGATAGCTGATCGCTTCGAAGGGTAGAGCGAAATGTTGCTCTTACAAAAGACCCAAAGTGTTCCTACTAAATCGTTTTTGGACAAAAACGCGTTAGGTCGCCTGCTGTGTCAGGTGAATTTCGGGTAAATATTTCTATGGGATATACCCATTCAGAGGCTTTTAATCGTTGGTGTATATTCCTGCGATCCCTTACCAAATGTCCGATGGAACGTTACCAGTCTTCCGCTAACGATTTACCCATCGAAATATCAATCTGAATCGCTCCGAATTCAGTCCTGAGCAGTTCATCCAATTGAATTTGGCACCAAACGACTATTTTTACTAGACGGTAAACTACTTGTTAAATATTGCTTCGATTTGAATAAATTTTTCCAATTCAAATTGGTCAAGCTTTTTAAGATCAGACTCATTCTCGCCGTCTTCGTAATAGTCTAGTAACTTAGGAGGAACGCCATAATCACTTGCTAGCCGTCCTTTTTCAGTTGTTGCATTGTATTCAAGCTTGAGTAATAGGCGCTCTATCCCCGCAACTTCTTCTATATCAAAATTATTATTTGATGAAATGGCATATTTATACATAAGGTTGAATACACCAAGATACTTAACTAACTGGATTTCAGAGTACTGAAAATAAAATCAGATGACTCTCTAATGGCTTCATCTATAGTATAAGGACGTTCACCTTTTTTAGTCTGCTTCGTTTTGTTTTCCACAATATATTGAACAGAGCCATGAAATCCACTTTTTAAGTATGAATTAAGCATAAACACTATGACTGAATACTGCCTATCAGCATTTTTACCTTTTGCTGCTGCTTTATAATCAATTAATCGCTGTAATTTATCGCTTGTCACAATAGGTCTGAATGAATTAAGCACAACCTGAAAACCATCAAAATCTAGAAACATTTGACTGTTTATTGCTTTGATTAGTTTACGTATTGTCTGATGATGCATTGGCGAGAATTTAATAATGTTGTCATAAACTACTATTTTATGGCTGTGTGAAATAACCTTGTACATGGCCATAATTTCATCTGGAATAGCTCTTTTTTGTTGCTCCATTAAAATACTTCGTTTCCGTTCAATATCTTCTCTACTTAGGAAAGCTTCATCAGTAATAAAATAATCTATTTCGTCTTTTTCAACCTCTGCGTCATAATTCTTGTGTTTAATTACATCATCATTTCCGTCTTAAATATCCTTAAATTTTTTATCTAAAACAATCACCCTCCCACTAAAATGATGTAAAAAACGACCTGCTCTACCTGCAATATTCTTAGCATCAAATGTTTTAAGTGGTTTATTTCCCTTGCGGGAGTTTGTTACAATTAAGTTTTTAGCTGAAGTATTTACACCTTCGGTAATTGTTGTCGTAGAAACTAATAAATCCAAGTCACCTTGATTGAAAAAATTTATTATTTCTTTTTGGATATATTTAGGAACTAAGCCATGATGAATACCAACTCGGTTTTCCAATGCTTCAATAATCACCCATGAATCACTAAATGAAAATTCCGATTTTAAATGGTTAATAAATTTTACGAGTAAATCTGATTTGTCATTGTCATTATTGACATGTGCAAGAATAGATTTCTTAACGTAACCTTCAGCGGTCCCTGCACCTCTGGTATAAACAATGGCATTTTCATTAATGTTAAGTATCTCTTGATAAACCTTGCTAATTTTTAAGCCAATGTTCTTACCCCATCCATAGAGATCGATAGATAACTGGCTGTCAATTTCATTATTTCGACCATGAAGAACATTAATGCTTTTATTGACTATTTCATAATTGTTGTAGTCAATTATCTGGAAGGAATTGTTATTGAGAAAAGTATTAAAAGATTGATTAACTGTAACGCTAGTTTTGTCAGGGAATTTTATATACGGTCCAACGAGTAAGATATCAGGTGTTTTTGACAAAATATTTTGCAACGCAACTCGGTAAGCAGTATCTCTCTCATTTTCCTTATTTGATGTATCAATTAGATATTCATTATCAATTTTGTATATTTCATCAACAAAAACAAAATCCATCTTTATATCTGGGTATTTATCAACAAAAGATAAGTATCGTTCAGGAGTATAGATAAAGATGTTTTTATTATCATCATCAAGATCATCAACATCACTTAAAGTGTGGATATTAAACTCATCATAAAAAAAACGATAACTGTCATTGGTAAATAGCCTTTCATAATTTTCTGATAGAAGAGCTATCGTAGGGAAAATTAATGCAACATTTTTGTACTCTAACTTTTTGATTATTTCGTAAATTAAAAAAGTTTTACCAAAGGATGTTGTTGCTGAAAGGAAATACCTATTATTACAATCTTTGTTAAATAGATTAATAACCTGCTTCTGATATTTATGTAATTTCACTTTCTCATCGACATATAATGTACTTTCATAAATACTCGACGATAATGTATTTAGATCAAAATCATTTATTCTGTCCTCATGACCAAACTTACCTACCATTAAGTCATAATAATGAGGGATTCCACACATATTTGATATGTACTTCAAAAATTTCAGGTCTGATTTTGTCAAATTCTGTTTTTTTATACAGTCAAAATAACCACAAATAGCTTTTATAAAACTTGGTTCATCCATTGTACCTAATTGATACTCGTTTACCGATTTTATGATAAAAGAGGCTTCTTTGAATCTATCCACGCTATCACTTCCTCTTTAATATTTTTAACATTCCCGACTGGCATAAGCATAAAAAACAGTTCGTAATCAATAGATAAACTATATGATTTTTTAGAAAACTTATCGTTTATATATTTAACTGTCTTTTTTATTTGACTTTCCAAATCAGAACAATCAGATGGGTAAATTAAAAAAACAGGGTATACTAGTTTCATTTTGTATTTTTTAACTTCATCAATAATATTTATTGTTGGGTTTTTGACCCAAGAATCTATTACTGACTCTAATTTACTGCCTTTTACCCCAAGGTTATTTCTATGGTTGACGATTGCTAAAATATTATCTTCCAAATATCCATCTGAAAATGCTTTCTCTAGCCCCTCTATCGCTGACTTTGCTCCACTGTCTAGCGTAGTTCTAAATTTAACCTCACCAAACCATAGCTCTATTTTTTCTTCACCTTCAATTAAGTGATACGAGTCATAGCCTTTTGTTTCAGAATTCTCTAATGGGTTATAAAAATAACCTCTTGAAATTAAAGGTGAAGAATTGTAAAACTGACATAACATCAAGTAAAGTAATACTTCACCATAGAATCCATACTTTATTTTTGTTTCTTGCGTCTGATATTCTTTATATTTTATCTTGGTTTTCAAAGCGACACTTAATAAAGAGTCTAATTCACAATCCTGTAAATCGAATTCATTAAAGGAGTATTCAATGATTGAATTGTATATAATCTCTGAAAGCGCGTTGTCAGATGTACATTCAAACACTTCATCTTCTACAGTGCTTAACTGGATTGGATCTAAATCAAGCTCACTGTGTGGTAATCTGAACTTAAGAAAAATCGTTTTTTTTAGTAACTCTTGTAGGGATCTTCTCAAATTAGCCTCTTTAGAAGTTCAAGTTATGGCATCGCCTTATGGTAATTTAATTGCATACAATGGCATAGTCTAAGATCAAAAAATACGCATCTTTCAGATATTCAGCAGTTTATCTCCATCAAACGCGGTCCATTATGCTTGCTTTTTGCTTTCCGTTACTAAAAGTATTGCAAAAGTCATTTGTCGATCGCTGCTCTTTCATTAAGTACAACTCACTTTGGGGCAAAAGTTTGTTGTCATACCAAGTTGTACGATGATGAGTAGTATCGATATAGCTCTAGATGAGATCAAAAAACCGCCTAGTCGGCGGTTATTGATTCCTCACTTTTTCTAGCTCTTGCCATATCCGTTCGGATTCTTTCTTGTTCGACTCAACCCTTGCGACCATGGTGATATCAGTGTGGCCCATTTATTGTGCCAAGTAACTCACGTTGACGTTAGCATAGGTGATCATCCAACTGGCGTAGGTATGTCGAAGTTGATACTGATTATGGTAACGGACGTCTCCTTTTTTACACAGTGGCGACCCCATTCGGCTGGGCGCATGTTTGCCGTAATGTTTTAACCGTTGGAAGAATGAAAACTCATACGCTCTATATCCAATGGAGTGGTGGTATTGGTCATTTTAGCGATCAGTCCCCCAATTCGTTTACGCATCTCACGTCTATCCACAATCATATCTAGAGCGCCATGCTCTAAGAGGTGTTGCCCTTTTGGAAGAGCGGTTGGATATACGGCTATTTGATAGAACGACACGCCGCATTGCAGCGACGGATGCGGGTGATCATCTTTTTTATTTGCGTACACAACCATTGTTGGAAAAGCTGAATGATGCTCTTGAGGAGGTGACTCTTCATGCAAACCAAGTAATAGGCCAGCTTAACGTGTTAATGCCTGACTCACCGGCCTTAGCTCAAGCCGTGGTTTCTTTTTGTCTCCGGCACCCCTCTATTTCATTATGTTGTGATACGAGCATCAGCCCGAAAGAGGATCTGCTTGATGGTTTTGACATCGTTTTAAGTTTTCATCGGGGTAAGCTCGAAGATAACCGTTGGGTTGCTCAAGAGATTAAACGGTGGCCAAGTGCTGTTGTGGCATCGCCCCAAATACTACAGCGCTTTCCAAGACCCTTTCAAATGAGTGATTTAAAACATGTTCCATGTATTAATAGCTTTACCGCAATAAATGGAGCGCCATGGATATTTAAAAACGCTAAAGGTGAGCTGATTATTCAAAAAGTACAATCGGCTTTTAAAGTGAACAGTGGGCATCTTGCCAAAACAGGGGCAATATCTGGTTTAGGCTTTGCGATACTTCCTACCGAATTTTGCCAGTCAGAGATAGAGGCAGGGACTTTGGAAGTGGTTGAAATGGAATATCAACCCAGCTGATCTTGTTCTATATGCTTTTTATTCCTCTAGAAAGCACTTAGCTAAGAAAATTAAGATGTTTATTGAACATCTGAAGTATCACGCAAATCTCGTCAACTGAACTGAATACTTGATTCGAAAGACATTGGGGCTTTGTTGCGAAACTCAGCCCCACAATAAACCCACCCCATTAGATGTATAAGAGGCAACATGGCAATTTGGCTCAGGGTTGGGTTTGGCTGCTAACTTTTATAATCACTGATTTTGGCAATTTGCTCTCGGCTGCGTTGCTTCTTGTATTGCTTCGCATCGGCAGGGATTGGGGTGACTTTGCCAGTTTCAACCCAAGTTCGTAAACGGTTTGCATCACCGACAGGCGAAAGCTTTCCTTTGGTGTCTAACACAACAAAAGCGACTTGGCGTTTCCCCATTTGTGTTCGCATAACAAGGCAATGACCAGCCGCGTTGGTAAACCCTGTTTTGGTTAAGTCAATCTTCCAGTTATCGTTAAAAACCAAGCGATTGGTATTACGAAAATCGAGGGTGTATCTCGGTTTTGCAAAGGTTACGGTTTTCTTCTCTGTCGAACTGAGTTGGCCGAGCAGAGGGTATTTTTTACTGGCCTTCAGTAACACCACCAAATCGCGGGCGCTGGAAACGTTTTTTGGTGAAAGCCCAGTCGGTTCAACAAAGCGAGTGTTTTTCATTCCCAAGGCTTTTGCCTTGGCATTCATTGCTTTGATAAAAGCTGTATAGCCACCGGGGTAGTGGTGAGCAAGGCTGGCTGCGGCTCTGTTTTCCGAAGACATCAACGTGAGTAGCAACATGTCTTTGCGGCTAATTTCGCTGCCAATTTTAACCCGTGAATGTACCCCTTTCATCTCTTTGGCTTCTTTGATAGTGATAGGTAGTTTGGTATCCATGGGCAATTTGGCATCCAAAGTGACAATCGCGGTCATCAGCTTGGTGACGGAAGCAATGGGCTTAACCGCATCTGGGTTGCTCGAATAAATCACTTCGTTGGTTTTAAGATCGATGACCAAAGCGCTATTTGCAGCAAGCTCCTGTTTTTTAACAGTCTTTTTTGCAACAGCCTTTGTTGTTACTGAATCTGCGGAATAGGTTGGCATTGCAATGCTAGAGGCAATGCATATTAAGAAAACACTACCAAGGAAAGAGAAGAGTTTCATGTTGAGTTCACTGGGTGGTTGGTTAAGTCAGGTATGTCACAACGCTTTTGTTGAGTATAAGAGAGCAATGAAAAGAGCAGTAGAAAGCACCATGAAAATATATTTATGCTCAATCTTTACTCGGATACTTGAAAATCGACCATTCTGGTATACGGATTTCCGTGCTGAGCTTATGTGAAAATTGAAACTTAGAAAAGATGTAGATCGGATGCCTGTCGCACTTAATGATAAAGTTCAGTCACTCTGTCACGCATACATCCAGAGGTTTTCACTTCGCTCTGTGTTTTAAATCCCTAGCGTCTCGGAATGTATTCATGTGGTTTATGTTATCTCGTCCTCAAGCAACACATATGTGTGCTGCTTGAGGAGTATCGAATTAGAAGTCGATAGGTTCAAACCCTCCAGGAAGACCATTATCTACTGGTATTGCAGTAGCGAAATTAAGGGGACCACTTTTAGTATCAACAATAACGGCAGTATCTGGTGATGATGACTCATTATAAAAGTTTGGGGCATTTTTGGGGGTGGTATTGATTTTGTACACCGCAATACTATCAGGAAGCGAGAGCTCCCCATTTATGCGAGGAACATCCATAGGTTTGATCGTTGCGTAAGTATTATCATCAATCATAAAAGTTCCACTTAGTACAAATAGGTCTGGATTAGATGGATGTTCTTGGTGATAGATGGCATTACGTAAAAAGTCATTCAAATCACGTTTTTTTAAGGTGTGCGTTACATCTTGATAATCTGCGTGAGCCATTGAAATAGTAAATATTTTTTCTAACTCAGCACGTTTATTTCGATTGCCATCTGAGATTTGGTCTAAGCATTTTCTTACACCTCCATCGAGATCAAATGAGCTATTGAGCATGATGCTGTAACAAGCTTTGTGAGCGAGAGTCATATTATAGAAAGCTTTTGGCGCTTTTTGTTTTAACCAAGGTTTACCATTTTTAATTACCATACCGTAATGACCAGAGTAAAAGTCTACCGGCAAAACTCTATCAACAATTAACTGATTTTCAGCGTTTGCCACTGAAATATTGCCTACTTCTTTAGGAACGCTTATACAAACTTCAGAGCCATGGGGCACGTTGATTTTTTGTTGAGGAGTAACATCTTTATGTGAGATGGGTACTGCAGTATCGGTGACTAAAACCTGAATGTCATTTTGATTCACATTATCTGTATTGGCGATACAAAATTTATTTTGAATGAAACTTGGTGGTGCTTCACAATAATTTTCGAGTCGGTCATCGCTTTCTGTAGATTGGCACTGTGCCTCAATTGTTGCCCCAACAATACGTTTAGTGATTTCATCAACTACAGATAATGATGCAGCCAATGCCCCAGCCTTCAACGAAAGCAGTGATACTTTGTAGGGCGCAAAATTACTCGCATAAGCACTCACATTAGCTATAAGTCCTCCGGTCTTACTAACGGCTCGCATAGTAGTTGTTGTTACAGTCTCCTCTACGGGTTTTTGAGCATAAGATGCAGTTGAAAAAATACATCCAGCAATGATTAAAGATAATTTCGTTTTGTTGAGTGATGTCTTCATTTTTTTTCCTATTAAATGTTTTAATGTTGTAAATGATGTTTTTTATTACTCTACAATTCATTGTTATTTTGTATTGGTTTGGAGCTTTATTTTTTAACCGTGATTACTTTTTTAAAGTTGGCTAATTAATACAAAAAAACAACACGAGAAAATTAACAATAAAAATATTAATAATTAAATGTGTTTATTATTAATTGGCCTGAGTTTCTAAAATTCAACACAAACGGTTACTATTGGCTGTTTTGTAATTTGATGTCGGTTCGAAATTTATAAATTGCCTATCTATATGACAGAAAATAATGAAGTAGGTAGGTACTGCTTCCTTAAATTCCTCCTATTGGAGGTGCAGTAACTCAAATAGGAGGTAGTGAATAGTTATTTGCATTGCAATATGCAAATGGCAGCTTATGCCGCCATTCATCATACCGTTATTAGTGCCAAGAGTAGGATGCGACTCAATGGGCAATGCTCACGTTTGTGGTTTCAAATTGGGTGATATCCCACGCCGTCAATGAATCGGTCACTTTGCCCACTAAAGGGAGCAAACGCCAAGCCTCGCGCTCTTGAAACGGGTGGTTTGTGATCACCGCATAACCGGCAATGCAACAACGGCCGCCTTTAGAGCGAATAAAATCGGCAATCGTATTCACGGCTTCATCACTGTATGACTCGATCTTATAAAGATTATCCATGTTGCTATCCTCCTTTTGGGGAACATGGAATTTATTGCATATTTGATGCCATGATGGCACGCCAAAGTTGCATTAGATAAGTGTTAATTGTGTTTTTAAAAGGTGATTTAAGTTGCAAAAATGCATTATTGATGTGTGCGGATGATGCAAATTGATTTCCATCAAGTTTGTGTGGTTTTTGTGTGCTACTGTGCGCGCAACAGAAAGATAACAATAGCCCTACACAAAAAGGAAAATGTAATGAAAAAAACACTTTGCGGTTTATCCGTGCTTGCAGCCCTTATGTCTACTCACGTTATGGCACATCAAGAAGGTGATGTTATTGTTCGTGTCGGTGTTGCTTCGGTTGTGCCTAATGACAGCAGTGACAAAATCTTAGGCAGCCAAAGTGAACTTGCTGTCAACAGCAACACTCAACTGGGTTTAACTCTTGGTTATATGTTTACGGATAACATCAGTTTTGAAGTGTTAGCCGCAACGCCATTCTCACACAAAATTTCTACCGATCTTTCGAACCTAGGTGATATTGGTGAAACCAAACATCTGCCGCCGACTTTCATGGTTCAATATTATTTTGGAGAAGCAAATTCTACGATTCGCCCTTATGTTGGTGCGGGTTTAAACTACACAACTTTCTTTGATGAAGGCTTCAACAGCTCAGGTGAAGGTGCAGGTCTGAGTGATCTGAAACTGGATGATTCATGGGGTTTGGCTGCGAATGCCGGTGTGGATTACATGCTTAATGACAGTTGGTTCCTTAACGCTTCTGTGTGGTATGCCAATATAGAAACGACAGCGACTTACAAAGCGGGGGCAGATGCCAAATCCACTGATGTAAAGATCAATCCGTGGGTATTTATGATCGCTGGTGGTTATAAATTCTAAACCCCGAACTTGATATAAAGCCGCGCTTCAGCGGCTTTATTTTTCCTCGCCTTATGCGATATTCATTCATAGCACGGTAAGTTCGTCAATCTTGCCATCGTATTGATAAATAAGTGTCTCATTTAAAAGGCGCAATCCTATCAATAGATATCTATCCTAATGATTTTATGTGTTTTTATTCTGCTTTTTATGCAATGTAAATGGGCTTAATGAGTAGTTTGTGACACGAAAAATTCACACCTTTATTTAACATTAAATTAACCTCGGGTTGGTGTTTTCAATCGTTCTGTACCACTTTGATTGAACGCGGTATTTCGCGTGCAATCGGCGTTGATGGGAGCTGTTCAACGCTTAATAACCTAACATCTCTAGGATTGAGAAATGAAACAAATACAACGTCCTTTGAATTGGCTAGTTTTGGCTGGTGCAGCCACCGGTTTTCCTGTTTACGCGGCACAAATGGTGACGATTGATGATGCATCGTTTGTCCAGCAGGCCTTAGTTCAACAGCAGTACAGTATGGTATCTGCCGCTAATGGTTTTAAAGCGGTCAACACCGTTCAGTTACCTAATGGCAAGGTGAAAGTACGTTATCAGCAACTCTACAATGGGGTGCCTGTATATGGTACAGCAATCGTTGCAACGGAATCGACGAAGGGCATTACCCAAGTTTATGGGCAGATGGCACAGCAATTAGAAGCCGATCTCCCCAGTGTGGCTCCCGATATTGATAGTCAACAAGCGATTGCTTTGGCGACAACTCTTTTTGGTCAACAGCAGGCGAATGTGGTTGGTGATAATTTGCCGATTGAGAATGCAAACGCTCAGTTGCTGGTGCGTTTGGATGGTAATCAACAAGCTCAGCTCGTGTATTTAGTTGATTTCTTTGTTGCCTCAGATTCGCCAACTCGCCCGTTCTACTTTATCAGTGCGACCACAGGTGAGGTACTTGAACAGTGGGATGGTATTAACCATGCGCAAGCTACTGGCTCCGGTCCTGGCGGCAACCAAAAAACGGGACGCTATGAATATGGCAGCAATGGTTTACCTGGTTTTAGTATCGATAAAACCGGTTCGACCTGTACCATGAACAATAGCGCGGTAAAAACCGTGAATCTGAATGGTGGTACGACAGGGACAACGGCCTTTAGTTACGCCTGTAACGACAGTACCAATTACAACAGTGTGAAAACGGTCAATGGCGCTTATTCACCACTTAACGATGCGCATTATTTCGGTAAAGTGGTGTTCGATATGTATCAGCAGTGGCTGAATACCTCTCCACTCACCTTCCAATTGACTATGCGTGTGCATTACGGCAGTAACTATGAAAATGCGTTTTGGGATGGTCGCGCGATGACCTTTGGTGACGGCTATACCCGTTTCTATCCACTGGTTGATATTAACGTCAGTGCGCATGAAGTAAGCCACGGATTCACCGAGCAAAACTCAGGTCTTGTTTACAAAGATATGTCAGGGGGTATTAACGAAGCCTATTCCGATATTGCGGGGGAAGCTGCGGAATATTATATGCGTGGCAGTGTTGACTGGGTGGTTGGGTCAGACATCTTCAAATCTTCCGGAGGTCTGCGCTATTTTGATCAACCATCGCGTGATGGTCGTTCGATAGATCATGCATCACAGTATTACAGTGGTATTGATGTTCACCATTCAAGCGGGGTTTTTAATCGCGCATTTTATCTTCTCGCGAATAAAACCGGCTGGAATGTGCGTAAAGGGTTTGAAGTTTTTGCCGTTGCTAACCAGTTGTACTGGATACCTAATAGCACGTTTGATCAAGGTGCCTGCGGTGTGGTGAAAGCTGCACAGGATCTTAGCTACAACACGGCGGATGTGGTAACTGCGTTTAATACGGTAGGTGTGAATGCCTCTTGTGGCACAACGCCTCCACCGGTCGATAAAGTGCTTGAGAAAGGTAAGCCGATCACAGGATTGAGCGGCTTACGTGGAGGGGAAGATTTTTACACCTTTACGGTGACCAACTCGGGCAACGTTGTTGTTTCCACCAGCGGTGGTACCGGTGATGTGGATCTGTATGTCAAAGCGGGCAGTAAACCCACCACAACGGTTTGGGACTGCCGACCTTATCGTTCAGGTAATGCAGAGCAATGCGCGATCTCGGCGGTAGCAGGTACGACTTACCATGTCATGTTGCGTGGTTACAGTAACTACTCCAGTGTTACGTTACGACTTGATTAAATTCCCATTTCCCTTGTAAAACAAAGCGCACTCTTAGAGTGCGCTTTTTCTCGTTATCCCTAACTTTTTTAGAAGGGATTAAGATTATTTCAGGACAGAATTGCTATTGGACACGGTTCCAAGGCTATCGTCAGCAAGGAAATCAGCGGTTTCAGTTTGCATCTCGGTGTGGTGATTCAAGTCAGCGTATCCCGTATCTTGTGGGGCAACAAAGGTTGAGTGTTTCGCCGTGCTGTTAAACTGAACAAAACTGGCTGTGGCAGACGGAGTTGTCTGTGCTGCGTTGACAGTGGTTAAGCTCAGCAAAGTTGCGAGTGGTTCAGTGCCAGCAAACTGAGGGCTGAGATAATCCCCCGAGCCAGTTTGATTGCTCACCTTGTTTGGTACCACGCTGTCACCATCCACTTCTGAGAAATAAAGTGCGGTGGTTAAAGTTCCACTACTCAGCTTGGTTTTAACGACAGAGTAAGGATCAATAGTGTCGAGTAGGGTCTGTGCCGCATACGAGAACATCTGGAAGCCTGGGGTGACTTGAGCACGTTGCTCTTCAGTTGCCGAGCGTTCAAACGACTCATAGCAAGCCGAATCGTCTAGGCTGGCACATTGTGCATCAGCAAACCCTTTGTATTCCGTGCTAGCGCTTAACGCAACGTTATGCTTGATCTGCGGACCAAAGTATTCAGACCCTAACAGTAAGTTAGAAATTTGGCCTCCCGAGTTTTGAATGGCCGCGCCAGAGAAACTGTACAGAGCGTTAGCCGGTGTGGAGCCCAATGTTTTATTACTTTCTGCTACGGCAGAAGTGCCGACAATTCCCCCTAATGAATGTCCTAACATACGAACTTTTGATCCTGTACCTACATTGATGCCAGACAGTGGGGTACCACTGAATAGAGGTTGAGACAGGGTTAACGCAGCTCGCAGTCCCAATACATCAAGAATGCTTTGGCGCAAGTTATCCCGAGCTACAGCTAAATAGGTGAGGTTAATATAGGCTAACGCATCACTATTGGCTGAGCGCGTGCTATCTAAACTGCGTTCACCGTGTAGCGGTAAGTCAATGGCAATAACAGCAAGTCCCGCAGCCGTAAGGTTTTTCGCGAAAGCGTAGGCATTTTCTTTGGCAGTTGTGACACCGTGTTGATAAATCACGATATTGGTTGGCGTGCTGCCATTGGGGGTAAAGAGTAGGAATGGCACATCTTGCACTGATTTCACTTTGGGTACGGGTGAATAGCGAGTGATGTAGCGTTCAGGATCCAGTTGGTTGCCATCCGATTTGGTTAGGGTAAGACCAATCAGCTTAAATTGTTCACTGGCATCAGTGGCCAACTTACTGGTATCAATACCGGCTGCGAGCAGTTGTCCACCAATCGCTAATTGTTCATTAGTATCGGCGAGTGCGGCTTTGATTTTAGCAAGGCTTGGCATCGCCGATTCAAACGGCTGAGTATTCCAGTTACTGCCAGTTTCAAGGTAGTAAGGTAGGCGAACGGTACCTTTGGTCACATTTACGGTACCTGCGCTGTATGTACCTAAAATTGCCGCTTTTTTGCTTGCACCAATATACGTACTGAAATTGTCATCCGCTGTCAGAGCGGCAGCTAAGTCAACTGGTGTGCCTAATTGCATTGTGTAAGCCGTATCGAGCCCAATGCCTGTTTGTTTCCACACTGTCTCTAATTGGTTACTACCACTGGCAAACGCCGATGCCGTTGCGGCGCGAGTTGCAAACAAGGTATTACTCACCGATTGAGTTGAGAACCAAGTCGAGTAGACAATTTGAGTATCATCCACACCACTGAGTTGGAAGATTTTTTCTACGCCTTGCGTCACTTTTTGCAGGGTTGAAATATCACCCTCGGTATATATCTTTTTCTTGGATTTCAGGGCGGCGTAACTGGACGATGTGCCAACTGGATTGCCGTTGGCGTCTGAAACGTCAGAGGTCACCGCCAGAATATATTCGGAAGAAGCATTCAGTGCTTTAATCGGCACAATGAGAATTTTATCGGACGCCGAACTGGAAATTGCAGTGTAATCTGTACCATTAACTAACAAGGTTTTGATGCTTGGAGAGCCGGTCATCGAGTCGGTTAACTCGTACAGATAAATGCCCGATGTGATGATGTTATCGGCCAGACCTGCGCCTTTAAAATCGAGGAATAGCGGCATAGTGATGGGCCAGCCATCGACTTGTCCCATAGCAACTAACGGGTTAGAGCCAGAAGTATTGCTGCCTGGGGGAATTTCTAATGTGCCATCGTCTGGGTTCATCAGCGCAAAAGAGGGCAGGGGCACATTGGCATTGCTGCCACTTAACGCAAACTTAATGGTGGTGTCTCGATTGAGCGCTTGCTGAATATAGGATTCATATTCAACCGTGGTGCTCGCCCCCGAGCTCGTGGTTTCATTGCCACAGCCGACTAACCAGAGCGCTGAGCAGAGAAGAGAGATCTTAATAACCTGTTTCATGTTCGACTCCGGAAATTAGTTGAAGCGGTAGTTAAATTGCAATGCACTAATATAGGCGATGCCCTCAGAATCAAATTTGAGGGTTTGGCCGATTTGGTTTTCTTCGGTAAAGGTGCCTTTGCGGCTTTGCACAAGAGCAAAACCTGCGTCCATCGTTAGTTGAGAATTGATGGAATAAGTGAATCCTGCGGAATACCAGAAACGGTCACTATCCGGAATGCTCAGTGTTGCCTTACCAGCTTGCTCATCAAACGCCACACCAGCACGGAATGTCCAACTTGTATTTAGGGTATACGTGGCGCCAGCAGACCAGCGTCCGTTGTCTTCGTATTTCTCGATTTTTTGGAAACAGGTTCCGTTTTTACATTGGCTTGAAGTCGCGGAGAGTTCACTAAAGCTGCTCCAATCCGTTTGCTGATAGCTGTAATGGATTGCCCATTGGTTGTTCAATTGATGGAAGCCGGAGAGTTCCCAAATCGCTGGGAGCTCAATTTTGAGTTGCCCAGGAACCACAGCGCTGGTGGCGATGCCCGAATCGTAACTGGAGAATTCGCCATCATCAAAATTGAGTTTAACGCGTGAGCGATAACCAAAACCGATGCGGTTTTTATCATCGAGTTCGTAGAGCGCACCGATATTCCAACCCAACCCAAAGGTTTCGCCGGTCATGCCAATCAAGTTATCGCTAGGATTGCCACCAACAAAAGGGGCAAGGCCACCTTTATGACGAGTTAACTCCGCTTTGGCGGCAACCAAATCAAGGCCAAAACCTAAACTGAGCTCTTGGTTGACACGATAGGCGATATTAGGGTTCAGATTGACGGAGATTAGCGAAGTATCACCGGCTAAATCACCAGCATAAATATCGTTCGGGTAGTCAGTTGCTACGCCGTAAGTGGTGAACATGGCAAAACCCCATGCCCACTGTTCATTGATCGGACTGATGTAGTAGGCCGCCGGAACGATTTGCAGTGGCGCAATATCTTTCATCGATTGGTTGTTGGAAAGATCATCTACGTTAACTTCGGGATCGACGATGGATAATGCACCAGAAAATTGTGCAGTTTCAAACAGCATCATGGCGGCAGGGTTACGTGCCAGTACGCTGGCGTTATCGGCCACTGCCGCTTCACCTGAAAACGCGCGGCCTAAACCGGATGCGGAGTGCTCGGCGACTTGAAATCCGGCGGCACTGGCTTGTCCCACTAACAGAGCGGAAATACAAGCAGCAAGGGAAGATTTATTCAGCATTCTCGACCTCCTGAGGTCTTAGTTATAGTCGTAATTCCATTGACGATCCTACGAGTCGTTTCTTCTCGCATGACGCTTTGTATGGGTAGAAAACCAGCGCTTTATTGCGAGAGAACATTCACGTGAAGTCTGATGTTAATTTTGTGTTAATTATATGTCAAAGGGATTGGCGGTGTTATTTTTTTTACAGCAGCGGAAGATAGATATTTAATTCAAATGAATCAATGAATTATGTTAATTTTCTGGTTGTACCAGTTTGAGTTTGATGAGTTTGCAGAAAGTTATTGTAGAAAGATTGATATTTGGCACGTTTTTATTGGCATCGCTTTGGGGCAATCATCGAGTCAGGAGCATGATGAGCATGCTCCTGAGGAATAAGACCGTTAGCGGCCAACAAAGGCGATGACGACTTTATCGTCACCTAACTGGCGAGTGAAAAGATAAGTATTGGGCTGGGCGATTTCACGATGTGATCCAGCCCCAACGGCTGGGTGACGTTGCCGAAACTGCCCCAAGGTTTGCCAATGTTTGAGCAGAATTTGCTGTTCTGCACTCCACTGCCAAGGCATATCCGAACGGGTTCCTTGATGGAAATCGTCAGCGTAAGGTCCGGCTTCGCGAGCAATTTCATCGCCGTAATAGATTTGAACTGCACCAGGAGTGAGCAGTAGCGCATTGGCAGCATTGCGCTGCATTTCGAACGATTTAAAACGACCGAAGAACAGCTCAGTATCGTGGGAAGACATATAGCTGACTGGATTGAAATCGGGGTACTTTGCCAGTGTCTGGGCATAATCGCGATATACCATTGCCATTTGACTTAAGCACGCCGCACCATTATCCATGCGTTTTTGAATATCAAAGTTAATTAGCGCATCAAAACCATCATCAAAATAAGGGCTGCGATAAGCACTGTGCCCCCATACTTCGCCCATCATCCAAAAGGGTTCGCCGCTCTGCTGGTTTTCTTGCCGCCATGCTGTGAGGTTTTCCGTGGCCTTCTGTTTTAAACGTTGCCATACATCACCTTCAACATGTTTCACCGTATCGATGCGGAAACCATCAATGCCGAAGCGGCGTACCCAATCACTTTGCCACTCAATTAAGTAATCCGCGACACGGTAGTTTGGTTTGCTCACCACTCGGGTGCCGGGGTTATTCAGTAGCCATTGCGGTGGCGTAACCGCTTGAATTGACTCGGTTCGAAAATCGGGTAAACCCGCTAAGTTCATGGTGATGTCGCTGCTGCCGGGTTCGGGGTAATTTGGAAGGCCTGCGCGGCCCCAATCACCACCCCACCATTTTTTCCAGTTTTCGCTCTGGTAATCAATGGATTGATGGAAGCTGTGCCAATTTTGATCTGCCCTAGGTTTCCAATCGCTCCAGCGTTCAGGCAGCATAGGAGCGTTCACTACTTCAATCGCATCTTGCTGTAAATCGGCTAATGTGGCGTAACCTGCATGGTTAAGCACGGCATCCATAAGAATTTTTATGCCACGGCGATGGGCTTCGCGCACTAAGGTTTGCAGATCTTCATCCACGCCGAAATTGGCATCGATCTTGGTGAAATCGCGGGTCCAATAGCCGTGATAGGCATAAAACGGGAAGGTGCCTTTCTCACCTCCGCCGACAAACCCATGCACCTGTTCGACAATCGGAGAGAGCCAGATAGCATCCGTGCCTAAGCTTTTAATGTGGTCGAGTTTGGCGATCACGCCTTTCAGATCCCCACCATGGAAGGTGCCGATCTCCTCTTGTCCGTCTTGTTGCCTGCCGTAGCTACGATCATTGCTTGGGTCGGCATTGTTGAAGCGGTCGACCATCACAAAATAGATATTGGCATTGCGATAAGTAAAAGGCTGAGCATGAGTGCGTTGCGGTTCAAGCAGCACTAAACCTCCGCTGGTTTGGGAAGGGGTTAGGCGTACTTTACCTTGTTGAACCGTCACAATTTGTCCGGTAAACGCTTCTTTTAACGCTGTGCCATCGGCGAAACTGTCGGCCAAATCTAAGGTGACATCACCGCCTTGGTACACCTCACAACTGACGTTAGGAATTGGGCGGCGGAATTCCGTTTTGGTCGCCTTGGTGGTTTGGCGTATCAAAGTGAGTGTGTTGTTTTGCGCTTGCCACTGAAAGGCATAGTCGCCACTAAAACGAATCGTCAGGGGTAATTCAGTTTTACCAGTGCAACTTAGGGCGAGTGGTGTATTGAATTTGACGACTTGCGTTGGGGCAACAGGGCAATCCCCTTCGATACCACTGATAGTGAGAGTGTAATCCCCTTTATTGAGTGGGATCACCAGTGGTGCATCGGCTTGCAGCGGAAAATCACGGCTGTTAGTGGTGGTCGCTACCGTTAAATTGGGCGAAGCTAAGGTCGGTAGTGACAAGGCTGACAGCAGTGACAAAGTCAGAGGGTTAAGTTTCATCGTCTATCCTTAGTGGGGCGGCTTTCTTACCTGCACACTTTCTTACCTGCACAAATGTCAGTGAGCCGTTTTTGATTCCCAAAAGGATAAGTCGCTATGTACTAACCGACATCATTCTTGGCTCTACGCCTTGCTAACTTGCACTGCATCACAACTTGCCAGAGGCAGGCGTAGAAATGAACGTTTTCAGTGAGTGTATGCGATAAAAAATCCAAGCTAAATCACAACTTCACCGATGGATAGTGATAGGTTTTGCACCGAGCAAAGCTCCTGCATAGGATGTCGCTTAGTGAAAAACAGGAGAATGACGATGCAACAACAAGCAACCGTACAGAAAGTGACGATGGCGCAACAAGGGCCAGAGCTGTCTGAATTGGTTCAAGGTTACTGGCGCTTAGCTGAGTGGAACATGACACCTCAGCAGCGTTTAACGTTTTTGAAGCAGCACATTGAGCTAGGGATCAGCACCGTTGACCATGCGGATATTTATGGTGGTTATCAGTGTGAAGCCTTGTTTGGTGAAGCATTAGCACTTGAGCCTTCACTGCGCGAACAGATCCAAATTGTCACTAAGTGCGATATTCAACTGTGTAACGCTCGCTTCCCAGAACGCAAAATTAACCACTATGACACCAGTGCCGCGCACATTTATCAATCGGTCAACAACTCGTTAGAGCGTTTGGGTGTGAATGACATTGATGTTCTGCTGATCCATCGTCCCGATGTATTGATGAATGCCGATGAAGTGGCTGAAGCTTTCTCTGAATTGCACAAAGTCGGCAAAGTGAAACACTTTGGTGTTTCTAATTTCACACCGGCGCAGTTTGATTTGCTGCAATCACGCTTGGGCAAGCTGTTGGTAACGAACCAAGTGGAAATCAACCCACTTAATTTTGAAGTGGCACACGATGGCACCTTGGATCAATTGCAGCGTTTGCGTATTCGTCCTATGGCATGGTCATGTTTGGGTGGTGGCGCTATTTTCTCCGGCCAAACAGAACAAGCGCAGCGTGTCCGTGCGGTGTTGGAAGAGCTTCGTGTGGAACTGGGCGCCGAGTCGATTGAACAAGTGATTTATGCGTGGGTTCGTTGTTTGCCGAGTCAACCATTGCCGATCATTGGTTCAGGTAAAATCGAACGCGTTGAAAGTGCCATTGCAGCGCTGTCATTACAACTCTCTCGTGAACAGTGGTATCGAGTTTGGGTGGCCTCTAAAGGTCACGGAGTGCCGTAACCTTCCAAACTGTTTCATCTTCTTGCGCCAGTCTCTGTACTGGCGCAGTTGTTTCATCTGGTGTAATCCAGAGCGCACATTTTTCTCACCCGCCCCACTCATGCCATCAATTTACCATTGACGCCGCATATCGACCTTTTATCGCAAACTACAATAAGTCTGTATCGAGTCGGCTAAGCTCTGCTCATTCTTGATTGCCGTACTGTAGTGACATCAAGTTCACAAATCATTTGGACAGTTTCATTTTACTGAAAAGGATATTTCGTATGAAAACTTGCAGTTTGCGGTTCTTCCCTCTTTGCCTAATGGGCTTACTACTGAGCCTCAGTTCTTGGCAAGTGCTTGCCCTGCCTAGTGAAGCGTTGATCCAACGTTATAACCAAGCGGCGCAGGGTGATGAAAAGTTAGTTGAACCACTGTATGCCGATTTGGAAAAATTAGCGGAACAAGAAGGGGCGATGCCGCTGACCTTGGTGTATTTAGGTAGCACTCGAACGCTGATGGGGCGTGATGCGTTTTTACCGTGGAAGAAAATGCGTTATAGCGAAGAAGGGCTTGCCACAATAGAGAAAGGGCTTTCTTTATTAAGTGATGACGCGGCAAATTCACAAGAGCGCCGCAATGGTTTGCCGACTCAAATGCTAGCGATCGCCGTGGCAGCGGCGACTTACACGGCCATGCCTGACATGTTTAACCATTTTGAACGCGGATATGATCTCTACCTGAATTTGTTGGCGGATCCGCAATTTCAAGCGCAGCCATTTGCTGCTACCGCGTGGATCTATCGTCTCGCCATCGTCGCGGCCTTGCGCGCGAAAGATCAGGCGCAAGCCAAACAGTGGCTAGAAACCATGCAGCAAGCCGATGCCAACCATCCTGATACTCAGCAAGCGCAAGCTCTCGTCAATCAGGCGTAGGGAGGGAAACATGCTTAAATTTCAAAACATTGAAAAGCAGTATTCACTGGGAATGCAAAGTGTGCCAGCCCTACGTGGTGTCAGTGGTGTGGTGCAGCAAGGCGAAATGTTGGCGCTGTGTGGACCATCCGGTTCAGGGAAAAGTACCTTGCTCAACATTCTGGGTTTGCTTGATCCCGATTATGAAGGCGAAGTGACGTTAGATGGAAACACCTATCCGCGCAGTGGTAAGTCCGCAGCGTTATTGCGCCGCACTCAGTTTGGCTTTGTGTTTCAAAAATTCAATTTAATCCCCGTGATGACGGCCTTAGAAAATGTGGCGTATCCCTTGATGCTTAATGGTTTTAGTCGATATGACCAGCAAAAATTGGCTCGGGAAATGTTGATGAAAGTCGGGTTGGAAGAAGTGATGCAGCAGCGTCCGGATCATCTTTCTGGTGGTCAGCAGCAGCGTGTGGCGATTGCACGAGCTTTGGTACATAACCCCAAGTTAGTGGTGGCAGATGAGCCTACCGCGAGTTTGGATAGTCAAACCGCGAGTCTTGTCATTGGGCTGATGAAAAGCCTTGGTCATGAGTTAGGAACCACCTTTGTGGTGGCGACTCATGATGGACGCATGGCGGCGCAGTGCGATCGCACCATCAATTTGGTCGATGGGCAGATCTCCTTGGAGAGAATGCAATGGGCAAGTTGATCTCTCAAGCGTGGCGATTGGCGGCATTGAATCTGCAACGTAACCGCCGCCGTAGCGTGCTCTCCATCTCTATCATTGCGATTGCGGTGTTGGCCTTAACTTCCGCTGGTGGATTTGGTCTTTACACTTACGATTCACTGCGTGAATCGACCGCGCGCGATGTCGGGCATTTAACCATCAGCCAACTGGGTTACTTTGAGCAAGAGGAAGAAACACCGTTGGCCAACGGGTTGGAAGGGAGTGATCAGATTCGTCAAGCCTTGCTCGCTAACCCTAAAATTCGTGGCATTCAGCCACGCATCGAGTTGACCGGACTGGTTTCTAATGGTGCGAAATCAACAATTTTTACTGGGCTTGGCGTGGATTACAAAGAGTTCGATATGAAAGGCCCTTTTTTGGATGTGCGTGATGGGCAAACGCTGCAAGATCCAAACTCGCCACGCTTTGACCCGACCCAACCGCAAGTGATGCTCGGGGTCGATCTTGCGCGCAACATGAACGTTGGTGTTGGCGATTGGATAACGCTATTGAGCACCACCGCGGATGGCGCGCTGAACGCGTTAGATTTTCAAGTGCGTGGCCTTTACTCAACCGGCGTACCGGAACTGGATAAACGTCAACTTTATCTGCACCTGACTTCGGCACAAGAACTGCTTAATTCAAGCAAAGTCAGCACCTTATCCGTGTATTTATTTACGACAGAGCAAACCCAAGAGATGCAGATATGGGTTGAAGAGCAACTGAATAAACTGCATTTAGCGCAGGATTTGCAAGTGACACCTTGGCAGCAGCTCGCCTTTTTCTACACTCGCGTCAAAGATTTATACGATCGACTGTTCGGCGTCATGGGTACCGTCATGGCGATGGTGGTATTTGTAGCGCTGTTCAATACTTTAACCATGTCGGTCAGCGAACGGACTCGGGAAATTGGTACCTTATCTGCTCTCGGAGCATACCCTAATGACATTGTGGCTGGATTTGTCCGTGAAGCAACGTTGTTGGCATTGTGTGGCGCGTTACTCGGCACTGTGCTCAATTTGATCACTATTGCCGTGGTGCGAATGGCGGATATTCAAATGCCACCACCACCGGGAAGAACCGAAGGTTATCCACTGGATCTCTATTTTTCATTCACTCTGGTCGGGCTATGTACCTTAGGCATGGTCATTATTTGTGTGTTGGCGGCTTGGCTTTCTGCTCGGAAAGGCGTGAACAAGCCGATCACGGAGGCTCTCACGTATGTGTAAATGGATTTCAATATGTTTATTAGGGCTGAGCTGGGTAAGCACGGTTGTGGCGACAGAGCTGGATGTGGTCGGCATGGTGCAAAAGGCAGATGATTATCGACTCAAAGAATCGGCCGCCAAAGTGATCACAGTGGTGCAGCTATACCACGATGGCACTCTCGAAAAGACCAACCAGTATGATGTGTATGTGCGTGAAAATCGCGAATCTTTAGTGCTGTTTCGTTCGGCTACCGAAGCGGGGCAAAAACTGCTGATGCTTGGGGACAACTACTGGCTACTGATGCCGAAAAGCCGTCGCCCAATTCGCATTACGCCAATGCAAAAACTGCTTGGTGAGGCCTCGGTGGGGGATATTTCAACCTTGACTTGGAGTGATGACTATCAGCCGAGTTTTGAGGGCGAAGAGCGGCTGCTGCGGGAAGATCAATCCAGTGTGGATGCCTATCGTTTGGCCCTCAAAGCCAAAACCGCTGGTGCCAGTTATCAGGCGATCACACTGTGGCTGAATAAGGCCGACGCCTCGCCAGTTAAAGCGGATCTTTATCTGCATTCGGGCAAGCTAGCCAAGGTTGCGTGGTTCAAAGTGCAAGGCGATCGCGTGGTTGAGATGCTGCTGTTTGACAAAATTCAACCGCAGAAACGTACGGTGATCGAGTATCAATCAGTCCAGCCAAAACGCTTGGAGGATAAGTTCTACAACCCAGCTTATTTAATCCAAAACCCGTCACTGGAGCAGTGAAATGAACGGGATGGTAAAAGGGCTTGGTTTGTTCTGCGGGCTGATGTCCTTGCAAGGGTTTGCGCAGAGCATGCCGAGTTTGGATTGGGATTGGATGGTGAGTGCGTCTCACACTCGACCTAGCGATTCCCCACTCTTTGCTCTCGCCGTGGGGCAAGAGAGAGAAACGGTTGAGCAAATTGATGCGTTACTCGATCTGGAATCTCGTTGGAATGGGTGGACAGCGAGTTTAGCGCTCACTGCTTCCTCACTCTATGACAGCAGTGATCAACCGAGCGATACCCAATTCACGCTCAGTGAGTTGTTTTGGCAAGGGGCAAGCGATATTGCTGGCCAAACGCTCGACATCACGGTTGGAAAGATTCGTCTCGACTGGGGTGTGGGCTATGGTTATCGGCCACTGGATCTGTTTTTGCCTTATCGGCGTAACCCGCTAGGTATTCAAGTGGAAGAAGGGGCAGGAGTGCTCGCTCTCTCATCCTATCAAGGGTTGGGTGAGTGGACCTTGATTGCCACGGATAGTGGTTGGGGGCGTTCGAGCGAGGCGCAGTTAGTGACACACAATGAGCAGCAAGGAATCGGGCTACGCCATTATCGTTTAGTGGGTGATAGTGAAATTCAGGGCATTGTGTATTACGACAATGTGCGCCGCGGTTTAGTTGGGGGATCATGGGTATCGGTGCTCAACGCTGCGTGGGGCGTGCACACCTCTTGGTTGTATCAACGCGAATACTGGCAGTACCAAAGGCAAATTGAGCGTCCGCTCGAATTGATAAAAAGGTCAGATGCCGCGCAATTTTTGTTTGGATTAAACTGGGCAAACGCTTCGGGGCATAATGTGATTGCCGAGTATTGGTACGATGGTCGCAGTTGGAATGAGCAGGAATGGCAACAAGCATTCAACAGCGCAGACCAGATGCGTGAAATGGGGCAAACTCAAGCTGCTTTCTCGTATGCCCAAGGTTATCAAGCGGCCAATATTGTGGCACATAACATTATGTTGCACTGGTCATGGGATGGGGCTGCGGGGCAGCCGTTGGGCATTGATCATTTAACCCCCACCCTAGATCTACTTTGGGCGGTAGAAGAGGGAGGCTTCATTTTGACCCAGTGGCTGAATTGGCAAGCTTACGATAGTGGTTCTGCGTTGTTGGAACTGGAACTTGCAGCACGTTTTTTTGGTGGGGAGTCGAGTTCGGCATATGCAAACATGCCGGATAGCGCTAGGATTCTGTTCAATCTAAAAGGAAAATTCTAGATGATGGAACGCTTTGATATTTCAGCACATGATGTGAAAAGTTTTGGTTTCACCACGCTTTTTTGCATCGTAATAGCCCTAACGACAATGACGCTTTGGGATGGCGATTTCACCGAGCATATTGCGATCAGTCTAGGCTACGGCTATAGCGCATTCTTCTCGGCGCAATGTATTGCACGGCGATGGCCTGAATTATCAAAACGCTTGGTGAATCTTATCGCATTAAGTTGCGCGGTGGTGCTGGGAACTTTAGGGGCGTATTTTTGGTTGCATGAATACCCAGGGTTTAATGATTTTTCAGCTTATAAGCCAATCATGGTGCTCGGTTTTATTTTTTCCGCCGTGTGCTTTTTGTATTTTTACTCCCATGAGCAGAAGTTATTGGCGCAAGGCGCGTTAGAAGCGGCACGCCGCCGTCAATCAGAGCAAGAAAAAGCCTTACTCCTTAGCCAATTGAAGCAGCTACAAAGTCAAATCGAGCCCCATTTTTTGTTTAATACGTTAGCCAACATTAACGCCTTGATCTCAGTCGAACCCTATAAAGCTCAGTTGATGTTAGAAAAGTTAACGGAATTAATGCGTGGTGCCATGCGTTTACGGCGTAGCCATACGAGCACCTTACGCGAAGAGATGCAGTTGATTGATGCCTATCTGGGGATTCAAAAAATTCGCTTAGGTGACCGGTTAGAATATACGCTGCCCGAACTTGCGCAGTGGGGGAAATTGGGGATGCCACCGATGCTAATCCAGCCTTTGGTCGAAAATGCGGTGTCACACGGTATTGAACCCAAAGCGGAAGGTGGAAATATTCGCATCCACATTGACGTTACCGAAGGGTGGTTTGAGTTGTCGGTGGAAGACAATGGCATGGGGTTGAGCGGAACACCAAAAGGTAACGGCATCGCTTTGGAGAATGTTCGCGATCGTTTATCGGGGCTATTTGGTTATCAAGGCTTGCTCACCGTGGCGCAAAACTGCTTGGGTGGCGTGACAGCCACCATTCGTGTGCGGCTGCACCACCTGCAAGCCTTACAACCCGCCGCGTATGGTGAATAAGGCATGGATGAGCGAGCAAGGACGATGAACTCTACTTATAGTGCCGTGATTGCGGATGATGAACCGTTACTGCGCCACCATCTCAATAAGATGTTAGCGGACGTATGGCCTGCGCTTGAGATAGTCGCCAATGCGGAAAATGGAGAGGTGGCATTACAGGCGATCGAACAACATCAGCCGAACGTGGTTTTTTTGGATATTCGTATGCCTAAAATGGATGGGCTCGAAGTGGCACGCAGCTTGCTCCAACTGCCCAAACCGCCGTTAGTCGTGTTTATTACCGCTTATGATGAGTATGCTTTGAGTGCTTTTGACGCTAACGCGATTGATTATCTGCTTAAGCCAATTTCTCTATCACGCTTAATCCATTGCTGCGAAAGATTACAGCAGCAGTTGCAACGAGCTGCCCCCACAGCTGATTTGGCTCAATTGTTCTCCCAGTTTGAACAGTTGACCCGTAACGTAAAACCGGACTATCAAGTTTGGCTCAAAGCCAGCAAAGGGGAGGATATTCACCTACTGGCTGTGAGTGACATTTTGTATGTGAAGGCAGAAGACAAGTACCTTTCCCTGTACAAAAACGAGGGTGTATTAGCGCAAGAATACTTGCTTCGTACATCGTTAAAAGAATTACTTTCCCAGCTCGACCCTAACCAGTTTTGGCAAATTCACCGTTCTTTAGCGGTTAATGTCGCCAAGATCGATAAAGTAACCCGTGATTTGAATGGCAAAATGTGGGTGCATATTGATCGTATTCAGCTTCCTGTCAGCCGCGCCCTGCAACATCTGTTTAAAGTGAGATAACGCCCTGTTGGTTTTATTGGCGCGACCCATCGCTCAACTCTGCAAGAATTACTTTTGTCTATGGTGTTTCGAGCCATTTCACAATTGAGACGACAACTATTTAGCTCGCTTATTGGTAGTTATTTAGTTATGCATCGCGTATAACTAAAGCTGGAACTTTAGTTACAGAACTATAATTACTTTCGAAGAAAAAGTAGAGCTACCACAATTTATCGCGAGAAATGGGGGCAGTATGGAGTCTCAAGTTGTCACTCAACCTATCACTGTCATGAATATGACTGGGGATGTGATTGTCGTAAATGCACAAGGCCAAGCGCGAAGTGTGAATGTAGGGGATGCTCTGCAACCGGGTGAAATCCTTATTACGGTGAACCAAGCCGAAGTAACTTTGCAAACCACGCAAGGTGATGTGCGAGTTGATGAGAATTGCCTTGCTTGTTTGCCTGAACCTGCCTTTGGCGCCGATCCTCAGCTGCGCGTTGCTCCAGTGCAAGGGGAGATCAATGCCGAATTAGCGCAACTCGATACCGCCAATTTTGATGCTCAGGCCATTGCAGCGATTCAACAGGCGATTTTAGATGGGGTTGACCCGACAACGGCATTGCAAGCCGCTGCCGCCGGTGGGAATGCTGCAGGTTCCGCTAACGAAGGCGCGGTCACCATTGCTTATAACTACACAGAGGTACTAGCCAGCACCCTCTTTGATACTCATGGCTATAGCCAGACGTTATCGACCACACAAATTTTCGATAATCCTTTGCGGTTTGCGGCCGGCGGTGAAACGGTTTCTGCGCAGGTAACGGAAGGTTCACTATCGCTTGGAACATACCCACAAACTTCGACTCTCACCACCTTGATTACCGCGGGTAGCCTCGCTCTGCTTCCTGCCTCATTCGTTCCTGCTCCTACATTTTTAACCGCACTTTTAGCGGAACTGAATCAAGACATTACTTCTTCCGGTCAGCCTGTGGTGTTTCGCTATGATGCCACCACCAACAGCATTATTGGCGAGCAAAATGGTGCTGCGGTATTGAGCATCGCGATTAGCGCGGAATCGATAGGCCGAGATGTTAATCTCACCATCACAACCACACTCAGTCAGCCGATTGACCATGTTCCTTCGGTGGGTGGGGGGTTGGTGTCGATCAATGGCGATCAGATCTCGGTTGCGTTACAACTGACGGGGACAGACAGCAACGGCAATCCAATTCAAGCTCCGATTGAAGTGACGGTCGGCATAAATGATGGTTCCCTACCTGTGATGGTGGCTGAGCCAACACTGACACTCAATGAAAATGATCTCCCTACGGGATCGGACGGTGCCAATTCACTGACCGTTGCTGGACAGTTTGATACTCAGCTTGGTTCAGACCGGATCGCCTCTTACCAAGTGGATCCTGCTAATGGCAACCCACTGGCAGGTTTGACTTCTCATGGTGAGGCGGTGATCTTAGGTGAACCGACTTTCATTAACGGCAACCGCGTTTATCAAGCCACTGCTGGAGGGCGCGATGTATTCCAACTGACGCTCAATGCCGATGGCAGTTACCAGTTTGTATTGCAAGGTACGCTTGATCATGCTGCGGGCAGTGATGCACTCACGATTAGTCTGCCGATTGTGGCGATTGATTACGATAATGATAGTTCTGCGCCCGGTGCATTAAACATTGAAATTCAAGATGATAAGCCCACCATTACGGCGGTGACACCACTAACGGTTGAGGAAAATACCCTCAGTAGCGGTTCAATCGGTGGTGGTGCAGGCCTGATTGCGGATGGTCAGTTCACGACCACTCAAGGTTCGGATGGCGTGGTTTCGTATCGCCTAGACAACCTAACTGATGCTGTCACAGGGCTCACCTCGGGTGGTGTCGCGGTAACGCTAACCGAATCGGTTGACGCCAATGGCAACTACACATACACCGCGACAGCGGGTGGTTCTCCCGTATTTACTCTGCTACTCAATCAAGATGGTAGCTACCGTTTTACCCTCACCGGTACTTTGGATCACAGTGTTGGCAGTGATCAGCTTCTACTCAATTTCAATGTGGTGGCAACGGACTTTGACGGTGACACCAGCTCTATCGTACTGCCAGTGACTGTCGTTGATGATAAACCCGAAATTCTTGATGCAACGCCGCTTTCCGTACAGGAAGATGACTTAGCAAACGGCTCAGACACTAGCAAAGAACCGCTAACGGCCAATGGTCATTTCACCACAACACAAGGCTCGGATCAGGTGGTTTCTTACCAGTTAGATCCGGCAAGTAATCCGTTGGCAGGGGTCACATCCGGTGGGCAAAGTTTAACGCTCACGCCAAGCACTGATGCGCAAGGCAACCATATTTACACGGCCACCAAGCCAGATGGCACGGTGATTTTTACTCTACAACTGAATACTGACGGAACTTACAGCTTTACGCTCTCTGGGCCGCTGGATCATGCGGCCGCAAGTGATGAGCTGCTGCTTAATTTCCAAGTGCTGGGGCAAGATTTTGATGGTGATACGGCATCGATCACTTTGCCGGTCACAATTTATGATGACAAGCCAACCATTACCGATGTTCAAGCTCTTGCGTTGAATGAAGATGATCTGCCACTGGGTTCGGATAACAGCAAAGAATCCTTGGTGGCTGATGGTCATTTCACGACCACACAAGGTGCCGATCAGGTGGTTTCCTATACACTCGACACCAGCAGTAATCCGCTTGCTGGTATCACGTCTGGCGGGCAGGCTCTTACTGTAAATGAAACGGTGGATAGCAGTGGTAGCCACATCTATACCGCGAGCAAACCTGATGGCACGGTGATTTTCACTTTGCAGCTCAATGCTGATGGCAGTTACCGCTTTACCTTGTCTGGCACGCTGGATCACGCGGTGAATAGCGATGAGTTGCTGCTGAATTTCAAAGTGATTGCTACTGATTTTGATGGTGATACTTCGAGTATCACACTGCCTGTCACGATTACGGATGACAAACCTTATTTCACCAATGTTCAGCCTCTGAGTGTTTCAGAAAATGATTTACCGCTTGGATCCGATACCAGTAAAGAGCCGGTGAGTGTCAGTGGTCAATTTGAATTAGTACAAGGCGCTGACCGAGTGGCGAGTTATCAGTTAGATGGCAGCGTTAATCCGGTGCAAGGGTTAACCTCCCATGGCGTGGCGGTGACCTTATCTGCCCCTGTGGATGATGGCAATGGTAATCTCACTTATACCGCGAGTGCTGGTGGTAACACAGTATTCACCTTGGTACTGAATAGCGATGGTAGCTACGTTTTCACACTGAGTGCGCCGCTTGATCATCCATTAAATAGCGATGAAATCCTGCTTAATTTCAACGTCATTGCCACTGATTTTGATGGTGATACCACTAGCGTCACGCTGCCGGTTAAAGTCTTTGACGACAATCCCTACTTCACCAATGTCGAAAGTTTGAGTGTCAGTGAAGATGATTTGCCGCAGGGATCTGACAGTAGCAAAGAACCTTTGACCGCAACTGGCCATTTCTCTTTGGTACAAGGTGCCGATCAGGTTGTCAGCTATCAACTTGATAGCAGCGTGAATCCAGTACAGGGTTTAACCTCCAACGGTGTCGCGCTTACTCTTTCCGCTCCCGTTGATGATGGCAATGGCAATCTGACATACACCGCGATGGCTGGTTCAACAACCGTGTTTAGCTTAGTGCTGAATGCGGATGGTACATATAGCTTTACCTTATCAGCGCCTGTGGATCATGCCCTCAATAGCAATGAATTGCTGCTGAATTTCAACGTGATTGCCACCGATTTTGATGGTGACACCACAAGTGTGACCCTACCCGTCAAAGTGTTTGATGACAAACCTTATTTCACTAACGTACAAAGCCTGAGTGTGAGTGAGGATGATTTACCTCAGGGCTCTGACAGTAGCAAAGAATCCCTCACCGCAAGCGGCCATTTCTCCCTTGTACAAGGGGCTGATCAAGTCGTGAGTTACCAGCTTGATATCAGTGTGAACCCCGTTCAAGGGTTGACCTCAAATGGTGTTGCCTTGACCTTATCTCCCCCTGTGGATGACGGCAACGGTAATCTCACTTACACCGCAAGTGCCGGTGGTAATACCGTGTTTACCTTGGTATTGAATGTGGATGGTAGCTACTCATTTACTCTGGCCGCGCCGCTGGATCATGCGCTGAATAGTGATGAGTTACTGCTTAATTTTAAAGTGATTGCCACCGATTTTGATGGTGATACAGCAAGCATAACCCTTCCGGTTAAAGTGTTTGACGACAAGCCACATTTTACCAACGTGCAAGCTTTGCTTGTGGATGAAGACGATCTGCCACAAGGTGCGGATAGCAGCAAAGAATCGCTCACAGCCAGTGGTCAATTCACTTTGGTACAAGGGGCTGATCAAGTCGTGAGCTACCATTTGGATGCCAGTGTTAACCCAGTTCAAGGGCTGAGTTCCAATGGTGTTGCGGTGACACTTTCAGCGCCTGTGGATGATGGCAATGGTAACCTAACCTATACCGCGATGGCGGGGGCGACGACTGTCTTCACTTTAGTGCTCAATACCGATGGCACATACAGCGTTACGCTTTCTGCGCCACTGGATCACGCCGCGAACAGCGATGAGTTGCTGCTCAATTTCAAAGTTATCGCCACCGATTTTGATGGTGATACGGCTAGCATCACGCTGCCAGTGAAGATCATTGATGACAAACCTTTCTTCACTCAGGTACAAGCTTTAAGCGTCAACGAAGATGACCTGCCACAAGGCTCGGACAGCAGCAAAGAGCCGCTGAGTGCCAATGGTCACTTTACAGTGGTGCAAGGTGCGGATCAGGTGGTTAGCTATCAGCTCGATAGCAGTGTCAATCCGGTGCAAGGGTTAACCTCAAATGGTGTTGCCGTGGTGCTCTCTGCACCAGTGGACGATGGCAACGGTAATTTAACCTACACTGCAACGGCGGGTGGTAACCCAATCTTTACCTTAGTGCTGAATACCGATGGTAGTTACACCTTTACCCTGTCTGGACCGATTGATCATGCCGCAGGCAGTGACAGCAAACAGCTCAATTTTAAAGTGTTGGCTGTGGATTTTGATGGTGACAAAGCCAGCGTGAATCTGCCCGTTACGATTGCGGATGACAAACCGACCATTACCGCTGTACAAGCGCTATCGGTCGATGAGGACGATCTAACTCAAGGCTCGGATACCAGTAAAGAATCCTTAACTGCCACAGGTCATTTCACGACAACGCAAGGCGCGGATCATGTGGTTGCCTACACGCTGAATCTTGCGAGCAATCCATTAGCTGGAGTGACTTCCGGCGGGCAAGCTCTCACCTTGGCAGACAGTGTCGATGCCAGTGGTAACCACACTTACACCGCCACTAAACCGGATGGTAGTGTGATTTTTACGTTGCAGTTGAATGTCGATGGTAGCTATCAGTTCACCTTGTCAGGGCCACTGGATCACACCGCAAGCAGTGATGAATTGCTGCTGAATTTCAATGTGGTGGCGATGGATTATGATGGTGATACCTCAAGCATTGTATTGCCCGTGACCGTGGTCGATGACCAACCGTCGGTGATCAGTGCGCAAGCCTTGTCGGTCAATGAAGATGATTTAGCCACTGGTACGGATCAGAGCAAAGAATCAACCACCGCCAATGGCCAATTTACGACTACCCAAGGTGCGGATGGCATTGCCCATTACCAGATTGATACCAGCACAAGTAGCGACACCGGGCTCACTTCACAAGGTCAGCCTGTGGTATGGGGCGCGCCTAGCATAACTACAACCAGTAGTGGTCAAGTCTATACCTATCAAGGTATCGCCAATGGTGTGGTGATCTTCACCCTAGTGCTAAGAGCCGATGGCAGCTATAGCTTTACCTTAAACGGCGCGGTGGATCATCCGCTCAATGCCAATGAGCTAACGCTGAATATTCCGGTGCTCGCGCAAGATGCGGACGGCGATACCTCACCGATCACCTTGCCTGTCACTATCGTGGATGATGTACCGATCCTGCATGATAAAAATATCGCCTTGCAGGAGGGTGCTTCGGCATCGTCCGTGAATCTATTCTCGCGTGACAATAACTTAAGCCCAGACACACAAGGCGCAGATCGCGGAGTGATTACTCACTTTAGTGCAGTAGACGAAGCGGGGCGTGATATCCAGTTCCGTGAAGGCAGTGTGCTGAGTAATGATATTGAGCTCAATGGCGCCGCGAAAACCGTCACAGTGGTGGAAATGGTTAATGGTGTGAGCCGTGATTTAGGCACATTGACTATTCAACCGGATGGAACGGCCACGTTTACCCCAGTTGTACAGTTGGATCACACTGATGGAAACGACATCAAATTTACGGTGGATGTGACGGCGACCGATTACGATCACGATACCTCGACGGAACAGCTCAACATTACGATTTCCGATCACAAAGCGACCATTACTCAGCAGAAATTTACGGGCTATGAAGACCAAGGCCACGATGCGGCGCTGAACTTGGTGCCTGCGGGTGAGCAAAGCAATGCGCAAGATAACTTGGGCGGATTGCCGGTTGAAGCTCTGAAACTCGCCTTGCAGGTCAACCTGTATGACGTTGACCAAGGGGAAAGTCTAGGTGAAGTGTCAATTTGGAATCCCAATAGCATTCACGGCGACTTCTACTACCTCGATGGTTCGAATCAACTGGTGAAACTGGATGTCGATCCGGCGACAGGACATGTGATATTGCCTGCGGCTATGCTGCAACAATCGATCAATGGCAATATTGCTACGGTAGAAAACCTCTATTTTGTGCCAGAACGTCACTACTCAACCGCTAATGGTGGTATGAATGCGTCGGTCGGTGTGGAGATTTTGCATAACGGTGTGCGTGATCACTTCACCAACGGCAACATGCGCATTGAAATTGAAAGCGTGGCCGATATTGCGACTTGGAAGAGCAGCAGTGAGTTTCACTATGATGCGGTGGAAGATGCTAGCAATGTTAGCCTCAATATCGCAGCGGAGACTCAAGACAACAGCAATCCTGAAGCGATCACCTACCAGATTCGTTTTACGGAGAATGGCTCACACGCCAACTTGGTGTACAGCGATGGTTCACCGATCCCAACCAAAACTGATGCTAATGGCACTTACTATGAAGTGCCGGCTAACATGATAGCCCAAGTTCAGGTCGATCCAGCGGATAACTTCGCAGGCCAAATCAAACTGGATGTCACGGCCATCACCACAGAGTCCACCAATTACGTTACTGGCAAGCAAACCGCGCAATCGGAAACCAAAGAGATTGTGATTGATGTTGCGCCAGAAGCCGATCGCGGCAGTTTCACGGTCAATCGTATTTCGATTTTTGAAGATAACGCCTCTAATCAAAATGCGGTCGATCCGAGCGTTGAGCACGATCCTCTCCTGCTCAGTGAAGAGATTTCCATGACTGGCTCAAGCGATGCGGATGGCTCAGAAGCGCTATTCGTTCGTCTGTCCGATTTTACGGATACGGGCGCTACTTTGGTGTGGTTAGGCTCTGGCCCAAGTCCGATCACGGTTGGAACCTATCCAAATGGGGATACCTATTACGAAATTCCACAAAGTGCGCTGTCGCAAGTCGAAGTGCTGCCGACAAAACACAGCAATGAGAATTTCTCATTTGTCGTTGAAGGCATAGTCAAAGACAGTGTCAACCTGTCAACCGGTCAAGCGCAGGATATTGAGTCTCTGGGCAGCAAAACCGTCAATGTCACCGTGAAAGGGGTGGCCGATCTTCCAGATGTTGATTTTATTAGCGGCAATACGCAATGGCAGTCATTTAATGACGGCACACATCAAGGCGTGATGGCTACCGTAGCGGAAGATAGCTTAGTCGATCTCAACTTCAGTATCATTTCTGGTGAAATTGCGGACAGCCCGACGGACAGCTCAGAAACCATTTCGGTTCTGCTCTCGAACATTCCCGATGGTGTAAAGCTGTTTGATAGCGATGGTTCGCATGTTGACTTAGTGTTTGCGGGTTACGACAGCAACCACAAGCCTATCTATCAAGCAAATTTAACCACAGCACAAGTGATCACTGGCATTCAGGTGCAGCCTGTTACCTCATCAACGGCCAATATTGATATTAAGGCAACGGTGATAGTGACCGAAAACGATGGTCATGTACGCCAAGTGGAAGAGACGATTCGTATTTTGGTCGAGCCACAAATTGATGTGACCGAAAACTACCACAATGCTGTGTCTGGCAATGAAGATGGCCGTATTCATGTCACTTGGGTGCCGCAAAATTCCCCAGGGAATATTCAAAACCCCGATGCACAAGAGTATTTCAGCCGAGTTGAAATTTCTGGCTTCCCTGATGGTAGCCGAGTCTTTGTCAACAATGTGGAAGTGACCTTAGTCAATGGGGTGCTGGTGCTTGAGCCTACGGCAGGGCAATCGGATCTCGATTTCTCAAATCAAGTATCCGTTGCGGGCTACATTCAGGTCATCCCTCCGCACAACTCCAGTACCGACTTCACTTTGAGTACGGCGATTACCGTGAAAGAGCAAGACCACGAGTACGTGGATGCGGGTAATCCAGGCCAAGGCATTGCCGAGGAAGTGATCCACGGTTCGATTGGAGTGAAAGTGAATCCGATCGTTGAACCCGATGGACAGCTGTTAGTCGAAAACGCAGGCAGTGTAACTCAAACCGTGCAAGCTGATGCCAGTGGCAAGATTGATTTCACCATCAATGATGCGAGTGGCGGTCAAGCGGGGGCGAATGTCATTCGCTTTGATAACCTTGATAGCAATACCGCAGGCAGTTATCAGTCCGCAGAGTTGGTGGATCAACTGGTGGTCAGCTTTGGCAACGTACCGCCAGAAGTGTTGAACCAACTGCTGATCACCGGCGCCATCAACAACGGTGATGGCACATGGACAATCACCAACGAAGCCGATTTCAGCATCAAAGCGCCTAATGGTCTGGTGTATAGCAGTAATAACGACCCAGATAACAACGGTTTCAACGACATCAAGATCACCATTACGGCCCAAGTCTATGACCAAGGTGAAGACAGCAGTGAAGCGAAAATTACCGAGCAGGTGAGTACAGAGTTAACCTTGAGTTTCCCCACCGTGGTCACGGGTAATAACAGTGTTGCCGCGCAGCTCAACTGGGTTGGCGATGCCGATGATTTGGTGATTGGCAAAGAAGATAACACGGTAAACTTAGGGCAACAGATCCAAGACAAACTCATGGTTAATGCCACCGGTTTTGATGCGGTGGCGGATGAGCTGAGTATTGTGATTAACGCGAGCGATCTGCCTGCTGGCGCCTCGATTGGTGGGCAAGATTTCAACTTTGTTGATGGCCAATACGTGTTTAAAGGTACGTTGAATGCGGATGGATCGATTTCTGGTTTGGAAGGACTGGTGCTGATCCCACCGCGTGATTTTGCGGGTGACTTTACCTTACCGATCACTTTTGTCACCACAGATACTCAGTCGGGTGATGAAAAAACGTTAACCGCGCAAGTACCTGTCGCGATCTCTCCGGTTGCGGATGTACCTAGCAGCAGTGGCGATCAGCCTCTCGATGACCATGTGACCCCAAGCATTACACTGAATGTGCAAGAGACGCTGGGGCTGGATGCGAACCATCAACCGACCGATTTGGCGAACGATACCCCAACGCAAGACGGTATCGCCTATGAAGATGGCATTGTGCATCTCAACTTAGCGATCGGCTTGGCGGATAGCCTCAATGGCAGTACGCAAGGCCAAGAAGTGTTAACCGAAGTGACACTGACTTTGAATGACACCAACTCTGGTGTCTTCGTGGATCCCAACGGCCAAAGTTTGGGAACCAGCATTACGCTCATTCAAGCACAGCTACCGGCTGCACTCGGCGAAATTTACTTCAAACCAGCGCCGAACTATCCAAGCGGTAACGATATCAATACCGTGGGAATTACTGTGGCCGGAAAAGTCACTGACAGCACAGTATTCGATGAAACCAACGCCAGTTCGCAAGGGGTAAGCAGCAGCGATGCTGATAAAACCTTCACCTCACAAGTGAGCTTTGAAGTGAAACCCGTGGTGGATGAGATCACAATTGGCTCTGGTAGCCCGATTTCGGTGACGGGGGATGAAGACAGTTGGATTACGCTTGCCGATCAAGGTAGTGCGTTCAATGTCAGCCTCAATGATAACGATGGGTCTGAAGGCTTTGTCTCCGTGGTGCTCAGCGGTTTGCCAACGGATTTTCTAGTGAAATCACTTTCTCCTGATTACACAGTGAAGAATAACGGTGGTGGTGAATGGAGCATTCAAATAAACAATGCCAGTTTAACCACGTTGGATCTCTCTGCGTTGGCGATTAAGCCTGCCAAAGATTTCAGTGGTGAAGTGCAATTGGGGATCAAAGTCTTCACCCAAGAATCACTACTGGGTGAGCCAGTCGAACACACAGGGCAGTTCACACTCAATGTAACGCCTGTTGGTGATGATGTGGATATTGCTCCGGTAACGACTGTCACTGGCACTGAAGGCCAAGCAATTGAAATCAGCCTCGAGGCGCAAATTCTCGATAAAGCGCCAAGCTTACCGGGTGGGGCGAATTACACCGAAAACAGCCCAGAAACTTTACGCGTGGAAGTTTCCGGCGTGCCGGATGGCGCTTCTCTAAGCTTGCCTGATGGAACGCTTGCCACCCATCTTGGCGGTGGGGTTTGGGTATTTGAAATCAATGCTCAACAGCTTGATAAAGTGGTGTTCAACTCTGGTGATAATAATCAACTGAACTGGAACGGTAACTTACACTTTAAAGTGCAATCGGTGGATACCGGAGCGTTAGGCGATCAACATCTTGGCTCAGCACAAGAGTTTGATGTCACCGTGGAAGTGACCGCAGTGAATGATCGCCCTGAGTTCGTCAATGTTCAAGATCAAGTGACAGAAGAGGATACTCCTCTGCTGCTCAATAACTTCACCTTGGCGGATATCGATGCACAGCTAGATGATCCCAACGCGCAATATACATTGCAGATTGGTATCAATAGCGGCGTGCTACTGATCGATCCTCTCTTCAGCAACGGTTTAACCATCACAGGTGATGGAACTGGGGCGCTGTCCATCACTGGCAAAGTGGCCGACATCAATGCGGCGATTGCATCGGGAGTGGTGAAATTTGTTCCTACCCCTGATTTTTATGGACAAGTAGCGGTGACCCTCAATGTCAATGATAACGGCAATGCAGGGGTCGAAATTGCCGGAGACACCTCAACCGCGCACGATAATAGTGCCCAGTTTGTGATTGATGTAACCGCAATCAATGATAAGCCTGAGATTGATGCGACTTCGGTAACCACTCAAATTGATGAAGCAGCAGGACAAAAACTCACTGGCATTACGGTGTCAGATGTGGATTATGCTGGCTCACACGCGAATGATGTGATGAAAGTGACACTGAGTGTGACGGAAGGCATTTTGAGTGTGCAGGTTCCTGCGGGCAGTTCAGTGGTTGTCAGTTATGCCTTGGATGGCAGCGTGATCCTCGAAGGTAGCCCTGAGGCGATTAATGCACTGCTCAACAGCAGCAATGCGGCATATGGTGTTTTTGTTGACGCTACGGCCATTGCAGGGACAGAGATCGATCTCACCGTTCAGGTGCAAGATTTGGGTGTCTATTATGAAAATGCTTCCGGTATGGCGTTAGAAGAGATCAAAACCTATCCGATTCAAGTTAATCCAGTGGCTAACCCACCTAGCCTGAGTTTGAATCCAACGTTGGGTTATGCGCAGCAGATTTACGCTAACCAAAGTGTCAGTGGTCAAGGTATTGCTATTTTAGGTGCTATCGCTGCATTAACCGACTTGCATGAAACTTTGAGCATTCGAGTTGATCACCTTCCTGCGAGTGCCAACCTTGAAAGCAGTGCTGGTACGGTCACGGATTTGGGTAATGGAAGTTGGGAAGTCTCACCAGATGCGCTTGATAGCCTGAAAGTGGTGGGGTTAGACATAGGCATACATACACTAACCCTCACCGCTATTTCAACCGAAAGTGATGGTAGCTCTGCTTCTTCTACCACAGCGTTGGATTACCAGATTGAGATTGCGGCAAATGGTGCATCATTGAGCGACCACAGTGGCGTGACCCACGATAGCCTAGTGCTTGCTGATAACAGTGGCATGACGTTAATGTCGGGCAGTGGTAACGATTATATTCAAGGTGGCGATGGTAACGATGTGCTGATTGGTGGCTTGGGAGCCGATATCTTAGTGGGTGGTGCTGGAGCAGACATTTTCAAATGGACGCTCAATGGCGTAGATACCCAAACCGATCACATTCGAGATCTCAATGTGGGTGAAGGAGATAGTATCGACTTGACGGACGTTGTGCAGGATTTGGGTAATCATCTCACGATGGAGCAGTTGCTCAACAACTTGAGTTCGTCGAACCAACTGACAGCTCAAGTGGTTGACAATAATATCGAACTCGCTGTGACTACTGATAACAATGTTCAACAGACGATTGTGATAGATAATCTGGCAACTCAGATTGATTTTAGTGGTATGAGTTCACTGGATATTATTGGCACCTTGCTCGATCAAAATGTGTTACGACATGAATAATGTTTACCGTTCATCCTAAAGTTAAGGTGTTGTTTTTAGCCCCTCGTAAGAGGGGCTAAGTATTTCTATGGCAGCGCTTTGTTTCTATTCTTGATTTCCTTTCCTATACTTCAAAAACATGGAGCAGGTAGGATTAAATATCATTTATGAATGACAAAGTGCTTGAATCCGTCATTGAAATCACTGAGCAGAAAAACTCACTGGCGCTCAGTTACAGCATTCTGGCGACGTTATCAGAACTTTTACCACTCTCTTCGGCCGCCATATTTCATCATTCACGTCGCTCTAGCCTGATGGTCGCTCGTTTAAATATTGAGAGAGAAAAATCAGGTTCAAAGCTCTATCAGTGGCTTTATGATCAAGTATGTAACAGCGTTGACTACCAACATCATCTGAGGGAAATCGTGTTTTCCCAACAAACCAATGGCCAGTACCTGTGTAGTTGCCCTATTCCCATTGAAGAACATTTCTCTGCCGAGATGTGTTTGATCCTTGATGAAGACCCAGAGCCATACCGGCTACTGATCGATGGTTTTGCGAAAATATACCGAAACTACACGGTCATTCTGCATGAGAGTGAACGCGATAAACTGACTGGATTACTCAACCGACGCACATTAGAAGACCGTTTACGTCACTCCTTCGCGATTAACCCATCAACAGTTAAGAACAGATTGTGGATAGCGATACTCGATATCGACCATTTCAAAATGATCAATGATCACTTTGGCCACATGATTGGAGATGAAATTTTGCTGATGTTTGCACAGCAGATGCAGCTCTTTTTTGGTTTAAGTCCACAGTTGTTCCGTTTTGGTGGGGAAGAGTTTGTGATTATTTTCTCCACCGGAAATGAAGAGCAAATTCGCCAACACTTGGATGGATTCCGGCAGCACATCCGTAGCCATGTTTTTCCCAGAATTGGTCAGCTAAGCTTTAGCGCCGGTTTCTGTTCACTAAGTCCTGGGGACTATCTTCCTACTATTCTTGACCAAGCAGACAAAGCGCTTTATTACGCCAAAGAACATGGGCGTAATCAGGTACACAGCTATGAGCAGCTTTGTGATGACGGAAAAATAGCCACTACCCCAAATACCGCCGCGGATGATGTTGAGCTGTTTTAATACTGACTCATTTCAAGTCATCTGAGGCGATGTTTGCCAAGGGCGGATCAGTAAAATAAATACGGTGAGTGCATAAAGCATTGACCAACCCAAACAGAGAAATACCCCCGTACACAGCACCAATGCAAGCCCAGCTAAGTATCTTCCCCAACCCATGAGTAACTTATAAGCGGCAAGCATGGCGAGTAAGTACACTAAAACAAAAATGCCGTTAGCTAGCTTCAAGAAAAATTCCAGATCAAGCCCTGTAAGATTGCCAATCAAGCAAGAAATAAACAGCACACCTCCCACCAAGAGAGTGGCATGGGCAGGTACACCACGAATAGAAACTCGGGCAATGGCACTTTCAGGGCGGTATTCTCGAGCCTGTGCCCACACCATGCGCGCTAAGCTCTGTGTATAAAGATTCAGGCTAGCAAAGCAGGCCAGAAAGCCAATGATGCTGATCATCATTGCCCAACGTGCCCCAAACAGTTTGTCACTAAGCCAGGGAATGGCGCCACTATCAAACTGACTGCTGCCAAATGCGCCAAATTTCAGGACCACGACTGAACAAGCCCAGTAGGTGAGCCCTGCAACTAAGCTACCAATCAAAATGGCCAAAGGAAAATCACGCTGAGGATTGCGAAACTCTTCGCCCATATGGGCAAAAGCTTCAATGCCCACAAAACACCAGAACATCACCGCTAGCGCTGCACCAATCGACATTAAGCCTTCATGCGTCAAAGCGGGCATGACCAAATCTTGAGTGGCGACATGACCACGCCATAAAAAGGCAATCACCAAGCTAAAGATGGCTAATGCGATCAAAGTTTGTAAACGGCCAGAAGATTTAGTGCCTGCAAGATTAACCCCAACCAGTAGAAGAATGGTGAGCGTTTGCGTGAACAGCGGATTAGCCAGTGGAGTAGGTAACAAGGCTTGCAGGAAGCTTGCCGCTAAGGTTACCGCAGCAGGAACACCCACAGGAATGACACTCAGAAACAACCAAGCTACAGCACGCTCAAGGCGAGAATTAAACGCCTGACGAACAAAATAGGCGGTGCCACCTGCATTGGGATAACGTTTACCAAGCTGGGCAAAGGTTAGCGCAATCGGGCATATTGCGATGAACAGGATCAGCCATGCCCACAGTGAAAACGCACCTGCAATACCGGCGGCAATGGCTGGAACCATAAATAGCCCTGTTCCCATGAGCGTGGTTGAGAGTTGGGCAACCCCTGCTCCAAGAGAAATATCCTTCTTCAGTTGATTCACGTTAAGCATCCTGCGCTGAATTTGAGTTTTAGCATACTCCCTTTCACAACGGCTTTCACTGAATAAAAATTCACTCGTATATCATTCAATCGAAAGTTAGGCGCGATATTTCTCACTCTTTTCGCTATATTTTCCAACCGTTTACTTATATTGTGGCTCGCAGAGTGAATAAGTTAAGGAGTTTGCATGACACTGACAGTCTGGTTATCGTTGTTTACGATTTGTATCTTGGGGGCCATGTCACCGGGACCCAGTTTGGCGATGGTAGCAAAGCATAGTCTCGCTGGCGGACGGAAGAACGGCTTTGCAGCCGCGTGGGCGCACGCCTTTGGTATTGGTGTTTATGCTTTTATCACCTTAATTGGATTGGCTGTTGTACTGCACCAGTCACCGTTGCTGTTTAAAACGATCAGTTATGCCGGTGCTGCTTATCTTGCCTATTTGGGGTGGAACGCATTGCGATCAAAGGGGGGCGTGGCCGCAAAGCTGGAGTCGGGGGAAACCGTCAGTGTTTGGCAATCTGCCCGAGAAGGTCTGTTGATTTCTCTGCTCAGTCCGAAAATTGCACTGTTTTTTATCGCACTCTTTAGTCAATACGTTGCAGTGGGATCGGATTTTACGAGCAAAGCCGCCATTGTGATCACGCCTTGGGTTGTGGATGGCCTTTGGTACAGTTTTATCACGCTGATCTTGTCCTCACCGCGATTGCTCGACAAATTGCGTGCACGTGCAGTATTGATTGATCGACTTTCAGGTATTGTGCTGATTGCGTTAGCCATTCGAGTGTTTCTGACGGTTTAAGTCATTTCTTGTGGGTTTGAGAGACTCTCAAACCCAACTCTCTCGCCATACTAACGGTGTGATGAGATCTCTTCACACTCACCTTCAATCACATCAGAACGAGATTGATAAGCGGCTTGTTGGTTGAATTGAAAAGCACGTGCTTTAAGCTGCTTTTCCAGACGTTTGCCAGTGATCAGCGCGATAATTGCCAGAGGGATCGCGAGCAATAAGCTGAAAATCAGAGCAAACACGCCAGTAATCATTGACAGTAAGGTGATCAGGAATCGGTTCATAATGGTTCCTCCAAGTAACAGACTCACCATACCCTGAATAAGATTAATCGAAAATGAACAATGTTCATTTTCACTATAAATGGACAAAGTTGACGTATCACTGACCTGTTATTGTTCATGTCCAAAAAAAAGCCGCCTACATCGTGAGGCGGCAAGCTTGAGGGAGAGGCCGTTGTTGCTTATCACCGAAGCGATCAGCGCAGCACGACTTATGGTTGTTATAGTTATGACCCATTCTACGTTCAGCTAGATTGGTTGCAGACGCGATCAACCTACATTCGGCAGTTTGGGTTTGTTGTGGAGATGAATCCGTTATTTTGCTGGATAAGTGGGGTAACGAACCCCCATCATTTGTTCCATACAATGCACCACTTGGCAGCTATAACCAAACTCGTTGTCATACCACACATACAGAACACAACGATTGTCTTGCACAATCGTTGCTGTTGCATCAACCACACCCGCATAGCGTGAACCAACCAGATCACTTGAGACAATTTCGGTCGATTCGGTGTAGTCAATTTGTCCTGACAAAGGTGAGTTGAGCGCCATGTCACGCAGATAGGCGTTCAATTCTTCCTTAGTCGTGGAGTGAGTTAAGTTGAGATTCGCTATCGCCATGGACACATTTGGTGTCGGGACACGAATCGAATTGCCGCTGAGTTTACCGGTTAACTCTGGTAGTGCTTTCGCCACGGCTTTTGCAGCGCCCGTCTCAGTTAATACCATGTTGAGTGATGCCGCTCGGCCACGACGTTCACCCTTGTGGAAGTTATCGATCAAGTTCTGGTCATTGGTGAATGAATGAACCGTCTCAATATGGCCGGAGATAATGCCGTAGCGATCGTTGACCGCTTTTAACACTGGAGTGATGGCATTGGTTGTACAACTTGCGGCTGAAATGATGGTGTCTTCTGGCTGGATAACCGATTCATTAACACCAAATACGACATTTTTGATGTCACCTTTACCTGGCGCCGTAAGCAGCACTTTACTTGCGCCTAGAGAAGCAAGGTGTTGGCTTAGTCCTTCACTATCACGCCATACTCCAGTGTTGTCTACGATCAGTGCGTTGTGAATGCCGTAACGCGTGTAGTCAATTTCTTGCGGAGAATTGGCGTAGATGACCTGAATGAAATTGCCATTTGCAATTAAGGCTTTACGTTCTTTATCAATCGTAATGCTACCGTTGAATTGGCCATGAACAGAATCACGACGTAATAAACTAGCGCGTTTTTCTAGGTCACCCTCTTTGCCTCCACGTACCACAATCGCACGCAGACGCAATGGATAGCCGGCACCACTCTTTTCAATCAAAAGGCGAGCCAGTAAGCGACCGATGCGACCGAATCCGTACAAAACAACGTCTTTAGGTTGAGATATGGCCGTGCTGTCTAAGGCACCATCCAGTGCGGTAAGCAGAAAATCGTTTAGTCCTTGAAGGTCGCTATGATGTTGCCAAAACCGATGTGTTAGCTGACCCAAATCGATACGACAAGGTGCCAGCTCTAACTGCGTGATCTGCTGCAACACTGGCATTGTTTGTTCTAGTGACAGAGGGTGGTCTAAGTAACGTTTCGCAATACGGTGGGTTTTAATAATGTCGATGGTTGCGGCATTGATTAAAGTTATACCAAACAAAACCACTTCAACACCTTTTTGGCGATAAAGTTGGCCGATGAGTGGTGACATAGTTTCAGCAATCGTTTGGCTCGTTTGCCAGTCTTGGAGATGTTTCTCTGGACTCATGGATAAATCTGGGCCTTATTTCACGTTATGTTTAGTTTCCCCACAAGATCCCCTTGCGATTTAAAGCTACTTTGGTGTGGGCTAGATTCGTGTATCCCAATCACATTATCTGTCTATGTTCATGGGTATTCACCTACTTGCCGCTTACCTGCAACTCCAATTCGTTTGGGTACAGAAATAATCATTTCAAATCGGCTGAGAAACTTTAGAAAACTCACGTCTGTAGGGGGTGAGTCGGATTGTTGTTTTTATGTGGCCGGATTGTAAAGTCAGAGGTGTTATTCTGCTAGGAAAAATAATGATGAAATAATCAACGGGAAATTGGATAGATTGGCGTTCATTATCGGGTTCGATGCGGCTTGATCTGTGTCTTGACAAAAAAAGAACAGCAGACTTATTTCGTGACTATATCGACCGAGATCAAAGAATAAAAGTGAATAAAAATTTGAATTGCAAATCTTTGTAATTAAAGTCGAATTTAAGCGTTGTTTGATGATTTTTCTTATGGTGGTCTAAGATAAATAAAAATGTAATCAAAAATTAGCGATAGGACAGTGGGGTTTTGGTTCTCTTTGGCTATTTCTACTTAGAAAATGCGAAGGCCATCTCAACTCAGACTTTCGCGTTTTAAACTAGCCTTTTCCTGCTTGGAGCTGCATTAATGCTTCAAATTCCTTTGCAGGGAGGGGGCGAGAAAAAAGAAATCCCTGATACTTATCGCATCCTTCTTTTGTTAAAACGGCCAATTTCTCTTCAGAATCAACACCTTCAGCAGTGACCATTTTTCCTAAATTGTGCCCTAGTTGAATGATAGTGCGTACGATCATTTTCCCTGCACTATCGTCATTGCAGCTGTCGACAAACGAACGATCGATTTTTATTACATCGATCGGAAGCTGTTTTAAATAGTTTAAAGAGGAGTAGGCGACACCAAAATCATCAAGCGCAATTTGAATGCCGAGCTCACGCAACTGATGACATGTATGGATGACATTGTTGGGATAACGCATTAAGGTTGTTTCGGTGATTTCTAATTGTAAAGTGTGTGGTGGTATTGGGTAGGTTTGTAAGGCGTTGTATACCACCTGATAGATATCGTCATATAGAAACTGAATGTTAGAGACATTGACGGATACTGATAAATCAGGAAATGAGTGGTGCCACTCGCTCAATTGTCGGCACGCTTCATTAATTACCCAGCGACCTATCGGAATAATCTGCTGGGTTTTTTCTGCAACCGCAATGAAATACCCCGGATTGATCATACCTAAATCTGAGTGTTGCCAGCGAACTAAAGCCTCCGTCCCCACAATACGGCCTGATCTTATGTCCACTTTGGGTTGGTAGTGCAGTAATAACTGATTCTTTTCTATAGCAATATTCAACTCTCGCTCGATCTGGTATTGGCGGATGGTTTCACTGTGAAGCTCGTTATCAAACCAGCGAACACAATTCTTACCGCTCTTTTTTGCTTTGAGAATTGCAATGTCCGCATTGCGACACCAAATATCAGTATCATTGAGCGCATCTTCCAGTAATGCGATGCCGAGGCTGGTCGTCACTGAGTAGAGCCGATTACCCAGTTTATACCCTTGGTGTAAGGCTGCATGGAGCTGCTCTACAGTCTGTTTGATCGCCGGTATTAACTGCTCTTCGTGATGAAGGATAAGGGCAAATTCGTCACTGCTTAAGCGATAGATTTGGCAAGATGAGCTTTTTAGTGAACGTAAGCGTAAGCCCAGTTCTTCTAAGAGCTTATCGCCTTGCTGATGCCCTAAGCTGTCATTGATCTGCTTGAAGTCATCCAAATCCACTTGCAGTAAGGCGTATTGGCTTGGTTGATTCAGCTGTTGGATTTGGTGTAATTGAAGGTGGAATGCTTTGCGATTACCTAATGACGTTAGGTAATCCGTCAAACTGTCTTTTCGGTAACGCTTGATTTGCTTTAATAAAGATAGGCGATAGTAAGTGCCAAAAGTAGCAAATGCAGTAATGGCCAACAATTCTGTTGCATCTTCCGCTACTTCACTAAACAGACTACTTTCAATAGACGTGAGGTAGCACATGACCAGAATGATGGCGACCACCATTGGCCACAAGGTTGCTGGCAACAGTACAAGGTAAATTAAGGGGAGTAGAAGAAACGTTTCCTCAATAGCATCCACACTTAGCGGAGTAAACAAGCTGCCAATCACAATCAGTAATAGAGCGCTTAGCGCCGATAATCCACGTGTATTGCGATTTGGTACCCAAAATGCTATGAGCATTAAAAGGGGGAATAATAGGTAGAGTCGTGCCATCGTTGGATGTTCAGCAACGAGGGTATAGCTCACAACTATAAGCCCAAAGTGGAAAAATAAATTAGCCCATAGGGGCGAAGTTAACTTACCACTGGGAATTGCAATTAGAGACGTCATTCACTATCCATAGTGCAAAATTAATACTGTCAGACTAATTATCTTGTTTGATTTTAGCCTCGTCATATGTAGGTTTACTGCGATTCGGCATGGAATAAAAGGCAGGAATGCGGAATTTGTGCGAGGTTTATCGCGAGTCTCAAAATTGATTTGGATGCCCTCACAAAATGGAGGGCACAGGATCAACAATGGTTGTCGGTAGGTAAGGTAATGGTATTGATATGCTTTAACTCGGCCAGAGGCAGCCAGTTGACTTTGACACCAGCTTGCAAAAACATATCTTGGCTGACTTTGATCTTATCTCCCCAACGTGAGAGAAAATCATCAGACTGCTCAGGGCAATAAACCGCTGCAATACCCGTTTGAATGATTTTTGCTGCGCAGTTAGGGCATGGGAAATGCGTAACATAAATTTCGCAGCCATCCAGATCGCGTTTAGCAAAAAGAATCGCATTTTCTTCCGCATGCAGAGTTTTCAAATACTTCATATCACGGTCATCGGTACTGGCACTGTCGGAAATGCCGTGCGGATAGCCATTGAAACCTACCGAAACAATTCGGTTTTGTTTGGTGATCACAGCGCCTACCTGCGTGGATGGATCCTTACTCCACGATCCGACTAATTCCGCCATTTGGAAAAAACGTTGCGCCCATTTTGAAATCATGTCGTTATTCCTCATTCATTCGCGACATTGTTTAGCAATTGAGTTTGTACCTTAAGTGCATCAGTGCTGCTAATACTATCTTGGTTTTTGTTATAAGAGTATCCCTTCCTATAAGTCCAGTGTGTTGCTCTGCCTATCACACGATAACGATCTTCCCTCTTTCAACAATACCTATAGAGATTTTTGAGATTAATATCACGGGGAGATGTGAGATGGCGAAAAGCTATTTTTCTCAATTTAGGATTGTTCTTGTGAGAGATCTCTTACAGGTTCTGTAGGAGATTCTAGTGTTAAGGTGCATGTGTTTAACCCTGCCTTAAATTAACTTGTTGATTTTAATTGATTGTTTTGTGTTTTTTACTCGGGATTGTTTGGTAGGGTGAAATATAAGGGTTGCTGAAAAAAGCGCATATCGTAAAGTCTATCCGTCAGCAGGAAGCGGACACGGAACAGGAAAGACCCAAGGATTGGTCATCTTCAGGACGAAGATTTCGATTATTCAGGATGAATGGTCGGCATGGAAAGCAAAGGACGTTAGCTGGACGCTTAGTAACTAGGATGGTTATAAACGGAGAGTTAATGGACAACTTAAAGGACTAAGGCGATATCTATCAGGATGATAGAGTAAGGGACACCGCTAGGAAGGCGATGAAACGGATTGCGCTGAAGGACACAGCAGACTATCAAGGAATAGATGCAGGGAGCACCTATTAGTAGCGGGATTGCTGCGAGTAAGAACAGAACCCCACTAAGCGAAAGCTTAGTGGGGTTTTCTTTTTGGCTCACTGAATCATTGCTGAGTGGTCTAGGAAGAGAATCTGAGCATCTTTCCGTATGCCATTGTGCTAACATACAGTCGTTCATTAACTTTTGTGAGTTTCTGTTATGCAAGCGCAAGTAAAATGGGTTGAAGATTTTCGCTTTATCGGGCTGTCGAATTCAGGTCATTCGATTGTAATGGATGGCAGTGGTGGCGCTAGCGCACCAAGCCCAATGGAAATGGTATTGATGGCGGCGGGTGGGTGCAGCTCAGTCGATGTCGTTGATGGCATGAAAAAAGCGGGGCAAAAAATTCACAGTTGTGAAGCCAAACTCAGCGCTGAACGTCGTGACACTGCGCCTAAGCTGTTTACTCAAGTCAATATCCACTTTGTACTTAGTGGTGAAAATCTGGATCAAAACATTGTGGCGCAAGTAACCGCTGACTCACTAGAAAAGTACTGCTCGGTGTGTTTGATGCTCGGTAAGGGCGTTGAAATGAGCCATTCATGGGAAATTCGTGCTGAGTAACTTATTTTTATAATCCTACGGTTTAACTTGAAGTTGCAGAGATGTCTGCTGTAATCATCTCTTTATCCGTCTCGCTCATCTATGCTCAACCGAGGCGGATAAAGATGCGTTTATCTATTGGTCTATCTGCCCTTCGATGTTGTTTTTAGCTCTCTTGTTTTATTGAATTTGGGTGTATACCTATGAGTTTTTTCGAAAACATCTCGATTATTATGGCGCTGATCGCTGCCAGTTGTTTTTTCTCTATGTCGGAAATCTCCTTGGCTGCGGCGCGGAAAATTCGTTTACGCCAAATGGCGGATGAAGGTGATGAGCGAGCAGAGCGAGTGTTAGAGCTGCAAGCTCACCCGGGTAATTTTTTCACTGTAGTGCAAATTGGTCTCAATGCTGTTGCCATCATGGGTGGTATTGTCGGTGAGTCAGCATTTACGCCTTACATCAAAGCGATGCTTGAAGGGTGGATTCCGAGTAATTGGTTGGCACAAGCCAGCTTTATTTTGTCGTTTATGCTAGTGACTAGCATGTTCATTTTAATTGCTGATCTGATGCCCAAGCGTATTGCCATGGCAATGCCGGAGCGTATCGCGACCAACTTGGTGGGCGGTATGCAGTTGTGTATCACTTTACTTAAACCGATCGTCTGGTTTTTCAATGGCCTAGCGACCCTTTTATTCCGTGCCTTGAGTGTGCCTATGGAGCGCAATGATGAAATTACGTCAGATGATATTTATGCGGTGATGGATGCAGGTGCAGAGGCCGGAGTGCTGGATAAAGGTGAACAACAGATGATGGAAAGCGTGTTTGAGATGCAGAGCATTCCTGTGACTTCGGCAATGACAGCACGTGAAAGTCTGGTGTTTCTTAACCTCAGCGATAGTGAAGAAGAGATCAAACAGAAAATTTCGCAGCATCCGCATAATAAATTTTTGGTTTGCGATGGTCAGCTGGATCTGATCAAAGGTTATGTTGATTCAAAAGCCTTGTTGCTACGAGTGATTAATGGCCAAAGCATGAACCTAAAAGAGAGCAATGTCGTCATTGGTTGCCCCATTATTCCTGATACGTTAAGCCTTTCTGAGGCATTGGAGTATTTCAAAATTAACCGTGTCGATTTTGCGGTGGTGATGAACGAATATGCGCTGGTGGTTGGTGTTGTGACGTTCAATGATTTGCAAAGTGCGGTCATGGGAACGTGGGTTCTTGCAGAAGGTGAAGAGCAGATCGTGGCTCGTGACGGTAACTCTTGGTTGGTCGATGGTGTAACCCCGATTACCGATGTGATGCGCTCTTTCGGCATCGAAGAGTTCCCACAACAGCAAAATTACGAAACCATTGCCGGGTTTATGATGTACATGTTGCGTAAAATTCCACGTCGTACCGATTCTGTCGTGTATGCAGGCTACAAGTTTGAAGTGGTGGATATCGATAACTACAAAGTTGACCAGTTGTTAGTCACCCGCGTGGAGCCATTAGAGGTTGCAGCTCAAGATAGCGACAAAAAATAGAGGAAACGGATTCGTCATTGTTTGCACTTTTCATTTGCTCATTGGCGGTTAACCTTGAGTGCTCATAAACGATAGGGGAAAATCGATGAGCGAATTGGAAAAAATGCTCAATGGCGAACATTTTGATGGCGCATCTGTAGAAGTTGAAGCGCTACGTAGCCAAGCGGGTAGGCTAAAACTTGCCATTAACCAAAGCCTAGATGACGCCGAACGCCATGCTTTACAAAGAGAATTGTTTGGTTATCTCGGCGAGCTGAGTCAAGTTCAGCCGCCATTCCATTGTGAGTTTGGGAAAACGATTCGTATTGGTGAACACTCCTTCATCAATATGAACGTGGTCATGCTTGATGGCGCACCAATTACCATCGGCAATAACGTTCTTATTGGTCCTAGTTCGCAATTCTATACTGCATCACATTCCCTGGATTACCGTCATCGCCAATCATGGGAAACTATTTGTAGGCCGATTGTGGTGGAAGATGATGTGTGGATCGGTGGCAATGTGGTGATCAATCAAGGTGTCACGATTGGTGCTCGCTCTGTGGTGGCGGCTAACTCAGTGGTGAACCATGATGTTCCCCCTGATACCTTAGTGGGTGGCACACCTGCGAGAATATTGCGTTCTCTAACAACCGTCGAATAGTGTGCCCATGACGGCTTAATCTCCTTGGTGGAACCTTGAAACAGCGATTCAACACGCACAAACATACCTTATATGGCATTGCTGCAATTTTGCTCTGGGGCAGCCTGATGGCATTAACTCGTCGGGTTGCCGAAGAGTTTTCACCGATTGGTGGAGCCGCATTGATCTATACCGCGAGTACGCTGTTTTTGCTCTTTACAATGGGTTTGCCCAAGTTAAAACCAGGGTCATCACGTTATCTATTGATAGGTGGAGCCCTGTTTGTGAGTTACGAAATTTGTTTGGCATTAGCGCTTGGAATGGCTAACGATCGTCTCCAAGCCATTGAAATGTCCGTAATCAACTATCTTTGGCCTGCACTCACGGTATTGATTGCGGTACTGTTGAGTAAACGCTCGGTCAGTTTTTGGGTTTATCCTAGCGTTGGATTAGCCTTTCTCGGTGTTGCGTGGACGATCATTGCTGAACAAGGTATTTCTCTTGCAGATTTCACTGGGCGAATTAGCTCTAATCCAGCGGTCTATACGATGGCATTTATTGGCGCTTTTATCTGGGCGATTTACTGTAATGTCACACAGCGTTTAGCGCAGGGGCAAAATGCAATTGTGCTCTTTTTCGCGGCAACGGCGAGCACGTTGTGGGTTCAGTACATCCTGAGTGATGAACCCTCACTCTCATATTCATGGTCTAACGTAAGCACTTTGCTTTTGACGGGGGTAGTAATGGGGAGTGGCTACGCTCTATGGAATGTGGCGATTTTGCGCGGCAACATGCTGTTGTTAGCGACAATCTCCTATTTCACGCCTGTGATTTCAACGCTGTTTTCTTCCTTGATTTTGGGAGTCGTGTTAGGCATTAGCTTCTGGCAAGGCGTTGTGATGGTAACGGTCGGCTCACTGATTTGTTGGTGGGTGACTCGTCAGCCTCATTCGATATCTGAGACAACGGCAGAGTCTGTGCCCAGCAAACAAGGTTGATTCTGAGTTTGCAAAATTGGGCTATTCGATGAGTGAGAGAACTGTAATAAACTCAACCCGTTCAAGATGTTGACTTCATAAGGAATGCTCAACCAATGCTTGTCTGTATAAATTCTCGGCAGATAAGTCAAAAATGGATATTCTTGATAAAGAATGCGTTGTAACGCTATGAACTCGACTTCATTTTGGTTTACTCTTGGCAGCATTGCCCGAATACAAGAAGTAATACGGAGGCCATGATGGCACACGACTGGGATGAATACGCAGCAAGCTGGGAAAGCAATCCCTCCACTCATATTTTTGCGCAAAGCGTATTTCAACAACTGACAAAAATCCTTTCTCTTCAAGGTAAGCATGTATTGGATTTTGGCTGTGGCACAGGATTGTTGAGTCAGCTGATGTCACCACTCGCTCGCGATATTGTTGCTCTCGACTCATCTGAAGCCATGATTGAAGAGCTTGACCGCAAAGAATTACGCAATGTTGAACCCGTGGTAGACGCACTCACTCGTGGCTTAGTGGCTCAGCACCCTGCATTTCGTAAGCAATTTGATCTGGTTGTTGCTTCATCGGTCTGTGCTTTCTTACCTAATTTCCAAGATGCTGCGGACATCATTTTTACCCTTGTGGATGAGGGGGGTTATTTTGTGCATTTTGATTGGTTGGCTGATGAGACAGGCGACACGGATATGAGCTTGACTGCCAATGAGATTGAAACTGTCTTGCGCAATGCAGGGTTTGCTTCAATCGATGTGCAAGTGGCTTTTGAGGTCACTACCGAGCAAGGAACGTTACCTGTCGTTATTGGGGTTGCTCGGAAATAGTTTATTGTTCGGTTTTTAATCTATAAGTTATCCGTTTCTCACCGTAATTCTGGCCGCTGCATAATGTAGCGGCTTTATTTTGCTAGAAGCAAAATGGCAATAATGCTTGCTTGTCTTACATTTGCTGCTCATTGCATATTGATTTCGTTACGAATGTGATTCGCATATCTTTTCCAAATAGTAAATTGACTATTTACTTATTTTCACTAACAAAAAACAGATCTTGCGCCTAAACTAATGATTGAATAATCAAGGACAAGACTCAGTTCCCCGAGTTTATGTCTCAGATTTCTGTTTATTGACTGACAACTCATGGCTAGGGTTATTAACAAAAATCAAAAACAGAGTAGAAAAGGAAAGGGTCGGCTTATGCCGACCCTTTCCTTTTGCGTATTTTTCAAATCGAATGAGATGTCAACTGATGGCACAGCCAATGAATTGCTCGATCATTCATGCTCGGTTTATTCCAAACTAAGCTGTATGCGACTTTGCCATATTCAAAAGGCAGAACTTTCTGAATTAGGCCTTGAGCTTGCATCGCGTGGTCTGCCCACATTTTTGAACAGGTGAAAAGGAATGAAGTCTGTCGACACAAAATTGCGGCTGCCCCAAAATCTGGCGTTGCCACTGCGATGCGTCGAGTCTCATGTTGTTGAGTTAAATACTTTTCAAAATAGGGTTCGCTTAGCTCATTATCGAGAATGCCAATGTGTTTATAAGCGAGATAATCTTGCACCGTGAGTTCTGAGTGGGCGAGTGGGTGAGCAGGGCTCATCAAGCAGATCAACTCATCGGATTCAATGATCTGCCAAACCAGATCTTGCGCGAACGTTGGCGGTTGACTGATGTCGTGTGGCAAGAGAATGACATCGATGAGTCCACTTTGTAATGCTTCAAAACCATAATGCTCTTTGGAGTGCACTGTCATCGACAGTTCTGGTGAGCAGGCTGATAACACGGCAGTGACTCTGGGGGCAAATAACTCCAAGGTGCTTTCACGCATCGCTAAGCGATAGTGGCCTTGGTAGTCCTGCGGGTTAAACTCAGTACAATGCAGTAGGCCATTCATGCTTGACAAAATATGGTGTACGGTCGGCCCCATTTGTTGCACATAGGGGGTTGGAATCAGCTGATTACCATCGCGGTAGAAAAGATCATCATTGAGCAGCTCACGGAGCTGAGCAAGAATTTTACTGATACTTGAAGGGCTGACACAAAGCCTGACTGCGGTTTGTGTAACACTGCGAGTGTTGAGCATAACATGCAGTGCGGTGAGGTGTTTTAAACTAAAGCGAGAGAGATGAATATAATCCATAAAAAGCCGGTGCATTGAATCATTGGCTCAAGAATAGCATTGTGGCACGAAAAACAAACCGTTAATTGCCTTGATTTATCTACGTAAATGGCTTTTTTGTTGTTTTCAATCATGCCGAAAGTAAGTTTTCTATTTCACTTAGCACTTCTGGGTTAGCGATCGCGCCGAGATTTTTCACGCTCTCTCCATGGCAAACTTGCTTAACAGCCAGTTCAACCAGTTTTCCTGATTTGGTTCGAGGAATGCCACTGAGAGCAAAAATGTGCGCAGGGACATGGCGTGGCGAACAGCGTTCACGTAATAGTGTGCGAATTTTCTGTTGGAGCGAATCATCAAGTATGACGCCTTGAGTCAGTTGAACGAAGAGGATGATTTCCTCATCTCGTTCTAATCTTCGGCCAATCGCAATTGAGTCTTGGATTTCAGGTAGGGCATTGATTTGTTGATAGATCTCAGCCGTTCCGATACGGATCCCACCTGGGTTTAGGACTGTATCACTGCGCCCGAAGAATACAATACCGCCGTGTGTTGTGATTTCAATTTCGTCACCATGGTGCCAAACACCCGAAAATTTATCCCAATAAGCTTGTTGGTAGCGAGAGCCATCGTCATGCCAAAAGCCGATCGGTTGATTAGGAAAGCTATTACGGCAAACCAATTCGCCACGTCTTTCCGTGACAATGTCACCTTGTTCGTCAAAGGCTAGGATATCTAGACCTAACCCCGCGCCTTGGCATTCACCTCGATAGACCGGAGAGAGCGGGTTTCCCAATGCAAAACAGCCGCAGATGTCAGTCCCGCCGGATATCGAAGCTAAATGCAGATCGGCCTTGATGTGTTCATACACAAAATCAAATTGTTCGGGATAGAGTACGGAACCCGTAGAGCATAAGGTTTTCAGATCCGGTAGTGGATAGTCATCACTAGGCGAAAAAGGGCATTTTTGCAGGGTTTCAAGGTACTTGGCTGAAGTGCCAAACAAGGTGATTTTGGCTTCATCAGCCAGAGACCAAAGTGCATTTGCTTGCGGGTAGAGCGGATGGCCATCGTAAATGACTAACGTTGCCCCACTTGCTAATGCAGAAACTTGCCAGTTCCACATCATCCAGCCTGTCGTGGTGTAATAGAAAACACGATCTCTCGGCTGGATGTCGCAGTGCAGCTGATGTTCTTTCAAATGATTGAGCAGAGTGCCACCTACGGAGTGCGTAATGCATTTTGGTTTGCCCGTTGTGCCTGAGGAGTACAGTATAAAGAGCGGGTCGTTAAACCCAACCCGTTGATAGTTTAGCTCTTTTGGCTGGTAGCTCGCTAAGATTGAATGCCAAGTCGAGAAACTGCTACCCAAATTCGGGCTGAACTGAGGCTCTTGCAGATACTCTATTTGACAAGTATTCACTAGGCTCGGTAGCGCGCAAACGATGTGGGTATTTCTTTCTTGCATCAAGAATGGCTTGCCATTGAAGGTGTAACCATCGCAGCAAAAAAGGATTTTAGGTTGTACCTGCCCAAAACGTTCAATGACGCTCTCTACGCCAAAATCTGGCGATGTTGACGTCCAAATTGCACCAAGACTCGTTGTCGCCAGCATTGCGATAACGGTTTCCGGTAAGTGGGGAAGATAGCCTGCCACTACATCTCCTTGACCAATTCCATTTTGAATAAGCCATTGTTGAATCAGAGAAACGTGATCACACAGCTGTTGCCACGTTAGCTGTTTGGTTTGCCCACTTTCATTTTTAAACCAAATAGCCGTTACATCGGGATATTGAAACGCATAAGAGAGCAGGTTTTCCGCGTAGTTAAGTTCTGCCTGTGGAAACCAAATAGAATCCCGTGCTGGGTATATTTCGTTACCAAAACGAGGAAGCCCTTCACTCATCAGGCAATCTCCGCGATGCCCAATAACATCGCAAAACTGCCAAACTTCTAGCCAAAATCGCGAGCTTTCAGTAATAGACCACTGATGCAGAGCTTGATAGCTATCAAGCGTCTCTCCTTGCTGGTTCACATGCTGAATAAACTGCTGCAGGTTTGAGGTGGATATGCGTTCTTGGCTTGGTATCCAAAGTGGTGTGGTTGATGGCATATCGTTCCCTAATTTGTGAAGGTACGGCTCTAAACGTTGTGAACAAGTTTTGTCTTCGAGCATAGGAAAGTCAACTTGCCAGCGTTAGAACAGACCCATGAAAAATAACTAAAAACAGTACAGTTGTAAAAATATTGTTACGCTGGTTGTAATGGTATTGCATCCGATCCCATTGGCAGTCGGAGTTGGGCTAGTTAGGCTTAATGTAATTAAGTTGTTAAGGAGTAGGGCGATGAGTCAATACCACTCTAAACCCGTTGATCCACATGGACACATTGACTGGGATAAAAATGAACATGAAATTTGGCATGATTTAATTACTCGCCAGCAAGAGGTTGTGAAATCTAGAGCCTGTCAAGCGTACTTAGATGGCTTGCAAATGCTGAGTCTGCCCACGGATCGCCTACCACAATTACCTGAAATCAATCTGGTGCTCCAGCGTGAAACGGGGTGGCAAGTTGAACCGGTTCCCGCATTGATTAGCTTTGATCGTTTCTTTGCCCTGCTGGCGAATAGAAAATTCCCAGTAGCAACATTTTTGCGCTGCCGAGAAGAGTTTGACTATTTGCAAGAGCCTGATTTTTTCCATGAGGTTTACGGTCACTGCGCGATGCTTACTCATCCAGATTTTGCCGCATTTACTCAGATCTATGGTCAGTTAGGCGCTTGTGCATCTGCTAAAGAGCGCAGCTTTTTAGCAAGGTTATACTGGTTCACCGTGGAGTTTGGTTTAGTTCAAGAGCAAGGTAAAACCAAAATCTATGGAGGAGGAATTCTCTCATCACCGGGAGAAACACGTTACGCTTCAGAAAGTATGCTTCCGTTGCGGGAGCCGTTTGATGTGATGCAAGTGCTACGCACACCTTATCGCATCGACATCATGCAGCCGATTTATTACGTGTTGCCCGATCTTGCTCAACTTTATCAACTCAGCCAACGCGATTTAATGGCGTTGGTTGGTCAAGCAATGAAGGACGGGTTACTCCCACCTCTTTTTCAACCAAAGGAACAACAACATGTTGGATGAATTACGTTGTGAGGCGTGCAGTGTAGACGCTATCGCTCTCACATCTGAAGAGCAGCAACAATTATTGAGTGAGTTAGATGGCTGGTCACTTATTCACCGCGAGGGAATTGGTCAGTTAGAAAAGATATATCGCTTCAAAAACTTTAAACAAGCTTGGGCGTTTTCTAATCAAATTGCCGAATTAGCTGAGCAGGAATTTCATCACCCTGCCATCTTATTAGAGTGGGGAAAAGTGACGGTGACGTGGTGGAGCCATTCAATTAAAGGTTTACACAAAAATGATTTTATTTGTGCGGCAAAGTGTGATGGTTTCATTTTGTAATTTGTTTGATATTTAAACGTTAGTTTCAAAATTTCATATCCATACACTTGATATTGTATGGGTTTCATGTTGTTTTTTTTGTTGTTTTAACTTTTTGTAAATAAAGGATATTATCTTAATTAAATAAATTGAAATATATTGAGGTATTGACCTTGTGAATGTATTACTTTAGGTTTTGCCTGAACCATTGAGTTCATCTTTATATTTTAAATTTATCTTTTAAGAAGAAATAACAATGAAAAAAACTATTGCTATTGCTGCCGTTGTAACAGCTATGTTTCACTCTGTTAACGTTAATGCAGCAGACCATACTTTTAGTGTTGGATATGCGCAGACAGATATCAAAGGCGTTAATGACAATCTAACAGGCCTTGCTCTGAAATATCGTTATGAACCCGGTCGTTTGGGGTTGTTGGTGGGTTTAACTGGTACAACGTTAAATGAATCAACAACAGCAACGATTGTGAATAACCAGGTACAAATTAATACCTTTGATCGTACTTATGGCAGTCTTCACATTGGCCCAACCTACCGTTTTAATGACATGATCAGTGGTTATGCAACATTGGGCTATGCTACTTATGAGGCAAAGCGCAAATCGGGTGATTTTGTTACATCAGGTTTTGAAGATAGTGGTTTCGCTGCTGGTGCTGGTATTGAGCTGAATTTAACTCAGAGTATTGCTCTTAATGGTGGTGTTGAATATAGCGAACATCTGTTTGATTCAAAGGCAATGACTTACACAGTAGGTCTAGGTTACCGTTTCTAAGTTTTTTACTTATTAGGCAATACTAAAACGAAAGGGTAAGAGCGAGTTTAGAGATAATTAACTCGCTCTTTTTTATTTTTAAGCAACGACTTCGGATGTGGGTTCACTAACGAGGTTATTAATCCAACGTTTTGAACTGATACGCTGCGCGGTCAGTCCCATTTTAACCAGTTCCTCAAGCCAAATGATCATTAATACCCAATGCAATGGCCATCCCCATATTATGCCCGTCAAGTAAGCGAGCGGGATGCCCACCGCCCAAACAGATCAATAAAGATGCTGTAACGAATATCTCCGCCACTTTTCAGCACGCCACCAATCCCAACCATATTGAACACTTTAAATACCATGCCAAAGGCCATGACAAGGCAAACATTCAGTGCCAACTGATGGTTTTCCAATGGACTATGGCTGATAACCCAAGCCAACAAAGGCTTGGCCACCATACACAGCAACGCGAGCAGTAAGGCCAAGCTACAACTGGTGATCACATACCACCACGCGGTGTTCTCAACACGTTGATAGTTTTGCGCGCCGATCTCATTGCCCAAAATGATCGATGCTGCGACAGCAAAGCCAAGGAAAGCGGAGATCAACACACTCTCGATGGGCGCGAGCAGTGAAATGATGGCTAACTCCGACACACCTAATTGGCCAACAATCACGTTATAAACTAAAAGCCCAGCAGCCCATGCGCTGTCATGGATCAGCATTGGCCAAGCCACCGTTAAATAGCGCTGGTGGTGGCGGCGTTGCACACTCTCTTGCCAATGATTTCGATTGGGGAGTAGGTGGGCATAACGGCGTTTTACCAGCACAAACAGTAATGCGGTTTGAAACAGGCGCGATAATGTGGTGCCTAAACCTGCCCCTAATACGCCGAGCTCTGGAAATCCAAACAAACCAAAGATCAGTAGAGCATTAAGGATAGCGTTCACGATGATGGCAAAGATGCTCACACGAGTAGGCAATTTCGCTTCCCCGATACTGCGTAGTGCTCCTTCCAACGGTACAACTAACGCAGTGCAAAACAGGCTGATGCCAGTGACCCATAAATAGTCTGTGGCTTGAGCAACGTATTGAGGCTCATCGGCAACCAAAGCCACAATGGTTTCTGGCATCAAGGTATAAATCAATGCGAAGGGTAAGGTCAGCACAATCGCCATCATCCACGATTGAGCAAGAGTGCGCCGAACGCCATCAAGATTGCCCGCACCAAAGTATTGGGCTGCGAGCACACTGACCGCACCACTTGCGCCGACAATCACGATCAAATTGAAGAAGAAAATGCGATTACCCACACCTACGGCTGCGGTAGCGGATTCCCCCAACTGACTGACCATAAAAATATCGACCACACCCAATAGCGAGAACAACATGGATTGCATGGAGACCGGTAAACCGATTTGGAGTAATTTTTGCCAAAATGGTCGGTCGAGCTGGCGAAAGTGAACAATCATGTGATCTGACTCCTTGGAATGAATGTGAGTAGTGTAGATCTCTACGTCATCGCAGTATTGTGTAAAAAACTCCAAAACTATTGCTAAAATCTCATCATGCATGAAAAGCAAGAAAGTTATCTGATCTCAGAGAAAACCCAACATGAGGTCATCGATCAAGAGCATGTGCTTAAGCTAGAGCAGAGCGGCATAGTGCAGTGTGGTATTGCAACCTGTCGCGAATCCTTCAATGTTTATCGAAAATCTCCCAAGCAGCATATGCTGCTGTTTACGATTCGTGGAAAAGGCTGGTTGAACAGCCAAGACCACCGGTATCTTCTTGAACCTGGTTCACTGATGGTTATCCCCTCCGGTGTGGAGAATGGCTTTGGCATTGAAGAGGAAAACTGGCAGTTAGCTTGGCTTTTTCTTTCCGCACAACGAGAGTGGCCGAATCATCTTGGCGAGCAGATCCAGTATGGATTCACGCCAGCTGCAGATGTGATGTACGCCTGCATTCAAACCTTATTGCGAGCGCAAATTCTGCCCGATGAGATCGGCCAGCCCGTTGCACAACGTGCCGTTGAGCAAATTGAGCTGTTATTGGCGACACCGGGGGAGCGGCAGATGCCTCGTGCACAGATTCGGCTTAATCGAATGTTTGAACGAGTACAAAAACAGCTGCACAAAGAATGGTCCGTCAGCGCCATGGCTGCGTTGGTGCCTTGCTCTGTCGCGCATTTACACCGCCTCTGCCTGCATTATTTAGGTCGCAACCCGAGCGCTCATCTCACCCGACTGCGCATGGAATACGCTGCACGTGAGTTAGCACGATCGGATTGGCCTATTCAGCAGATTGGTGAAATGGTGGGTTATCCGAATGCTGCGAATTTCAGTACGCGTTTTAAAGCATGGAGTCGCGTGACGCCAAGAGCCTATCGCACGAGCTATTCTAAGGATTCGTGAGTGGGAACAACGATTAATTTGAGGATAATCTGAAAAGAAAAAAGCCAATCGCAAAAGGTACGATTGGCTGATAAATCAATGTGAACAATCTCATTCACTAACAACGTCAGTTGGCTAGGTGACCCTCGGCTTAATTAAGGGTCATTACTAATAATGCAGTATCTGTGCCAACGTTTGCATGCGTTGTTTTATGTGAATTTCGTACGTTTTTACCGAGTTGCTGTTCATTTGGTTGCATTTTGCGATTGCAAATTGCAAATATTGCAAAACGGAAGATGGGAAATGGGAGACGCTTCAAGCAAAGGATATAAAAAAAGAGGCAAAACAGGGCGACAAAGTGAGGAAAGAAAGGCATAGCCGTCACGCTATGCCTAGGGAATGCTACAACATCACCAGACTGGCGGTGCCGAGGAAAGCAAAAAAGCCAACCACATCTGTCACGGTAGTGAGGATAACGGAACCTGCCAGGGCAGGGTCGAGTTTGAACTTATCCAAAATGATTGGGATCAGCACACCAAATAATGCTGCGGTAATAATGTTAACCACAATGGCTAGAGCAATTGTGGCTCCGATAACGGGTTCTTGGAACCAAAGTGCGGCCATTCCGCCGATGATCAACGCCCAGACTAGACCATTAATCGAGCCAATTCCTAGCTCATTTTTCAGCAAAGCAAAACGGTTACCCACGGTGATCTGATTGAGCGCCATTGCGCGCACCATCAAGGTTAAGGTTTGGCTACCCGCAATGCCGCCCATGGAAGCCACAATCGGCATCAGTACTGCTAAGGCCACGACTTGCGAAATCACATCTTCAAACAGGCCAATGGTGATGGAGGCAAGAATCGCGGTCAGTAAGTTAATGCCCAACCAAAGCCCACGTTTTTTTGAGCTCTTCAGTACAGGTGCGAACAGGTCATCGCCTTCATCCATACCCGTACCCGCCATCAAGCGTGCTTCATACAGTTCACGTTGCACGCTAAGTGCAAAATGCCAGTCAATTTCACCGATCAAGGTCTCATCATCACTCAGAACAGGGACGATAGGTAAAGTGGTGTGCTCAAGCGCGTCTACAGCATCAGATAATGTTTGCTGAGCATTGAGAGTCACCACTTCTTCTCGGTACAGACTTTTAAGTTGCGTGGTTTCTTCGGCTTGCAATACATCACTAAAGCTCACCAAGCCACGGAATTTTTTGGCTTTGTTGATCAGGTAAATGTATTGGGGGGATTCATAATGATATTTGTCTAACAGGACCTTGGCCCGGCGAACACTGATGCTAAAAGGTAAGGTGTAAACTTTTCGATCCGCCCAGTGACCAATTTCGTCATCCGCAAACTCGTTGGCTTGGTCGTATAGCTCCAGTTCATCGCGGTTAATAAGGCTTAACGCTTCACTGATGATGTCATCGGGGAGTGAGTCTTCCCACTCGATCAGCGAAAGGTTATCCAGTTTTGCCAGCGTGAGTTTTAACTCGATTTCCGACAGCGCCTTGATAACGGAGATACGTACTTCGGCGCGCATTTCGGTCAGCACATCAATGTGCATTTCTAACGGCAAACTACGCCATAAGCGCACCCGTTGTTCAACGGGAAACGCTTCTAGAATCAGGGCAATGGAGCCTTCATCTAAGCCATTTTCCACCATCTCACCCAACAGATGAGGCTGTTCGGATTCTTCTGCGGTGGCGATCAGTTCGATTTGTTGAGATAAGTCTTGGTATTCGGTCAAATTTACAATCCCTTAGGTAGCTGTTTTCTTTCTGGCTTTTTGGCCGCTTTCTCGGGTGCCTTCTTCAAGACAATCACAGGGCGAACAATAAATAGGTTGTTGGGGTAAAGCACGCGATGACCATCAAGGGTTTCTAACTCAACATTGAGCAGCGCCATATCGATGATTTTCCCTTCGATAAAGTTACCGCCATCGATGACTCGCACCCAACTGCCAATTCGGCAATGGTTTTGGACGAACAAAATCAAAAATGCCGTTACGTTGCTCAGTAGTGACCAGCCTGCAAATAAACCGACCCCAAGTAAAGCAAACAGTGATGAACCCACGACAAGTAGGCCGCGTAATTCCACTCCCCATAGAATTAAGGTGGTAAATAGCATCACCAGAAACAGTAAGGTGCGGATCAGCCAACGAGCTCGTTTAAGGCGGTGAATATCCACTCTTCCGGTAATCATGCTTTCAAATAAGCGTAAAGTAACCCGCGAAATGGGTGGATAAAAAAGGATGATGATCATCGTCATCAACCATTTATAATTTTCTTGTAGTAAGGCTAAGTAATCCATTTTGCTTCTCACTTAAGTGGAGAAATTACCATAACGGAATTGTATGTAATTACAATGCGTAGCCAAGTGAAAAGAGGTGAATCAGTGGCGAAGTGGTGAATTTGCCACCTCTTTGATTGAGATGGCAAATTAATGAGCGATGTTAGATGGAGTAAAAGAAATACAGCTGTGATTTCATGCGGATGATGATGCCGCGGATCACATCAAGGAAAGCGAGAAATGAAATTGGCTTTTCACCGCTGACCCAAGCCAGTCCGACAGACCCCACAGGGAGATCATAACCTTCAGGTTCGGCAATTTTGAGGCGAACAAAATGGTGTTTGTTACGCAGGTTTTGCGCGGTTGTCGCGGCAACGTTTTGATCAAAGCCCATCAAATTGCTTTGTGCTTCTCCTGTCGCTTCAACAATGCCTTCCACCGTTGCTGAAAAAATTTTGCCCGGATAAACCGAGGAAGCAAACTCGGCGAGTTGCCCAGCTTTAATGTTACGAATCGCTTGATGGTTCACGCGCATCAGCACGTACTTCTCGTTGGTGTACATTTGCAAACGCGGCATCATGGCGACTCGCTGCCCTTCGCGCAGAATGAAGTTGGTCACAAAGCCATCGGCAGGGGCGTAAACCTGAGTGCTGTTTAAATCCCACTGTGCCTTAGCCACAGTTTCGCGGGCATTGCTCAGATCGTTTTCACGCTGGGTGATGGTCAGTTGCGCCTGAGTAATCGCAAGTTTTGCTTTATCGGCATCGACTTGTTTTTTCGCCAGTTGTGATTCGATAGTGGTCAAATTCTGCTTTGCCACTTGCACGGTAGTGCTTTGTTTATCCATATCCGCTTGAGTGATGGTGTTTTTCACCACGCGGTTTTGCTCGCGATAACGCTCCAGCATCTTCTTTTGTAGCAAGTAATCTTCACGGGCAGAAGCTAGCTGACTTTGCGATACCGTGATGTCTTTCAGCATGGATTGATAACTGGCTTTTGCGATCTCAACATCGCCTTTGGCACTATCCAAAGCCACACTGGCGGCGTTTTCAGCAATTTTGGCTTGATTGAACGCAATTTGGTAAGGCGTTGCATCAATCTCATAGATCAACTGCCCTTTTTGAATGGTTTGGTTTGGCTCAATGTAAATTTTGCTCACTTTGCCCGTGACATTCGGTGAATCAGGACGAAGCTGAATATGAGGCGATTGCACCACTGAACCGCCAGAAATATCCATTGGCGTGTAGTTGATAAGACCAACCCACACAAACATCAGCCAGCCAATGCCTCCTAAGTAGGCAAAACTTTTGGTGACTTTGTTCCACGGCATACCGACCAAACGCAACAGGTAGATAAACAGTGCCCAAACGGCTAAGCCTTCGATCATGCTGAATGCTCCTTGGTTGGGGATTGTGATGTTGTTTCATCTTGCTTTTCATCGAGGCTGCCATGACGCCAAGTTTCCCTTAGATGCAAGATGGCTTTATCCATATCCACAAAAGCAAGAATAACGGCGACAACCCAAACCCAATGCCAAAGAAAGCCAATCCAGGTTAAGGCAGTGATTAAACCGATTTGATGGTGGTCTTTACTATGAGCTTTATTGATAGGGATTTCGTGCAATTTCCAAAAACCATAGACGCCGGCTGCAACGGAGGCGATCAAGACAAAACCTGCAACAAAATGTAGGGCAGTATCACTACCAGTATCGACAAAAGGAACGCTAAAAAGACTCATATCATGCTCCATAACCAAGGGAGCGCGCATTGTGCATATTACAAATCAAGCGCTGGTTAAAGTAACCAAAGAGATCAAAATACGTTAGTATTTGATGTGATTTGTATTTCGTTTGGTGTGTTGAGTATGTACTTCTTACGAGCGATAGGTTTTTCCTATCTGCATTTGAAACTCAAGCAAAGGTATCTGTTACCGGACGGCTGTAGTGGTTTACCGGAATCCGTTTTTCGTCTGCCGATGACTTTGATCCCCGCTAATGAAGTGAATCTTTGGTATCAGCGTATGGAGCAAGCGACAAAAGATCCGGATTTTTTGCTTAAGGCTGCCCAAGATACGGTGCTGGATATGACATTGCCTGCTCATCGTTGGTTTTTTTCTGGAGAGGATCTCGCTTCGACAATTCGACGTATTAACTACGGTTTCAGTACAGTTCAATCAGGATGCTCCATGGTTGGGGCACAGGTTGGACCGATTTTAAAATGGATTTACCGCAACCCGCAGATCCAAACTGAGATGAAAGTGCATGATGGAATTCGCATGGCGACGTTTATGTTGAAGGTATTGCGAGAATATTTAGGGGAAAGTTTTGCCCCCATGCGCGTAAATCTTCCTGGTAAGAGAGACAACCGAAATTTGTATCGGGACTATTTTGGCTGCGAAGTGGAATGGAACCAACCGAGGGTCGAGATTTGGTTCCATGCTAATCATCGTCTAGCGACTCAGATGCAGCACCGTCCTAAAGCGAAATCTTTAGCGATGAGCTACCAAGAATTAGATGATTTTCTCAACATGCCTGATCCGACCGATGAGCACAAAGTGGTGTATGAAACCATCAACTATGCTTGTCATTATGGTTACCCTAGCCTAGAACGAGTGTCAGAGTTGCTTGGTCTTTCTACTCAACAGTGTCAACGGCGTTTACATGGTTTAGGGATGAGTTACTCAATCGTGCTAGGTTATGTATTAAGTAATATCGCGGTGAATTTGCTCAGTCGTAAAGTGCCGATTGACGAAGTTGCTCGTCGATTGGGCTATCAGCATGTTGCCAGTTTTAATCGCATGTTTAAAAAACAGCGCGGTGTAACGCCGAGCCAATATTGCCAACGCTTTGAAGTGTGACTGTGTTCGGTGGCATCAAGCGCCCACCAGAAAAAATGAATGAAATGAAGACATTTATGCAAGTTTATGTGTGATAACTAACAGTTGTCATAACGACAAATTATTATCATTAGACACACCCTAGCTTTTCACCGATAAAGCGCGTGACATCTAGGGTGTCAGGTGTGATTTCAACCGATGAAATCATTGTAATCCTCTCTGTTTTTGTGAGATACGATGTGGAACAACCATCCAAATTAGACCGCGTTCGCGCTGACTACAATGTGCATTACTGGAGCCAAGGTTTTTTTGGCATTGACGATCAAGGCGAAGTGTATGTATCGCCGAGAAAAGACAAAGCTCATCAAACGCAATTAAGCTCAATTGTTAAACAGCTCGAAGCGCGTGATTTAAATTTGCCTGTGCTTGTACGCTTCCCGCAGATCCTGCATCAACGCGTGCACAACATTTGTGACGCTTTCAATCAGGCGATTGAAGAGTACGACTACCCGAATAAATACCTGCTGGTTTATCCCATCAAAGTGAACCAACAAAGAGAGGTAGTAGACGAAATTCTGGCCAGTCAGGCCGAATTAGAACACAAACAACTCGGCTTGGAAGCGGGCAGTAAGCCTGAGCTTCTGGCGGTGTTGGCAATGGCTCAGCAAGCCAGTTCAGTGATTGTATGTAATGGTTACAAAGACAGAGAGTACATTCGTCTGGCACTGATCGGTGAAAAACTGGGTCACAAAGTCTTTATCGTTCTGGAAAAACTGTCAGAACTGGATCTGGTACTGAAAGAAGCGAAAAGTCTTGGCGTGAAACCACGTCTGGGTCTGCGTATTCGTCTGGCTTCTCAAGGTGCGGGTAAATGGCAATCGAGCGGCGGTGAAAAATCGAAGTTTGGTCTGGCTGCATCACAAGTACTCACCGTGATTAACCGCTTGAAAGCGGAAGATCAACTGGAAGCGCTGCAATTGGTGCATTTCCACCTAGGTTCACAAATGGCGAACATTCGCGACGTACGTAATGGTGTGAACGAAGCGGTACGTTTCTACTGTGAACTGCGTGAGCTGGGTGCACACATTGATTTCTTCGACGTCGGCGGCGGCTTGGCCGTGGATTACGATGGTACGCGTAGCCAGTCATCCAACTCTATGAACTACGGTCTGCACGAATACGCGCGTAACATCGTGAGCACAGTCAGTGATGTATGTAACCTGTACGGTCAACCGCGTCCGGTGATCATTTCTGAATCCGGTCGTTCGATCACGGCGCACCACGCGGTGTTGATCACCAACGTAATCGGTACCGAAGCGTATTCACCAGAAGATATTCCTGCACCGGATGCAGAATCTCCAATGCTGATTAAAAACATGTGGCGTGGATTTGAAGAAGTGCAGCACGGTACCGATGACCGCGCACTGATTGAAATTTACAACGACACGCAAAGCGATCTTTCTGAAGCGCACAGCCAGTTTGCAACCGGGGTACTGAACCTTGAGCACCGCGCATGGGCAGAGCAGTTGTCACTGCGTATCTACCATGAACTGCGTCAGAAGATGAGCAACAAAAACCGCTTCCATCGCCCGATTCTGGATGAGCTGCAAGAGCGTTTGGCGGACAAGTTCTTCGTGAACTTCTCACTGTTCCAGTCACTGCCAGATGCTTGGGGTATCGACCAAGTATTCCCAGTGCTGCCGCTTTCTGGCTTGGAAGAGATGGAAGATCGCCGCGCAGTGATGCTCGACATCACTTGTGACTCAGACGGTGCGGTTGAACAGTACGTGGAAGGCCAAGGCATTGAAAGCACACTGCCTGTGCCAGCTTGGACAAGCGACAAACCTTACCTGATGGGCTTTTTCCTCGTTGGTGCATACCAAGAAATCTTGGGTGATATGCATAACCTGTTTGGTGATACACACAGCGTAGTGGTAAACATTAACGATAATGGTGATTCTGAAATTGCCTTTATCAATGAAGGCGACACGGTTGAAGATATGATGCGCTACGTTCACATCGACGTAGATAAAATTCGCACCAACTATCGTCAACTCGTTTCTCAACGTGTTGCCAAAGAAGAACAAGAAACCGTATTGGCGGAACTTGAATTAGGCCTAAGCGGCTATACTTACTTAGAGGATTTCTAAATGAATGATTTGTTTACTAAAACTGATTATTCACTCTACTCAAACGCGATGACGTTTGTCCGTCGTCCTTATGTGCGTAATCCAGTAGATACTAACGCTGATGTCGTGGTACTTGGCGTGCCTTTGGATATGGCGACTTCAGGTCGTCCGGGTGCTCGTATGGGGCCAGACGCGATTCGTCGTGCTTCAGTGAACCTAGCATGGGAAGGTAAGAAGTTCCCTTGGGATTTCAACCTGTTCAAAAAGATCAACGTGGTTGATGCGGGCGATTTGGTTTTTGATTGCGGTGATGCAGAAGATTTCACTTACCGTTTAGAAGCGGCGACCAACGAAATTCTGAAAAGTGGCAAAACTATGCTGGCACTGGGTGGTGATCACTTCATCACTCTGCCAATCCTGCGTGCTTATGCTAAGCACTATGGTGAAATGGCGTTGATCCACTTTGATGCACACACTGACACTTACGCGAACGGCAGTGCGTATGACCACGGCACCATGTTCTACCATGCGCCAAAAGAAGGTCTGATCTCGGCTAAGCACTCGGTGCAAGTGGGTATTCGTACGGAATACAAACAAGAAGGTCACGGCTTCAACGTGATTAACGCGATGCAAGCCAACGACATGTCTGTCGAAGAGATCGTGGCGCAAATTCGCCACATCGTAGGTGATAAGCCGGTTTACCTGACATTCGACATTGACTGTCTGGATCCAGCTTTCGCACCGGGTACGGGTACACCAGTGTGTGGTGGTTTAACGTCAGACAAAATCCTGAAAATCATCCGTGCACTGAAAGGCATCAACCTGATCGGTATGGATGTAGTGGAGGTGTCTCCTCCTTACGATCAAAGCGACCTGACTTCACTGGCAGGTGCAACGATTGCTCTGGAATTGCTTTACGTTTGGGCATCCAACAAGAAAGATGAAGAGTAACGCGCTTTTCGCTTACGCGAAGCATCAATAAGAAAAGCCTGACGAATGTCAGGCTTTTTTGTATGCCCTATAGGTTAATCATCCAAGCAGGATCATTTTGAGCTAAAGGATAGACAACCAATTGCTTCTTGCCACTCGCTTTTGCTTGATAAAGTGCTTGATCAGCAAGGCTAAAGAAACTGTCCGTATTCATCTCTGCATTTGGAACAACACTAGCGGCGCCAATTGAAACGGAAAGATCCTGAAAACGCTGCGCTGTTTTGAGCTCAAACTCAGTAATAATTTGAGCTAACAAAGCCAAGTGCGACGGTGGTTCGCGATCCGACATAATCACGGCAAATTCATCGCCGCCTAAACGAGCAATTCGAACCGAAGGGTGATGAAAGGTTTCACGGAGTAGATTGGAAAAGAGTCTTAAAACTTCATCTCCAACTTGGTGTCCTAACTGGTCGTTAACTGCTTTAAAACCATCTAAATCCATAACGGCGAGGGTGATGGGCAGTTGCCCTTGGTGGGTTTGCCAACATTCTTGAATGAACTCCTCATAAGCACGTCGGTTGTAGAGTTGCGTTAAGCTATCGGTACGAGCCGCTTGTGCCAATCTTTGATTGAGGCTTTGTAGCTCTTTGGTGCGTTCGGTTATGCGTTCTTCGAGGGTTTTATTCAGTTTTTCGAGTTTTTCTTGTCCGCGCAGCCTTGCCAACATTTCACCGAAATTACGAGTAAAAAGCTGTATGAGCTCATGTTGATGCTCTGAGAGTAGGCGTTGGCGTAGCAAATTATCGGCACAAATGAGTGCAATCAGCTGATTATCAACCGATAAAGCAATGGCGGCATTCCAACCGTGGCCGACGATTTTCCTATCATGCCACAAGGGGACATCGTTCAGGATCACCAAAGTATTCGGATTTGCATAGGCTTGGTCAAACAAAGGGGTTTTTGGATAAGGCATGGAGAAATAGCTTTCTTCACGGATCACGCCATCGGTATCCACCCCATAAGTTCCTAGCAGTAGATCTGGGTCTGTGTCACAGGGCAAAAAGATCCCAATTCGATCAATATCGAGTTGGGATACTGATATTTCGACTGCTTGCCGACAAATTTCTAACGAATTTCTGGCTTGAGACATAAGCTGAAGTGCTTGGCTGATCATGCGCACCCGATTGTTATGTCGGATCTCAACCAAAATTCGAGAAACGGTTTTGGCAAAGACTTCCAAAGCCTCTTGAATATTGTTATCAAAAGGTTTTTGAGTGAGCAAATTATCCATGGCTATCCAGCCAAGGGGTTCGAGTGACTCATTGCGCAGAACCACCATGGCGTTCCAACCATGGCCAATCGGCTGTTGCAAATGGTACAAAGTAATATCCGTGACTAAGTGAAACCAAATGTTGGGATTGCTGAGCACTGATAAAAAACGAGGATCAAGCTGGGTGTAAGGGTAGTAATCATTCGATTCATCACGATAGCAACCCTGATCATCCGTACCAAAAATGCCATGATAACGGCTCGCTTTATGCTCAATTAAGAATGTGCCAACTCGATCGATGCCGAGTTCTTCGCGCAAAAGTTTGACACTTTCTTTTAGCAGATCAAATTCCGTTCGCGTTGCGGTTAGTGCAGCAACCCCTAAGGCAACCTTACTCATCGCTTGATGGCGGCGCGTCTGTGTCTGTAGCTTGTTTAGGATCAATCCATACTGATGATCAACAGCACGGCGCTTCTCGGCCGCCAGAAGTTTAATGGATTGAGTTAACCAAAATTGTTGTAAAACGGTGGCTAACATATGCCATTCATCTGAGTAGGTTTGGAAATGTTGGCTATTACCTAGCAACAAAATCAGAACCTTAGAGTGTTCTTCTTCAAATGATAGGCGACACGCTAAAGCAAATTGGTCACTTACCAGTAAGTGGTTAGGAATAGCAACAAATCCCGAGTCTCGTCTCAGTGTTGAGAGCCATTGCCACCATGTTCGGTCAAGTTTGTCGTGAAAATCATGCTCATTGAGGCAAGCTCCCTCATGGTGCACACACAGTGCCATTTCAGCTGGGTGGCAAAACTGTATACCCTCGATCGGTAAGATGGTACTCAAATGCTGACACAAGAGTTGTGAGAGGTCGTATTGGCTGATCCCTATGTGTTCTAGTTGAAGTAGTGAGGCCGCAGCTTGGGCCAGATTCTTGGGCATCTCAGTAAGTGACCTATTAATAGCAATGAGCGCAGAGAAAAAAGAACTCGTACATAAGTTAAAGGTAGCCTAGTTACTCATACATGAAACCGATTTAACACACTTAAGCTGCACACAACTACCACAGAGCTAGGTTGTACAAGTAGTTTATTCTAGAAAGTAAGTGTAAAAAATGTGACTCGACTCATTAATAAGCCTGAATGCTATTGATGCCTTACGGAATAATTCTCAGGCAAGAAGTCATGCATCTTTTGGTTGATTTATTTTTATTCGGTTAGGCATTTAGAGCTAGAAGTGAATTTGACTGAAAAATGAATGGATTGCCGAACAGATGCTGACTGATTAGCGGCATACCTTGTCTCAGCGAATTTTGACATTTTTGTGATAGCACTTGCATATCTCCAATCTATGCACCAGTTTTTAAAGGTTGGCTAGGTGGCTCTTCGTGTTATCCATTTTTATTCTAAGTCTAAAACACGACTCCACCTGAAGAGGAACCGCGATTCGCGATTGAATGCTTGAAAAGGCAGGGGGAGTTATGACTCTAGGATTTAAAGCAAGAATCTACACCAGCGTAGTGATATTGGTAACGCTATCGCTGGTTATTCTGGGTACGATAAATATGTTATCTCTCAAACGAGAGATGATTGATTCGTTAACCAACGAAACACAAAACAAGCTTAACTACCACGTCTCTGAATTAGAGTTTTGGGTTAAAAGCCGATATGAGGCTGTATCTCGTGGTGCAAAACTGTTTAACCCTGAACTTTCAGATGCCGATAATCTTAATCAAGTACGTTTATTAGGCGAAGCTGCACAAATAACGAATGTGATCGTAGCGTATGAAGATGGTCGTTCCTACATGTCTTTGGATAAGGATGGAGGCATTACTACAGGGCGGTTTACATTTACGGAGCGGGATTGGTATCAACAGGCTAAAAACCGCCAAACCCCATTCTTAACGGAAATCTACCAAGACCAAGTGACTGGCAAAAAAGTGATCAGTGCGGTCAGCCCATTAGTGGTCCAAGGGCAGTTTGTCGGCGCTTTGTTGGGTGATTTTCAACTCGATGACATCATCAGTCAGGTGAGTAATATGCGTTTTGCTGGTGGCGCAGCAACACTGACGGATAAACATGCCGTATTTTTTGCGAGCGATGATCCCACGGATATTGGACGAACACCTTCTCAAGTGAGCCCCTCATTTCGTGAGATGGAAGAAGGCTTTCATCGCCAAGAGAGCGGCCATCTCTCCTTTCCTTACTTGGGAATTGAGTTTGATGGTTACTATAAGCGCGTCAACTTGACCGATGACATGTATTGGACCCTGATGGTGTTTGTGGATAAAGCCACAGCGCTAGCCGATGTGGATATTGCCGTGAGAGACGCATTTACCACAGGCCTTGTATTAATTGCGATCAGTATTGGGGCGATCATTTTAATCATCAACCAAATCTACAAGCCTTTGTTACGTTTGAAAGCAGCCGTACTCGACTTAGCACAAGGAAGTGGCGACTTAACCCGACGACTTGAGGTTAATGGAAATGATGATTTGGCACAAATCGGTGCTGGGTTTAACCGTTTCTCTGGCAATTTACAAGATATGATGCTGCAAATTTCCGATGCAACTCAGGTGATTTCAAGCAGTATCGAGCAGCTAAGCCATACCGCAAAAGAGAATGAACAAATGTTGATGACGCACTCATCAGAAACGGATCAGGTGGTTACCGCGATCACTCAGATGAGTGAAAGTGCGCGTACGGTAGCGGAAAGTGTGACTCAATCGAACCAGATCACCGAAGGAGCAAGTAAAGAAGCTCAGCAATCTTTAGTCATCGTCAACAATGCGGTATCTACAGTCACTTCCTTGGTCAATGACGTTGAAAAAATGTCAGAAAGCATCACTAGCATGAACCGAGATGCCAACAAAATCAGTGAGGTGTTGAGTGTGATTGGTGCGATTTCAGAACAAACTAATCTTCTTGCTTTGAATGCGGCGATTGAAGCGGCAAGAGCAGGGGAGCAAGGGCGTGGTTTTGCTGTGGTCGCTGATGAAGTACGAGCTTTGGCCGCAAGAACGCAAAACAGCACCACAGAAATCTCTGATATGTTGAGTAAATTGCTTGAGGGAACCGATGGCGTAGTGGTGGCTATGGGGCGTACCAAACAGCAATGTCAAACCACAGCAGACAAAACCTCAGAAGTGTCAGGCAGCTTGAATATGATGAGCGCATCAGTGCGTGATATTGATGATCTCAGCACTCAAATTGCGGCAGCTACCGAACAACAAAGCACCGTGGCAGCAGAATTGAGCCGTAACATGTTGTCAATTCGAGAGATTGTGGAGTCACTGGTGGTTAGCGGTCGTCAAACGGTCGGCGCAACGGAATCACTTTCGATGTCCAACAATGAATTAGAGCGGCTAGTTGGCAAGTTTAAACTGCGTTAATTAGGGTGTTTATCATGAGCCATGCATTATCTGCTCGCGGATTGTCCTTACAGGACAATCCGCTTCATTCCTGCTTCGAACAGCATTACAACGCCGTGAAAGCCAAGTTTTTCACTCGTGATCCAGATCTTTGGCCGTTGTATCGCTCATTAGAAATTCAACCGCTGTTGCAATCACGTCGGGCACCATCGGCTTATGATCATCATTTGTTCAAACAACTGACCACGAGGGATGACATCCCCCGTTTTTCACGTTGTCAGAACCAACCATTTGATGAATTGGCACTGTATGCGGCGCAGCATTCGAAAAACTGGGATGATCCGCGCGCAGTGGAAAATGTGATCTCCACACCCTGTGATCCAGCGATTCACGGCGCGTTGTTGGCAATGATTGCCAACCCCAACCTGGTGTATGCGGAATACGCTGGCGTTGCCGCAGAGCTAGAGAAGCTTGTAGTTCGTCAGATGGCTTCGCTGGTGGGATATTCAACTGAGCAAGCAACGGGGATTTTTACGCAAGGAGGAACTTTCTGCAACTTATATGGCTACCTTCTCGGTTTGCGTAAAGCCATACCCGAATCGATTTCCCAAGGCTTCGGTACACGCTCGTTTAAAATGTTGAACTCGGAGGCTGGTCACTATTCGAATATGACTAACTTGGCTCTATTGGGGGTGAATGTGCAGTCACAAGTTATTCGTGTGCGAGTGGCTGACAACAATGAGATTGACCTGATCGATCTACATCGCCAGCTCAGTCAGTGCTTTGAACAGCAGCAACTGGTGCCCACGATTATGCTGACATTCGGTACTACAGACACTTTTGCTTTGGATGATGTCAAAGCGGTTTACGATATTCGAGAATCGCTTTGTCATCAGTACGGCATCGCTCGTAAGCCCCACATTCATGTTGATGCTGCAGTAGGGTGGAGCATATTGTTCTTTTCTAGCTACGATCTGCAAGCCAACCCGTTAGCGATCAATTCTGCCACTCTGGCAGCGATAGCGGAGTGGTTACCTAAAATTCGAGCGTTGCAGTGGGCGGATTCGTTCACTGTTGATTTTCAAAAGTGGGGCTATGTTCCCTATACCTCAAGTTTGGTAATGATAAAGAACAGCCATGATTTACAAGTGCTTAAATCGGATCCGAGCTACTACTCTTATTTTGAAACTGCGCGACAGCAAGAAACACATTTGCAAGCTACGATTGAATGCTCTCGCAGTGCCGTAGGTGTATTCTCCGCGTATTCCGCTTTGCAGATGATGGGGGTTGAAGGGTATCAAATTCTCTTGGCACACTGCTTACAAAACGCCAATTACTTACGTGCACAATTGGCCACTTTGCCGCATTGCAAATTGATTGCCGAGCATAATCGCGGCCCAAGTGTAGCTTTTCGGCTTTACCCGAACAGTGTGAAATCGGCACGCGATGCTTTTGCGTTAGAGATGGATCTAAGCCAGCACCCTGACTATATCGAAAAACTTGTCACTCACACCTTGTACCATCGTAGCCATTTTTTAGGGCGCAAGGGTCAAACACTGAACAGTAGCTGGGTTGAATCCTTGAGCCGTACCCACTATGACCGAAATGGGCAGTGCTTACATTTGCCGGGTGAAAAAGTGGTGTTGATGAATCCACATACGACACGCAGCCATCTTGACGCATTTATTGGCGAAATAAGCCGCACTTAGGTGATGAAGCATGTAACACAATGTAAGCCTGAAGTGACAACTGTAAGAGTTGGTAAAGAGACGCTGTGCTAAATTTTGGGTTGGTTATACTGCTTGCTTAGCATTTATAGGGGGATACGTTATGACCAACACCAAGTTTCTCGTTAAATTTTCAATGGCTTGTATGGCATTTGTGCCAACGTTGGGTTTTTCCGCACTGAGCGTTATTCCGGAGCCACCACAATTGGCGGCCAATGGGTATGTATTAATCGATTTTCACACCGGTAAAGTTTTGGTCGAACACAATGCTCATCAAAAATTGAACCCTGCCAGCTTAACCAAATTAATGACCTCGTATGTTGCTGGGCAAGAGATGAAGCGTGGCAATATCCATGCGCAAGACCAAGTGCGGATCAGCAACAATGCATGGGCTAAGAAATTCCCTGACTCATCGAAAATGTTTATTGAAGTCGGCAGTTACGTCAATTTGATGGATCTCTATCGCGGCCTGATTGTGCAATCAGGGAATGATGCGAGTGTCGCGATTGCCGAGCATGTGGCGGGGTCGGAAAGCGCTTTTGTTAGCTTAATGAACTCGTGGGCACAGCAATTGGGCATGAATAATAGCTCGTTCGCCAACCCACATGGGCTAGATAACCCGAATTTGTACAGCACACCTTATGATATAGCGCTATTAGGGCAAGCCATTATCCGAGATTTACCGGAAATTTACCCTCTGTACAGTGAGCTTTCATTCACTTACAACGGCATTACTCAGCATAACCGTAATGGCTTATTGCGTGATCGCAGTATGAATGTGGATGGAATGAAAACGGGCTACACCAGTGGAGCTGGCTACAGTTTGGCAAGCTCTGCTACGAGCGGTGACATGCGTTTAATTTCAGTGGTAATGGGTTCTAAAAGCACCAAAATTCGTGAAGCTGAAAGTAAACAACTCCTTAGCTATGGTTTTCGATTCTTTGAAACCGTCAGCCCACACCAAAAAGAGACGGTGATCCAACATCAGCGGATTTGGTATGGCGATAAAAATGAGGTGGCTTTGGGTAGTGCTGATACGATCTATCTCACTTTACCACGCAGTGATGTTAAGAAGCTCAATGCTGTGATTCAGCTTGATAAAACCTTGGAAGCGCCTATTGCTAAGGGGGATCCAGTCGGTGCGATCTTGTATTACATCGATGAAGAAAAAGTGGGCGAAGCGAAACTAGTCGCCCAAGAATCGGTAGAACAAGGTGGCTTTTTCAAACGGCTGCTCGATTGGTTCAAGCTGTTATTCTCGGGTTGGTTTTAACTCCAACCTCACTTTTATCGATAAAAGGCTCACCACAAATTGAGATATTGATCTCAGTTTGTGGTTTGTTGATCAACCCGTATCGCAAACTCACATCAGATTGACACGCAGCCTAAAAAATTCTGGCATGGTATCGGCCATTCACAATACTGGGTGAGGAGGAAGGCTGAAATGGAACTAAACCAAGAAGACCGTAAGGCATTGTATGATGTCTGGATGACGAAAAAAGCCAAAATGCATATGACTCAGATGGAGATGACTAAGCGTCTTGGTGTCAGTCAGGTCGAATTCTCTGATCTACTCAGAGGTGATGCACCACTCTCCATGTCTTTTGTTAGCCGTTTTTGCCAGCATCTGCATGTCGAACCGCATAATGTTTTACCGACACTGAAGCATAAAACTCGTTCAGGCGAAAAATTGGTGCATCTGCAAAATCGGATCACTGTGGATGGTGATATAAAGCGCGTTTATGTGGAAGGTAATCAGGTCATTATTGAATATACCCACCTGGCCAAATAAGCTTGTTAAATCAGTTGGATGGCTATTCAGTGGATGAGCAGAGGCATTTTACTTTTGAGCAGAAGCCTCTGCTGATCATCAATAGTTTAGATTTCTGCGTAACGATAAAGCAGTTCCGTTAATTGAGTCGACCACGCAAGCGCATTTTCCGGTTGCGCTGCGATCAGTTTTTCCACTTCCGCACAATGGATTTCCAAATCTACCGTTTGTTCTAAGTGAAAGGCAATCGCGTAAAAATGCCACATCAGTAAGCGAGTCATGCGCTGAGTATTTTGTATCGCTTGATCTGAACCTTCAAACAGCGTGGGAAGCTGCCCAAGCGCAATTGCATGCATTTTTACCATCGCATCAATATGCGCCATGTGTGCTTTTTCTTCACCTTCAAACTCTTCGTCATCATAGCGGTATAAATCGCGCAGAATATCTTCGCTAATCAGGCGATGTAGAATACGTAAACTGTATTCGGTCAGTTCTTCTTTATCCATCGCACGAATGCATTGATAGGTGTAGTCTCGCTCCATGGAGTTGCTCTTTGTTAATCAACAGGAAACAATATTGTAATGCGTTTTGGCGTGAGTGCCAGTCAATCTTGAAATGCTTGCGCTGATGAAGACTTCTTAATGAAAAAATGCGCCCTAGATTGGGCGCGAAATAGGGTATAGAGAGTAAAAAAATAGGACGAGGAAGTTAAACATGCACATGTGTTTACGCATTAGTGCATGAACAACACTAACGCCAATTTTTGACGGATTCATGTCGGTTTTGCTGCGCTTTTATGATGCCAATTTTTGAAAATGTTCACTGATTAACGATGAAGTAGAGCTAAAAATCCTGCAATGGAACTGTATTCACAGCGTGGTTTCTTGAGAAATCTGCCCCAAATTTCCTATTTCACTCCCACAATCATTTCAATGATCAGTCTTTATTGATGTGGTGTTGAACAACCTCGTTCAGCAACCAAAAATCGCCGGCCTAATTGGGCAACGAGGCGAGCCTCTGTAGACAAAACACAATAAAGGAAGATTTATGCTTAAGCGACTTAGTTGTCTTGGTGCACTGCTGGTAAGTGCCACGAGTATGGCCGATACGGTTCCTGCAACGCATTACGCATTGCAGTATGAAGGCCGGCATATCAATGATTACGCAGCCGGAACGGTAAAAATGAACTGGCCTGGCAGCAGTGTTAAAACGCGTTTAGTGGGTACTGAACTTTCCGTTTCTTTACTTGGTAAGGGGGACCGATTTGATGTGTTGGTGGATGGTCAACTACATCAAACCATAGTGACGAATGTAGGGAATACACCCCAAACGTTTACGCTTTATCAACAGGCGCAGCCCAATCCTGTGGTTATCGAGCTGGTAAAACGTACAGAAAATTACACGGAACTCAGCCAGTTTATTTCCTTTGATTATCAAGGTTATCTAGAAGGTGAATGGCGTCGTGAGCCGCATATTCTCTTCATTGGTGACTCGATCAGTGCCGGGTTTGCCAGTGAGTCTAACAAGCGCGACTGTACTTATGATGAAATTGTAGCGACTTCCAATGCTCGACTGGCCTTCCCCTACAAAACTAGTCAAGCACTGCAGGCGAGCTTGACCCAAGTGTCGTTCTCCGGTTTAGGTTTAGTGCGTAACTGGAATGGCAATCAGTCTTACCACACCTTGGCGGATTACCTTGATAAGTCAGCGGCCATTTATGGTTTTACCGCTGATTTTGAAGATAAACATCCGGATCTGATTGTGATTGAAGTGGGTACCAACGATTTCAGTACGCCTCCTCAACCGCATGAACCGTGGACGACGGTGGAAGAAGTGAAAAATGCGTGGGTGAATAAAATGGTCGATGTTGTGACTGCACTTCGTCATCGTTACGGCACGACTAATATCGTACTCATGCCAAGACCGGACTACCCTTATTACCAAATAAATCCAGCCACCGCAGAGGCAATTGCATTGCTAAACCAAGCAGGGCAAAAAGGAGTGTACAGCATGAACTTTGTCTCTCCATTTGAAGGATGTATTTGGCACCCGACGGCAACAGAGCACCAAGCCATTGCTGATCAACTGGCTAACTTCATTACTGAAAATCAGCTACTTTGATTCAAAAGTTTGTTGAGCAAATAAAAAGGCGAGCACTATGGCTCGCCTTTACTAATCGAATTACCGATTAGTCTTGATAGCTGTCAATGCTTGGGCATGAACAGACTAGGTTACGGTCGCCGTACACGTTATCGACACGGTTCACCGTTGGCCAGTATTTGCTGGCTTTGGTGTGTGCCGATGGGAAGCAGGCGATTTCACGTGAGTATGGACGCTCCCAATTCTCTTCGCGCAGATCGGCTTGGGTATGTGGAGCATGTACCAGAGGGTTGCTTTCCAATGGCCATTCGCCATTTTTCACTTTGTCAATTTCGCCACGAATCGCAATCAATGCATCACAGAAGCGATCCAGTTCCGCCAAATCTTCCGATTCAGTTGGCTCAACCATTAAGGTGCCCGCAACTGGGAATGACATAGTTGGCGCGTGGAAGCCGTAGTCCATCAAGCGCTTCGCAATATCTTCTTCGCTAATCCCTGTTTCTTCTTTCAGAGGACGGATATCGATGATGCACTCGTGCGCCACTCGACCATTCGCACCACGGTAAAGAATCGGGTAGTGCGGACGCAGACGCTCCATCACATAGTTGGCATTCAAAATCGCCAGCTTGGTGGCTTCAGCCAGACCTTCTGCGCCCATCATCGTAATGTAGGCCCAAGAGATTGGCAGAATGGAGGCGCTGCCAAGATCGGCTGCGGAAACCGCGAAATCAGAACCCTCTACGCCACCTTCAATGTGTCCCGGTAGGAAAGGCGTTAGGTGCGATTTCACACCGATAGGTCCCATGCCTGGGCCGCCGCCGCCGTGTGGAATACAGAAAGTTTTGTGCAAGTTCAGGTGTGATACGTCTGAGCCAATAAAGCCCGGCGAGGTCAAGCCCACTTGCGCGTTCATGTTTGCGCCATCGAGGTACACTTGACCACCTGCCGCATGCACCATTTCACATACTTCACGCACTTGCTGTTCATACACGCCATGCGTTGAAGGGTAGGTGATCATGATGCTGGAAAGATTGTCTTTGTGCTTTTCAATCTTGTCCGCAAGGTCAACCATATCAATGTTGCCGTTTTCATCGCATTTCACCACCACGACTTTCATCGACACCATTGCCGCTGTGGCTGGGTTTGTGCCGTGTGCTGAGCTTGGGATGAGGCAAACATTGCGGTGGCCTTCGCCGCGGCTTTGGTGATAACGCTGAATCGCAATCAAACCTGCATACTCACCGGAAGCTCCAGAGTTGGGTTGCAGTGAGAAAGCATCGTACCCCGTGATTTCACACAGTTTTTGCTTCAGGTCTTCAGCCAATGCCGCATAGCCCGCTGCTTGTGCTTTTGGTACAAACGGATGCAGTGCGCCAAATTCAGGCCAAGTGACAGGGATCATCTCCGCAGTGGCGTTGAGCTTCATGGTGCAACTGCCTAGCGGGATCATGCCGTGAGTCAGAGAGAAATCTTTGTTTTCCAGATGCTTCATATAACGCAGCATCTGAGTTTCACTGTGGTGCGTGTTAAACACAGGGTGAGTCAAAAACGCGCTTTGACGACGGCAACTTTCTGGAATCGCTGCGAGTTCATTGGCAGCAATGCTGTTTGAAAGCGCATGAGCATCTTCTTTAATGCCAAAGATGGCAAATAGCGCTTCAACGTCTGCCACTGTCGTGGTTTCATCAAAGCTCACGCCAAGCTGATTAGGCAGTTTACGCAGGTTGATGTCTGCTTGTTGCGCAGCTTGGTACAGAGCATCGGCTTTTGCGCCCGCATTGATCGCCAGCGTATCAAAGAAATGCTGATGCGCCAGTTCGTAACCCGCTTTGGTTAAGCCAGCAGCAAGAATCGCTGTGAGGTGGTGAGTGCGTCGCGCAATGGTACGCAAACCTTGTGGGCCATGGAACACCGCATAAAACGCGGCCATGTTGGCCAGCAGCGCTTGCGCGGTACAGATGTTGGAGGTCGCTTTTTCGCGGCGAATGTGCTGCTCACGGGTTTGCATTGCCATACGCAATGCTTGGTTGCCTTTCGCATCAATCGAAACACCGATCACACGTCCCGGCATCGTGCGTTTGTGCGCATCACGTGTTGCCATGAAAGCCGCGTGTGGACCGCCGTAACCCATAGGTACACCAAAGCGCTGTGCCGAACCAATCACTACATCTGCGCCCATTTCACCCGCAGGTTTGAGCAGTACGCTGGCGAGTAAATCGGTCGCCACGGTGACTAAGGTTTTGTTGGCTTGTGCTTTGGCGATGATGTCAGTCAGATCGCGCACTTCACCGGTTGTACCCGGGTATTGCAGCAGTGCGCCAAAAGCTTCTTGTTGAGTGATGTTGTCAATCGAATCGACTTTTACCTCAAAGCCAAGGAATGCTGCGCGAGTTTTCACCACTTCAATGGTTTGTGGATGCACGTCATCGGCAACAAAGAACAGGTTGCTTTTGCTCTTGCCTGCGCGTTGACACAGTGCCATCGCTTCGGCCGCTGCTGTCGCTTCATCCAGCAGTGACGCGTTCGCAATCTCCATCGCGGTTAAATCCATCACCATCTGCTGATAGTTGAGCAGAGATTCAAGACGGCCTTGCGAGATTTCTGGCTGATAAGGGGTGTAAGCGGTGTACCAGCCCGGGTTCTCCATCACGTTACGTAAAATGACGTTGGGCGTGAAGGTGTTGTAGTAACCCTGACCGATGAAAGTACGTTTAATCTGGTTAAGCTTAGCGAACGATTGGATGGTCGCCAGCATGTCAGCTTCGCTTTGAGCTGGCGCGAGCTGCATTGGCGCTTCTAAACGGATTTGTGCAGGCACGGTTTGGGCGATCAGCGCATCCAAACTTTCCGCATTCACCGTTTTAAGCATGGTGGCTTGTTCTTGTTTATCTGGCCCGTTGTGGCGTGCAACGAACTCATTTTGTGTGCTTAGGCTGTGAAGTAATTCTGTCATTGTCCTTTACCTTCTTTCCATGTGAGCATGCGAACAACCTTGGTGGAATCACCACTCACTTGGCGATCAAACATCACTCATTTGCGGTGAGTGACTTTGAAAAAAAGCCGCCCTGAAGGGCAGCTTTCTCATGCATATTGTGCTTAGTCTTCTTCGATTGAAGCTAGGTACTCTTCCGCGTCTTTTAGATCTTTGAGTTCATCAGGATCGGACATTTTCATTTTCACGATCCAACCGCCATCGTAAGGCTCTTCATTAATCAGCTCTGGGCTGTTTTGCAGATCTTCGTTGACCTCAATGACGACACCGGTCACTGGTGCATAGATGTCAGAAGCGGCTTTCACCGACTCAACCAGTGAAAAGCTGTCACCCGCATCAATTTCGGCATCGATTTCAGGTAACTCTACAAACACTACGTCACCGAGCATTTCTTGGGCGTGCTCAGAGATGCCGATGGTTACTGTACCGTCACCGTTGTCGCGAACCCATTCATGGCTTTCTGTGAACTTCAGTGTCTTGTCCATTGCGTATTCTCCAAAAAATATCGTACTGATAAAAAGCTATTGATAGAGCGGGAAGCGTTGGCATAGTGCTTTCACTTGTTTACGCACTTGTTGCTCAACGTCTGGGTTGCCTTCTGGGCTGGCCACCAAACCATCCAGAACGTCCCCAATCCACTCACCGATGAGTTTGAATTCTTCACGACCGAAACCACGGCTGGTTCCGGCAGGCGTACCTAAACGAATGCCCGATGTAATCATAGGCTTCTCTTCGTCAAATGGGATGCCATTTTTGTTACACGTGATCCCGGCACGCTCTAAGGCTTGTTCAACTTGGTTGCCTTTCAAACCTTTAGGTCTAAGGTCGACCAACATGAGATGCGTATCCGTTCCGCCAGTCACAATGTCACATCCGCGAGTTTGCAACACTTCGGCCAGCACTTTTGCGTTATCGATCACCGAATCTATATAAGTGCGGAATTCAGGGCCGAGCGCTTCACCAAATGCCACTGCTTTAGCGGCAATCACGTGCATCAGTGGGCCACCTTGTAAACCGGGGAACACCGCAGAATTGATCTTTTTGTGGATCTCTTCGTGGTTGGTCAAAATCATGCCGCCGCGCGGGCCACGTAGAGTTTTGTGTGTGGTAGTGGTGACGACATGAGCATGCGGCAACGGGCTTGGATGTGCACCAGTAGCCACCAGACCAGCAATGTGCGCCATATCAACCATTAGCAGCGCGCCAACTTCGTCAGCAATCGCGCGGAATTTAGAAAAATCAATCACGCGTGGAATGGCGCTGCCGCCTGCGATGATCATTTTGGGTTTGTGTTCTAACGCCAGTGCACGAACAGAATCGTAGTTAATTTCGAGGGTTTGACGATCCACACCGTATTGCACCGCATTGAACCATTTACCTGAAAGAGCAGGGCGCGCACCATGGGTTAGGTGGCCGCCTGCATCCAGCGACATACCCATAATGGTGTCGCCCGGTTGCAGCAGAGCAAGCATGACAGCGCCATTGGCTTGAGCGCCTGAGTGTGGTTGAACGTTTGCGTATTGGCACTGAAAAAGCATTTTGGCGCGTTCGATAGCAATCTGCTCTACGCTGTCGACATGTTCACAACCGCCGTAGTAACGACGACCCGGATAACCTTCGGCGTATTTGTTGGTCAGGCAAGTGCCTTGTGCCTGCATTACGGCTTTAGAGACGATGTTTTCAGAGGCAATCAGTTCGATCTGTTCATTTTGGCGGGTGTATTCAGCTTGAATGGCGGCAAATACCGCATCATTGGTTGCCGCCAGCGGAGTAGAGAAGAAGTTCTCAAGGCTAACGTTGGGATAAGCTTTGTTTAGATTTGCATTCATAGTAGATGGCCTTCCAATCTGACAACCGCACGAATATGAGTGGGTTATCGCTCCTTTTTCTGATCGCGATACTCATCGCGATCGGCTGAGTCATTCCTAATTCTGATTGCCCTAAACCTTGGCAATCTATCCCCTTCCTACTTGAATCTGCTGCGGTGTTGGCTACGTTCTTTCACCCCAATCACATAGTCTATCTATGTTCATGGGGATTCACTCACTTGCCGCCTTGCTGCAATTCCAAGTAGTTTGGGTATAACCCCAATGCGCGGGGTCGAAAACTCGCGGTGATAAACTGAAAAATCAGCCAAGAGCAGCGAGTGATTGCATCTCTTCATCTAACAAGTCGGTAACATACTCTTTGCTTACAGAACAATCAATCAAAAATTTCCTATAGGAAACACGGTTTCTGATCTGCTTAGCAAAAGTGGCTTTATTTCTTTGTGTTCTCTTTAATCAACAAATCGCTTCATGCCACAATGCTCGGCACACAGGAAGTTTTACAACGAGAGGGAAAGCATGTCAGAAGACATTTATGATGAGTACCCATCCATCACTTTGGCGCGCGAATCGGGCGAGCAAGGCATCGAGCCACTCAAGCTGGGTCAGCGGATCAAAGATATCCGCACGCGATTAGGCATCACGCTTGAAGAGGCGAGTCAGCGTACTGGGCTCGCTCGCTCTACACTGAGCAAAATTGAAAACGAGCAGATTTCGCCCACCTTTCAGGCTATGCAAAAATTGGCGCATGGCTTGCAGATTGACATGCCGCAACTCTTTGAGCCACCAAAGAAAATTGTGGCTACAGGGCGGCGTGATATTACCCGTAAAGAAGCAGGGAAACCGCACCCAACCCAAACCTATGAACATGAATTGCTCGCGATTCAACTTTCTAACAAAAAGATGATGCCGTTCAAAAGCCGCGTGCGTGCCAGAGCGTTTGAAGAGTACAGCGATTGGGTGCGTCACGATGGTGAGGAGTTTTTGCTGATCCTTGAAGGTGAAGTGATGTTCTACAGCGAATTTTATGAGCCGGTACATTTAGCGGAAGGGGATAGTGTTTATTACGACGCTAACATGGGACACATGCTGGTTTCAGTGAGTGAAGAGGATGCGCTGATCCTTTGGGTCACCGCAAGATAGTGAGTTTCCTATCCGAAACATCCGCGTATAACAACCCAAGACGTGGAGTGTGTTGGTGGTGGTTTTTGATAACCATTCCTTAACAATGTTGTTAACTGTGATGGTGAGCACTGTTTTAATTTGGTGAATCCTCTAAAACGGGCTCGGCTTGTTTATTATCGGAAACATAGTTTCCTCACTAAAGGAATCTTGCCACGGTAGATTGCGCCAAAAGCGCAGCTTTGGCTTATATGGAGAACAAGAATGACTGAACAACACGAAACCTTACTGACCACGCCGCTACATGCGCTACACATTGAAGTTGGCGCAAAGATGGTGCCTTTTGCGGGCTACGATATGCCAGTTCAATACGCCCTTGGGGTGAAAAAAGAGCATATACACACCCGTGAAGCAGCAGGTCTGTTTGATGTTTCCCACATGGGGCAACTGCGTTTGTACGGTGCTCAAGCGGCTGCCGCCTTAGAAGCCTTGGTTCCGGTTGATATTATTGATCTCCCTGTTGGCAAACAGCGTTATGCGTTTTTCACCAATGCCCAAGGTGGCATTATGGATGATTTGATGGTGGCCAATATGGGGGATCATCTGTTTGTGGTGGTGAACGCGGCGTGTAAAGCGCAAGACATTGCGCATCTAAAAGCGCATCTGCCTGCGGATGTTGAGATGGAAGTGATTGAAGATCGCGCTCTGCTCGCGCTGCAAGGTCCGAAAGCCGCGCAAGTGCTCGCACGTTTGCAACCTGCCGTTGCCAAGATGCTGTTTATGGATGTTCAACTCCTTGAGATCGATGGTGCAGAATGTATTGTCAGTCGCAGTGGCTACACCGGTGAAGATGGCTACGAAATCTCAGTGCCTGCTGATAAAGCGGCGGCACTGGCTCGTAAACTGACGGATTTTGAAGAAGTGGAGTGGATAGGCCTTGGTGCGCGCGACTCACTGCGTTTGGAGTGTGGTTTGTGTCTCTATGGACACGATCTCGACCCAACCACAACGCCAGTCGAAGCAAGCTTGCTGTGGGCTATTCAGCCAGTTCGCCGCAAAGGTGGCGCGCGTGAGGGCGGCTTCCCCGGTGCAGAGATCATTCTCAGCCAGATTGAAACCAAACAAGTCAGCCGTAAACGCGTAGGTTTGGTCGGACAAACCAAAGCGCCAGTACGCGAAGGCACTGAACTGTTTGATGCGCAGGGCAACAAAATTGGTGTTGTGACCAGTGGAACTGCAGGCCCAACGGCCGACAAACCAGTTTCAATGGCTTATGTCAGCACTGAGCACGCCACTTTAGGCGGTGAAGTGTTTGCTGATGTGCGCGGGAAGATGCTGCCAATGACTGTCGAAAAAATGCCTTTTGTGCCTCAGCGTTATTATCGCGGAGAATAATTTCTTCAGTGTCATTCTTATGAGTAACGCTTATTAGCAAAGGAAGGGAAACCTTCCTTTGTGCTTTTTGCAACGGAGGTTTGCAGTCTCAACTGACCGAGAAAGCGGTTGTCATTTCAGCATATTGCTTTATGATGCTGCGACGTACTTAAGCTGGTGCATCCGTATTTGTACCAAAATTTGTACCGAATTTTTTGAACTCGTTACGCCGCTATTTATTACAGAATGAATTTAAGCGTAATTTTTTCACACAAGTGTTGCTTGGTGTGCAACACCACTGTAAGGATAATACATGCCTATTATTACTCTTCCTGACGGTAGTCAGCGTCATTTTGACAACCCAGTATCTACTCTCGAAGTTGCCCAATCTATCGGCCCAGGTCTTGCGAAAGCGACCATTGCCGGTCGTGTGAATGGTGTACGCGTTGATGCTTGCGATCTGATTGAACACGATGCCAGCCTAGAAATCATCACCACGAAAGATGAAGTCGATGGTTTAGAAATCGTGCGTCACTCATGTGCGCACTTGCTTGGCCATGCACTGAAGCAGCTTTACCCAAATGCGAAAATGGCGATTGGTCCAACCATCGACAGCGGTTTTTACTACGACATCGATCTCGAGCAGTCTCTCTCTCAAGAAGATCTTGAGAAAATCGAAGCTCGCATGGTTGAGTTAGCGAAAACCAAATACGCGGTTGTCAAAAAGAAAGTGAGCTGGCAGGAAGCGCGCGATACCTTTGAATCGCGTGGCGAAAGCTACAAAATGGAAATTCTTGATGAAAACGTGGCGCGTGATGATCGCCCAGGTCTTTACCATCACGAAGAATACATTGACATGTGTCGTGGTCCACACGTACCCCACATGGGCTTTTGTCAAAACTTCAAATTGCTGAACATTGCAGGTGCATACTGGCGTGGTAACAGCGATAACAAAATGCTGCAACGTATCTACGGTACCGCGTTCCATGATAAGAAAGCTCTGCAAGCGCATTTAACTCGCCTTGAAGAAGCTGCAAAACGTGACCATCGTAAAATCGGTAAGCAACTTGATCTGTTCCATATGCAGCAAGAAGCGCCGGGTATGGTGTTCTGGCACCACAATGGTTGGTCAATCTTCCGTGATCTGGAAATCTTTATTCGTCAAAAATTGAACGAATACGGTTACCAAGAAGTAAAAGGTCCATTGATGATGGATCGCGTGCTTTGGGAACGTTCAGGTCACTGGGACAAATACGCTGATGCGATGTTCACCACTTCATCAGAAAACCGTGAATACGCGATCAAGCCGATGAACTGTCCGGGTCACATCCAGATTTTCAACCAAGGTTTGAAATCTTACCGTGATCTGCCATTGCGCATGGCTGAGTTTGGTTCCTGTCATCGTAACGAGCCATCAGGTTCACTACACGGTATCATGCGTGTGCGTGGCTTTACTCAAGATGACGCGCATATCTTCTGTACTGAAGATCAAATTCAACAAGAAGTGACTTCGTGCATCAAGATGGTGTATGACACTTACACGACTTTTGGCTTCCAAAATATCGTGGTGAAGTTGTCTACTCGCCCTGAAAAGCGCGTGGGTAGCGATGAGATTTGGGACAAATCAGAACAAGCGCTGATCGATTCTCTGAAGGCAATGGACATTCCATTTGAAATTCAGGAAGGCGAAGGTGCGTTCTATGGTCCGAAAATTGAGTTTACACTCTACGACTGTTTAGATCGTGCGTGGCAATGTGGTACAGTGCAGCTCGATTTCAACTTGCCTACACGTTTAGGTGCCACTTACGTTGGTGAAAGCAATGAACGCTTAATTCCGGTGATGATCCACCGTGCGATTTTGGGTTCACTTGAACGCTTTATCGGTATTCTGATTGAAGAATACGCAGGATTCTTCCCAACTTGGTTGGCGCCAGAGCAGGCTGTTGTTGTAAATATCACGGATAAACAAGCCGACTATGCTCATGAAGTCGCTCAAAAGCTACAAAAATGTGGCATTCGAGCAAAAGCAGACTTGAGAAATGAGAAAATAGGCTTTAAAATCCGCGAACACACTTTGAAGCGTGTTCCGTACATGTTGGTTTGTGGCGACCAAGAGATGGAAGCTGGCGAAATCGCAGTACGTACTCGTAAAGGTAAAGATCTTGGTAAATTTAAATTGGATGACTTTATTGCACATATCCAAGCTGAGATTGCAAGCCGTAAGCTTAATCTGGAGGAATAAACTATTAAAGGCGGAAGACGTGGCCAAGTTCCGGTCAAGCAAAACCAGCACCGTTTAAACGGTGAAATTCGTGGCGTTCGTGAAGTTCGTTTAACTGGCGCAGACGGTGAGTCTGTAGGTGTCGTTTCGATCCAAGAAGCACTGGCTACAGCAGAAGAATCTGGTTTGGATCTCGTTGAGATCAGCCCTAACGCCGAGCCACCAGTCTGTCGTGTGATGGACTATGGCAAGTTCCTCTTTGAGAAGAGCAAGGCTACAAAAGAGCAGAAGAAGAAGCAAAAGCAGATCCAGATTAAGGAACTCAAATTCCGTCCTGGGACTGATGTGGGAGATTATCAGGTAAAACTACGCAACCTGATCCGTTTCCTAGAAGAAGGCAACAAAGTGAAAGTAACTATTCGCTTCCGTGGCCGAGAGATGGCTCACCAAGACATCGGTGTAGACGTTTTGAATCGACTGAAAGAGGACACTGACGAATTCGCAGTGGTTGAGTCTTTCCCGACCAAAATTGAAGCACGCCAGATGATCATGGTGTTAGCCCCTAAAAAGAAGTAATTAACGGCATTACAAGTAATGAAACTAGCCGTTGAAAGGCGGCTGGGTTTTATTCGCCCTGATTACACTGTTATTTAACTACTACAATGCGGAGTTATTCATCATGCCTAAGATGAAAAACAACAAAGGTGCTGCTAAGCGTTTCAAGAAAACTGCTGGTGGTATTAAGTACAAGCACGCTACTAAACGTCACATTCTGACTAAGCGTACTACTAAGAACAAGCGTCAGCTGCGTCCAAACGCCATTCTGCCTAAGTGCGAACTGGCTGCTGTAGCACGTATGCTTCCATACGCTTAATTCTTTTTAGTTTAATATTCGTTTAGTTTAGGAGAGACATAATGCCTCGCGTAAAACGTGGTGTACAAGCTCGTGCACGTCATAAGAAAGTTTTAAAACAAGCTAAAGGTTACTACGGTGCACGTTCACGTGTTTATCGTGTAGCGTTCCAAGCAGTTATTAAAGCTGGTCAATACGCTTACCGTGACCGTCGCGCTAAGAAACGTCAATTCCGTCAACTGTGGATTGCACGTATCAACGCAGCGGCTCGTCAAAATGGTCTATCTTACAGCCGTTTCATCAACGGTCTGAAGAAAGCATCTATCGAGATCGATCGTAAGATCCTTGCTGATATCGCAGTATTCGACAAAGCAGCATTCGCTGTTCTGGTTGAAAAGGCGAAAGGCGCTCTGTAATAGCGTGTTATTAAGAAAGGGGAGCATTTATGCTCCCTTTTTTCTATCTGTGAAATCTCATGATTTCGCAAAGAACCCATGCTAAAGACGGGATAATGGACTTAAAACACCGCTTGCACCTCTATCAAGAACATGAGTGTAAATCTGTGTCGTTTTTACATCGGTATGTCCTAGTTGCTCTTGTACGGTACGTATATCAGCCCCCACTTCAAGCAAATGTGTTGCAAATGAATGTCTGAGAGTGTGGCAAGTCACGGTCTTTTCAATCCCCGCTTCTTGAGCCGATCTTCTCACCGCTTTTTGTAGTACCGTTTCGTTCATATGATGGCGACGCATCACATCGGATTCCGGATCTAGAGATAACTGAAAAGACGGAAAAAGATAGTGCCAACGAAATTCATAAGGTGCATTTGGATACTTTTCTTTTAAGGCTGTGGGCAGCCAAACCCCGCCGTAGTTTTTTTGGTGCAAGTCTCGATCGTAATAGCGTTTTGCTAGCGCAATTTGCTCTTTAAGATGCGGATAGAGTTCTTTTGCTAACGTGACCGTGCGATTTTTACCCCCCTTACCTTGCCAGATTCTGATTGCACCATAATCAAAATCGATATCTTGGACTCTCAAGCGCATACACTCCATCAACCTTAACCCCGAACCGTAGAGTAACTTGATGGGAAGTTGATGCTTAGGATCGACAATTTCAAGTAAACGTCGAATCTCATCTCTAGTCAGTACAACCGGTAACTTTCGTTCTAGTTGCGAGCGTTGAAAGCGGATCTCAAGAGAAAGGGGTGTTTTTAGAATTTCTTTGTATAGAAAACTGAGTGAGTTCAAGGCTAGTGATTGAGTCTTTGTGGCCACTTTACCTTGCACGGCTAAGTAGGTTAAAAATTCTTCGACCTCTTTATCTCCCATTAAGCTAGGGTGCTTTTTATTATGAAAATGGATGTAACGAGTGATCCAATGAAGGTAAGCTTCTATAGTTTTTTTGGCATAGTATCGAGTTTGCATAAATTCGCGAACACTTAACAAAAACTGGGATTTCATATAGTTCTCACTAAATATTTAACTGGTTATTTATACAGTATTTGTTGGTTGTTTTTATGTCAAGAGGCTATGCAGACATCAGCAATCTATAAGCTGAGATTTTTGAATGGTGTGATGCTCAACATACTGATTTAGAAGGATGCTATGGTAGTATGCACCCAGTGGTCTATTAATTAGATAGCGGTAGCCTACCAGCTGAAAAGGTAAGAAGCTGTCTAGAAAGCGTTAGGTCACGACGGGATCACATGAGCAATGTAAGATGGTGTCGAGTGAGTATTGAAGAGCAAATAGGGTATAGAGGAAATAAGGCAAAAAGGACGAATATTGGTCATTTCTATGATACCCTTGAGGCGCTTTCGTGCGCACCTTAATCGGGGCACGATTGAAGAGTGACGCCCGCAAGACCTCAAGGTAGAGCTATGACAAATACTTCGGCTTCGATTTTTGTCTTTTTCTTCAATTCCATTTGATAATCAATAATTAACGAGAGACCTTGTACGAATTTGGTCGTGACCTAACAATCGATTCAAGACAGATTCGCAACGCATAGCATTCGCGTCATGCTTGAACATGAGTGTTTACGTTGTTATGCGTTGAGTTGGTTTAGGCGTTGCTCACTGCTTAATCGGGCGTTATATTTTTGAGTGAGTTATGAGAAATTTATCCAAGTATTTGTTTGCATTAGCAATGTTCGCTTCATTTTTTCTTATCTTAATAGCAGCGACCGATCCAATTTTGAGCTGTCTTAGTGGTACTTTCCTTGAACCTGTTTTTGTTAACTCGGTGTCTGGAAATAGTGTCGTATTTAATTTGTCGATTGGTATTCTAGTCAGTTGTATTTTCTACATAATTGTTGTGTACCTACCCGAGCGGCAAAAGAAAAATGATCTAGCGCCAGAGTTAGAAATGCACGTGGCTTCTGTTATTTTCCATATTCACGCTATAGTTCGTGACATTCATACCGAAAGCCAACAGATGTTCGATATTACCAATTTTACAGAAGCAGATTTTAAGGAGGCTTGTAAATCATTTAACCCTAAGCTCATACAACAACAGTTCCACAATGGTGGAACTCAGATTTTCCAAAGAGACTTTGGCTATAAGTGTTATAACAATTGGAGTTTTGCATTAAAGAGCATTGATGAGGTAATGAGGTATCTCCCGTATGTAGACACTGGTTTAGTCAAAGTACTAAATGAGGTCAGAAACTGCTCATTTAGTCTCACGTCTCCTCAACTGCAAAATTTAAGGCTGCTAGGTAACACAGATATGGAAGCATGGGCTCCTTGTATCTATAAGGTGCATCAATTGAGCTACAAGTTATCGAAATACTACCAAAAGCATGTAAATGAAAAGTATGAGCACCCCGTAAAAAAAATATAACAAACGCCTCAAGAGGGACTGTCAACGCGCGGCGTTTCCAGTCCCATTGAGCTGCGGTGGTTACGGTTGTTGTGTTTGCGTTTAGTGTTATGCGTTGCCAGCCCCTTAGGCGGGCGTTATGTACTTGCGTAAACTAAGAGGTTCTTGAAAGCTAGATGTTTCGAATGAAAAAATTGATCCTTCAGGTTCTATCTAGTAATATTAACTACGTATCGTAATATTGATACATCCGTTAAAGGAACAAAGGTAAATTATTATGACTAACCCAAACTTAGACCTGCTCAAAATGGCAAGTGACATCGGTGATAAACATCGAGGTGTTTCAGTGGTTGGCAAAACTAAAGAAGAAACAATGGCTAATCTTCTTACCATGTTTAAGGCTAGTAATGAGCAACATCGAACAGAAACCAATAACAAGAGCTCTCGTTAACCCTTCCTTTCAAGAAATCAGCGACTATTTCGGCTACGATTCAACCAAGTATGTTCCCGAAATAGCCGCACTCCTGCAACAGTGGACCGATCAAGGTTACGTTGAAGTATATCAAACAATTCAAGACCGAGAGTACGGAATGATTAAGTCGTCCGAACTTAACAGTAAGGGTGTACTCGCTCCTTACTATATAGGTCTGTATCACGCGCGCTTAGTCGAGGGCGAGCATGATCCATTAGTTGTCGTTAAGTTCTACGAAGATGAAATTCAATATCATACTGAATCTGCTACAGAAGCTGTTGATATGCGTTTTATGATAGATCATGAGGACTTCTTTGGCACAGCTAGTGTTAAAAGAGATCCTGCTGCATTAAGAGAAATGTGGTTGGAGGTAAAGGGTAAAATCGACGAGGGTGATCCTTCATAACTCCAGTTCGAGAACGTACATAACAAAGCATTTAAGAGTGATTCCCAACGCTTGGCATTTTTGGTGCCATCGTTGGGTTTTGTGTTTATGGCGGTATGGTTTAGTTTTGTGGTAGCGTTGCTCACACCTTAATGCGGCGTTAAACTGCATCAGTCGTCTAGCCGTTGCAGCGCTTTAGTGTAAACTTCGCTGCGTTCTCGTTTACCGACAGCTAAAACTGTAACTACGATGATGTCATTTTCAACTTGATAGACTAAGCGATAACCAGACTGCCGAAGTTTTATTTTATAAATGTTCTCAGCGCCAGACAGTTTAGCTGATGGAACATGTGGATTTTCAAGGCGTTCTATTAGTTTCTTCTTGAACTGCTGTTGGAGTGGAACGGCTAACTTTTTCCATTCCTTCAAAGCACTCTTTTTGAACTCAAGCTTATAGGTCATCGATATTTACCGATACGCTGTCTTCACTTAAGCGTTCTTTGGCAATAGCCAGTAGCTCAAGATCTTCAAGCTTATCCATCATGAGCTCGTAGGTGTTTGCAGGGACGCAGTAGAAAGCCGGCTCATTTCGGTTGAGTACAGCAACAGGAGCACCGAAGGCGCTAGTTGCAACTTTCATTGGGTTTGCTTTAAATTCGGTAATGCTTGCTGCAACATCAGCTAGGATTCTAGTGGTCATTTAATCAGTCCTTTATATGGTCTTTAATTGGGTCATTATAGTCTTGAAAATGCAGTTTAACAAACGCCTCAAGAGGGACTGTCAACGCGTGGCGTTTCCAGTCCCAATGAGCCGCGGTGGTTACGGTTGTTGTGCTTGAGTTTTGTGGTAATGCGTTGCCAGCCCCTTAGGCGGGCGTTAGGCACAGGGTGGAAAATTGGAACTACAACAGTTAAATCAGCGCCATCTTAAATGCTTGCTCGACCATATTTGCCTTGACTCAGAATTGACGTTTTGTGAAGGGGCTGTGCCACCAAAGCATGTTCTGATCCGTTCTTATGAGCAGCTCCAAAACTCAAAAGCTGAAATTTGGTCATTACCCTACATGATGTCAGTGGGCAATAATGTCGTTGGTTTCTGTGGCTTCAAAGATGAACCTCAAGATGGTGAAGTTGAAATTGGATACAATGTTTCGCCTTATAAACAAGGTCGAGGATTTGCAAAATTGGCAGTCAATCAACTTTGTCAGTTAGCGTTTAATATGGATTCAATTGAAAGTGTTGTGGCTTTGATTTCATCGGCGAACCTCGCTTCGTTGAATGTCGTACGAGCCAACAACTTTGTTTTCATTGGTTTTGTGGTTGATAGCGACAATGAAAAATTGGAAAAATGGGTGCTACAGCGTGCATCCTGTGCCTAACAAACGCCTCAAGAGGGACTGTCAACGCGCGGCGTTTCCAGTCCCATTGAGCCGCGGTGGTTATGGTTGTTGTGTTTGAGTTTTGTGTTAATGCGTTGCCAGCCCCTTAGGCGGGCGTTAGCTTCTTAAAGGCTGGAATCATCAAAATCCAAACTCAATCGTTCTGAAAAATCAGCTTTTAGCATTCAAATTGCACAAGTTGGCTTTTGCGTTTTTTCTTGATGCTGATTTGGTCGAACGTGTTGAAAGTTCAGTGGTTTCAAAGTCGCTGAAAATCATCAAACCTCGATGCTTCAATGTTGTTGGACGTTCCACACAGAAAGTTTGGTTTCATAAAAGGCTACATCATCGCTGTGATCTGGTTTTCTTTGTCGCGGACTCTTAACCGTGGCCAACTTAACCTTGATCGTTTTGAGTTTTGGTAGCCAACCTCACAGCTTTTGGCGTTGGACGTGTGTTTGTGTGATGCTTTTGCGTAAAATGCCTTTCAAGCAAATGTGTTAAAAAGCCATTGTGAAACAATAGGCTACGAAGCTAACAAACGCCTCAAGAGGGACTGTCAACGCGCGGCGTTTCCAGTCCTATTGAGCCGCGGTGGTTACGGTTGTTGTGTTTGAGTTTAGTGTTAATGCGTTGCCAGCCCCTTAGGCGGGCGTTATGTTCTCTATCTGTAAATCGTCAAATTATTGCAGGCAATTTGTTGCCCGCGAGCAAGTTTTTGCCTCGCCAATTTTCGCGTTATCATGCGCTTAAAGCAGAATAAGCGAGGATGTCAAAGCCATGACAAAAGATATTAGTCGGTACAATATGCGTTGGGTTGAGGGGGACACTTTACCTGAAGCTCCAAAGCCTAAACTTTCTCCGAAAGAAAGGTATTTAAAGCAACTCCAAGAGAATCATCGACAATCTGAAGAAACGTGGTCTTATGTCCAAGCAAACGAAGACCGTTATGCATTACAAAGAGCGGATGTCCTTACTCGCCGAAATGCCTCACAAATGCTTGATGATTCTCTTCGAGACTCACTAAGTTCGCAGTGTTCACTTGAAGAAGAAATGGCAAAGAATCATCAACATGTTCTTATTGCAGACTTAGAAGATGCCCATAAAATCTTGCACAACATTTGGTTGGAGTCTGGTCGTGATGTTGCTGCCATTGCTGCGAGTATCAACACGTCTAAATCCTGGTTTAACCATACAGAGCCAATGTTTAATGCCCATTCAATCGCAAAGCAATTTGGTGACATGGGTATTAAAGCCGACTTGGTGGAGAGCAAAGGAAAAACCTTTGTGGCATTTTCTGGTACGGATAAAAATGGCAAAGTCTTAAATCATGCCTTCGTAAACGGTACTCGTATCAATATGAACGGCAAAAAGTACCCATTGAACTCGTTCAAATCCATGCAAGCAGGATTCAGTCCCAAATCAAAATCGGCCAATTTTAAAGGTGCAGCCGCATTAACATTTGTGGTGTCGGCAAGTATAGCGACAACTGATCTGGTGTTTAAAGATGATTATCATCTGGTTAATTGGTTTGGGAATGTTGGCTCAGACATGTTTAAAGCTCTAGTACAGTTTGGTGCTGGAGAAGCGGCGTTGTGGATAGCCGCTACTTATAGTGCTCCTATTGTTATTGGTGCGATAGCATGTGTTGCAGTTTATGCTCTGATCGAGCTGGCTTGGGACGACTTTAAGATTTCCAATCACCTTGTCGAGGCTTTAGAAAATGTTGCAACAGAATAAAGTCCGTCTAGCGGGCATTGCCCTAATTGCATTGATGTTACTCTGTTGGATATATCCTTCTTATGGAGTATTTCGTGATTACTTAGCTTTATTGAACAAGGAGTCTGTTGTAAGGCTATCTGTTCTAACTCTTTGGGTTCCAATGGGATGTCTAGGTGCTGTTTTTTGTTTACTGTGGATGTCGCCCAAAGCACTCTACTATGGGAAAGGGATTGGAAAAGTTTATTCTCCTAATGCAATGAAATTAGCCAACAAGATATGTATTTCATTTGCTCTAGTTGGTGTTGCATTTGCTGCTGGTTGGACATATCACACGTTGGATCTTCTGGAACAATATGGTTATGTCTACAGTAGAGATTTAACTAAGATAACTCCAACAGGGATTCATCTAATGTATGTTCGAGCAAATTAAATAGAACTAGTTTCGGCACGAACATAACAAACGCCTCAAGAGGGACTGTCAACGCGTGGCGTTTCCAGTCCCAATGAGCCGCGGTGGTTGCAGTTGTTGTGTTTAGGTTTAGTGTTATGCGTTGCCAGCCCCTTAGGCGGGCGTTAGCACTCAAGAGGAGATATAGGTTAGGTGTTCACAAAAAAAGAAATAAAAAACATTGTCGAAAAAGCTACAAATCATTGGTTTTTTCCGGATTTTACCAACAAACTCACGTGGTTCGTGGCAACGCTTGGTGGCACTGTGTTAGCAACACCAACAGCGTTTAAAGAAATTTTCTACAATTTCTTAGTAGATACATTCAATCTAAATGGTGGGGAATATTTCACGCTTGCAGAATTACAATCAAGTTCTGTTGAACCACTTGTTGGGTTCGGTTTGATTGTATTCGCGTTAATCCATAATTTGGTAAATAAGTTTTTTATATACAAATCATCAGAGTTCGCTCTTGAAGATAGTAAGCAACTCAGACAAGTAGATGTCGATTTATTCAACCGGTTTCTAACCGATTTTCCATCAGATGGATATTCAGTTCCATTTTTAAGAGACCATGATTTAGGTAATTCTTATCATGACAATAGCTTGAAAGACATTAATAAATTTGTTGATCAGTGGGACAATGTGGAACATCACTTTTTGAACGAAGAGATTGAGGCAAAACGTTCCGAACTATGGAAAAAGTGTCATTCATTTGTTCATCTACTCGCTTTGCGTTCATACGACTTGAATGGTGGCCCCATGTTTTCATGTGTCCCAGACGCCTATAGAGGAGCTTGGGATTATCCGGCACATGTTGATGAACAACTCCGAGAGCTTAATGAAATGGCAACAGAGTGTCATGAATTACACCAGAAATTTGTTCTCTTTGCTCGCCGGAAATTAAAGTGCTAACAAACGCCTCAAGAGGGACTGTCAACGCGCGGCGTTTCCAGTCCCATTGAGCCGCGGTGGTTACAGTTGTTGTGGTTGAGTTTAGTGTTATGCGTTGCCAGCCCCTTAGGCGGGCGTTATATTTAATTGGAGTATGTAATGAAACCGACATTTTGGAAATTGTCACAAGGGACTGAATTTTTCACTTATGAAGATATGCTTCAGTCAATTGAAGATCGCTTAGTATATGTTCACAAGGATACAGCAGCTCAAGGACAGTCATCTGTAACTCAAGGGCAGACATTTGTTGAAGCTAAAATTGGTGATTACTTCTATTTAACACATGGTAATAACGGAGTGTATGTATTAGGACAATTTACAGGTCCGATAAATTACTTCTCGAATTGGGGAGATGGATGGTCCGATCGACCATTTCGCGTAATTGCTCGCTCAAAAACGCAGGAATGTTACACAGGAATTCAAAAATGGTGGTCTCCGAATCATCGTTCTACCTTTATAAAAGTTCCAGAGCACGAATTATCCATGTTTGAAGAAGAAATATTGATTCCTTTCTTTGACCTACATTTGAAGGACTATGGATTTTAAATATAACAAACGGTTCAAGAGGGACAGCCAACGCGTGGCATTTTTGCTATGCGTTGGTTTTTGTGGTTACGGTGTTATGCGGAAGCTTGGCAGTGGCGTTGTCTGCCCCTTAACCGGGCGTTATGCGTTAGGAGATAATTGATGAATAAAGGTCAATCAACAATATTGTTGGATGAACGTTGGAAGTTAGAGGATTTTTCGATTCTCACAAAAGAATATCAACAACTTTATGGCTTTTTCCATGCATTACGAGCGATCGATGAGGGTAAATTTTCTAACTTAGAGTTTGAGCGGATGCCATGGCTAGGTGGTGGCAGTGTTGTTGGCTTTTTTAGCATCATTGGAAAATTTGTGAGTCACGAGGATCAACCTGTAGTTAAACGGATTCAATATGCTTCACCGGGCTATATTGAACTTACACTTTTAACTGAAGTCGCCAAAGATATAGGCATTATCGTTAGTGCGCTTGCAGGTGCAATTACGAGTGCGGCTAGTACATATCACATAATTTATTCTCAATATCAAAAGCGAAAGCTAACTCAACTAAAGATCAAAGAGTTAGAGGCAAAACAATTGAGAGAAGAAATTACTTTTGTCAAAAGCTCAATTGTTGAGCTACACGAAACTTTCCAGCTAAATTCTAAACAAGTTAAAGCACTCGAGCAGCTATCAAAAGGTGATGAGTTAGTTCAGTTAAAAATGTTGCTTGCACTCTACAGAAGGGCTGAACCAGTTGCTGAATTACAGGTTCAAAATAAGGCAAATTTCAAAAACGCATAACAAACGCCTCAAGAGGGACTGTCAACGCGTGGCGTTTCCAGTCCCATTGAGCCGTGGTGGTTACAGTTGTTGTGTTTGAGTTTGGTGTAATGGCGTTGCCAGCCCCTTAGGCGGGCGTTAGCCGTTTCGGAGAAAGCATGGAAGTTCAGGTTGTTGCATCGCTAATAGGTATTGTTGGGATCACATTAAGTGCGATCTTTAGTGGCTTTGGTTACTTCTTCAAAATTAGAACTGAAAAGCTTAGAACTACACGCCAAGTTCTGTTCTATTTATTAGAATTTAGGGCATATGTTTTAGCGTCTTCTGTTTCACCTACGGAGCTATACGAAAAGTATCTTGAACAATGCCAGAAATACTTAGATAAGAAAAAAATCGAAGGTATAGCTATACCACAACAAAACCAGGATTTAATGTTGGGGTATTTTTCGAGTGTCATTGAGCAAATAACTCCAAAACTATCTGAAAGCTTTATTATTGAGTATGAGCAGACAATAATTTCTCTATCTAAAGAAAACCCGATTCTGGCTTTTCAGCTTAGAGGTAAAGATATGGCTACAAAATTGGTTTCTCTACAAAGAGTATATTTAGATCAACTACAACAGTCAGAAATGTTTACGTCTAATGAAAGTCTTGGTGGTTTTCTTAAAAGTCAAATCACGGAAGTTCACTCGAAAGGCTTGAATGAGATTCTTGATTTGCTCAATCAGGAGTTAAAAACGGTATCTAAAGCGTGCGGATTTATTCACTATCTGCAAATTAGGAAAATAACCAATAACCGTTCAAAACCATCTTCAGACCTTGATGACATTGGTATCGATGAACTCTTTGATGGGTTATTGTCGGCGTATTCCCGTCATGTAACATTAGAAAATACGCACACGGGTAACAACGGCTAACAAACGCCTCAAGAGGGACTGCCAACGCGTGGCGTTTTCAGTCCCTTTGAGCCGCAGTGGTTGCAGTTGTTGTGTTTGAGTGTAGTGTTAATGCGTTGCCAGCCCCTTAGGCGGGCGTTAGCTTCTTAAAGGCTAGAATCATCAAAATCTAAGCTCATTTGTTGTGAAAATTCAGCTTTAAGCGTTCAAGTAGCACTATTTGGCTTTTTAGTTTTGCCTGATGCTGATTTGGTCGAAAGTGTTGAATGTTCAGCAGTTTTCAAGTCGCTGAAACCCATCAAACCTCGATGCTTCAATGTTGTTGGATACTCCACACGGAAAGCTTGGTTTCACGAAAGGCTGCATCATCGCTGAAAGTGTGTTTTCTTTGTCGCGGACTCTTAACCGTGGTCAACTCAACCTTGATCGTTTTGAGTTTTGGCTGCTCATGTCACAGCTTTTGGTGTTGGACGTGTGTTTGTCTGATGCATTTGCGTAAAATGCATTTCAAGCAAAAATGGTTAAAAGTCATTTTGAAACAATAGGCTACGAAGCTAACAAACGCCTCAAGAGGGACTGTCAACGCGTGGCATTTCCAGTCCCAATGAGTCGCGGTGGTTACGGTTGTTGTGTTTGAGTTTAGTGTTATGCGTTGCCAGCCCCTTAGGCGGGCGTTAGCAGCCTATGCGAGTCCCATCAATTACGAGGTAATAATGTTCAAGAATAGTCATTTGTTTTTTGTACCAGAAGAATTGAACTTGCTCCGAGCATTTCATCGTAAGCAACTGGAGTTCGTTGATGGGTTTGTCGGAAATATAGAGCAGCACATTGAAACATACACTGATAAAGTGTTTATTCAGCAATGGGCTGGAGATGAGGGCGAAGTTGTCGAAGTTGAGAAGCAACATATTGCTGGAATAACAGAAGATGAATATGACTTCAAAGAGATTTTTACCTCTGTGATGCCAATGTATCAAAGACAATCAATGCTTTTAACCGCTTGGTCAATGTTTGAAAATGAAATCAAAACTTACTATAGCAGGCTTGCAAGTAAGGTCGGTGCTAAGCCTATAAAACGAGAAAAAAACTCCAGTGACCTCGCTTATATGGTTTCAAGTTTACAAGCAATGGGAATTGTTTCAGAACCTTCTAAGCGGTTTATAGATGCTTTTAATCGACTTAACGATGAAGTACGTTTCGTCCGTATTGATTGGGTTCATAATGGTGGTAAGCCTGTAAAGTCGAAGTTTATAGAACAGACAGAGGGTTTAGCAATGAATGGCTCTCAAATAGATATTTCAGTCGCTTATATCGAGGAAGTTATGAACCTAATGTGGGTGCTTTCAACCGAAATTACACAGTCAGCTCGCACTAATTTGGGCGGCAGCTAACAAGCAATTTAAGAGGGATTCACAACGCTCGGCATTTTTGCTTCTACTTCAAATTTAGTGTTTATGGCACAATGCTTTAGGTTTGGGTGGAGGCGTTGTTCACCCCTTAATTGGGCGTTATAAGCACAGGAGGAATCGGTGAACGAAATAAATAAAAGAGCAATGGAGTTGAACGAGGAATGTTTCTCAGTGCTTAGTGAAATATCCGAGTTCAAACCTCAGTTCTATCATCTTTTTAACACTAAAAAATTCAGCGACTTCGAGCTCAAACTAAGAGGCTTACGCGAAAAATTATCGAAGTTAGATAAAGATATTGCCCCCCATACAAATGTACCGGGAGACTATAACTCTATTCAAATGGGAGCAGGAAAGTTATCAGTTTGTTTTAATGCAAGAAATGTTGCTCTTACAACATTAACTGAAGCACAACGATTGTTATCCTCACATGAGGGAAGTGCTCAATTTAAAGCCACAACCATTATTGCTTTGATTGCCGTACTAATATCTTTGGTAAGTGTGGTGAAATAGTGCTTATAACAAACGCTTTAAGACGGATTCGCAACGCTCGGCGGTTTTGGTTTGATTTAGCTTTTGTGTTTACGGCGCAATAATTAAGTATAGTGGTAGCGTTGCTCACCACTTAAGCGGGCGTTAGCTTCTTAAAGGCTGGAATCATCAAAATCCAAACTCAATCGTCCTGAAAAATCAGCTTTTAGCGTTCAAATTGTACAATTTGGCTTTCGAGTCTTTCTGATGCATATTTGGTAGAAAGTGTAGAATGCTCAGCAGTTTCAAAGTCGCTGAAAACCATCAAACCTTGATGCTTCAATGTTGTTGGATGCTCCACACGGAAAGTTTGGTTTCACAAAGGCTGCATCATCGCTGAAAGTGTGCTTTCTTTGTCGCGGACTCTTAACCGCGGCCAACTTAGCCTTGATCGTTTTGAGTTTTGGTAGCCAACCTCACAGCTTTTGGCGTTGGACGTGTGTTTGTGTGATGCTTCTGCGTAAAATGGCTTTCAAGCAAATGTGTTTAAAAATCATTGTTAAACAATAGGCTACGAAGCTAACAAACGCCTCAAGAGGGACTGTCAACGCGTGGCGTTTCCAGTCCCATTGAGCCGCGGTGGTTACGGCTGTTGTGTTTGAGTCTGGTTGTAATGCGTTGTCAGCCCCTTAGGCGGGCGTTATGGCTTAATGGAGAAAGGAAACAATGGAGCTTGTTTTTGGCTACGCACTGGGATTTTTGGTGTTGATGCCGTTACTGACGCTCATGCATGAGCTTGGTCATGCGATACCTCAGTTGTGTATGAAAAAGAAAGTTGTCATTGATTTGGGTGGCTCGAGCCTAATCCCGATAATAAAAGTGAGCCGCTTGTTTATCAGAATTGCGCCATTTTCTACTTTTCATGGCTTTTGTAGCATAAGTTCAAGGTTGTCGAGAGTCGGTTTGGTGTTCACGTTGCTTGGTGGCCCACTAGTAACATTATTTTTAGCCATGTTATTAAATGAGCTAAGAATGGTTGACGTGGGGCAATGGTTCACTTTTTTAGCAAGCTTTGGTTTTTACTTCACGGTGTTTCAATTAGTTCTTACTTTAGCACCAATGAAATATCCAAGTTTTTCTGGTGGTTATAGTGGCACAAAAAGTGATGGGTTAAGAATATTAGAAGCCCTAAGGTGTAATGAAAGTACGCCCTAACAAACGCCTCAAAGGGACTGCCAACGCGTGGCGTTTCCGGTCCCATTGAGCCGCGGTGGTTACAGTTGTTGCGTTTGAGTTTAGTGGTAATGCGTTGCCAGCCCCTTAGGCGGGCGTTAGGCTAATTTATCGAATTATGAGGCATGTTATGGAAAACATATTCTTTCTAAGAATGGATAAAGATGTTGTAGCTACTGACCCAATATTTTCTCCTCAGTATCCTTATATCCATACAATTCATGGCACTTGTGATAATCGGGAGTTAATTAAACAACAAACAAAAGTTATTTTTCCTAAGTTGGATCTTTCAGAACGTGAGTTGCTTGACTGTATTTATAGAATCAAGCAAGAGCTTATAAATAGTCATCAGATGGATGAAAATGCCCCGCGAAAGCAGCGCTGTGATTTAGCAATAAAATATTGGTTAAAAACGATGAAAATTGGAGATGCAGTATTTGTTCGTAGTCAGGATAATCAATTGTATTTATGCCAAGTGGCTAGCTATGTCCAAGAAAAGTTCTTTGATGAATATGGTTGTTTTCAACGGAAAGTTGAAAATGTACAGCTGCTAGATGAGAGTTCCGTCCCTGCTGAAATCCTAAATAGAACATATGGGCGTAAAACTATTGAAAGAAATGCTTGTGAAGTAGTTAATGTATTATTTTATAAACACTTTAGTAGCATGATTAAAAAATTAGCCTAACAAACGCCTCAAGAGGGACTGTCAACGCTTGGCGTTTCCAGTCCCAATGAGCCGCAGTGGTTACGGTTGTTGTGTTTGAGTTTAGTGTTAATGCGTTGCCAGCCCCTTAGGCGGGCGTTAGCTTCTTAAAGGCTGGAATCATCAAAATCCAAGCTCAATCGTTCTGAAAAATCAGCTTTTAGCATTCAAATTGCACAAGTTGGCTTTTGCGTTTTTTCTTGATGCTGATTTGGTCGAACGTGTTGAAAGTTCAGTGGTTTCAAAGTCGCTGAAAATCATCAAACCTCGATGCTTCAATGTTGTTGGACGTTCCACACAGAAAGTTTGGTTTCATAAAAGGCTGCATCATCGCTGTGATCTGGTTTTCTTTGTCGCGGACTCTTAACCGTGGCCAACTTAACCTTGATCGTTTTGAGTTTTGGTAGCCAACCTCACAGCTTTTGGCGTTGGACGTGTGTTTGTGTGATGCTTTTGCGTAAAATGCCTTTCAAGCAAATGTGTTAAAAAGCCATTGTGAAACAATAGGCTACGAAGCTAACAAACGCCTCAAGAGGGACTGTCAACGCGTGGCGTTTCCAGTCCCAATGAGCCGCGGTGGTTACGGCTGCTGTGTTTGAGTTTTGTGGTGTGCGTTGCCAGCCCCTTAGGCGGGCGTTAGCTTCTTAAAGGCTGAAATCATCAAAATCCAAACTCAATCGTTCTGAAAAATCAGCTTTTAGTGTTCAACTTGCACAAGTTGGCTTTTGCGTTTTTCTTGATGCTGATTTGGTCGAACGTGTTGAAAGTTCAGTAGTTTCAAAGCCGCTGGAAATCATCAAACCTCGATGCTTCAATGTTGTTTGACGTTCCACACAGAAAGTTTGGTTTCACAAAAAGCTGCATCATCGCTGTGATCTGGCTTTCTTTGTCGCGGACTCTTAACCGTGGTCAACTTAGCCTAGATCGTTTCAAGTTTTGGTAGTCAACTTCACAGCTTTTGGCGTTGGACGTGTGTTTGTGTGATGCTTTTGCGTAAAGTGCATTTCCAGCAAATGTGTTTAAAAAGTCATTGGTAAACAATGGGCTACGAAGCTAACAAATGCCTCAAGAGGGACTGTCAACGCGTGGCGTTTCCAGTCCCATTGAGCCGCGGTGGTTGCAGTTGTTGTGTTTGGGTTTAGTGTTATGCGTTGCCAGCCCCTTAGGCGGGCGTTAAGTGAATGAGTAGGTTATATGAAAAAAAACAACTATATACTCCCGACTTTATGGGAAACAATTACTGATAAGCAATATGTCATACCGGTTTCTGAGTATTTAGAGTTAGCTTTCGATTCTCTTTTAGATAATGAAATTATAAAAACAGTACCTATCGTTAATTTGATGCTTTTTGGCAATAATCTTAGGTCAAGCATAAAAAATCAGCTCTTATTGAAAAAAATATTACTATTTATTAATTCTCAATCTGATCTCTCAACTGAAAAACGTGATGATTTCCTTTTACAACTAGAGTCAAACCCTAAGGAAAAAATCCGAATAGGTGAAAAGCTAATATTGGTTTTAGATCAAGCAGACGACATGTCAAAACCTGAACTTATTGGGGAGTTATTTAAAGCATTCGTTGCTCAGGAGTTTGATTTTGAAATTTTTTCTAGATTGGTAGATGGAGTTAATAGAGTCCCGATAAGTGCTTTAAGTGATTTTCTACAACATGACTTTTATAGTGTATCAACAGAAAATACAGTGGCACTTGCATTTGGTGGTTTTATGTCATTTTCAGTGCCTATTTTTGTGGGTTCGGATGAAGCTTTAATTAGTTATAAGCCAAACAGCCTAGGTGACTTGCTTAAAAAATATTGTGGTAAAAAATTCACTTAACAAACGCCTCAAGAGGGACTGTCAACGCGTGGCGTTTCCAGTCCCATTGCGCCGCGGTGGTTATGGTTGTTGTGTTTGAGTTTAGTGTTATGCGTTGCCAGCCCCTTAGGCGGGCGTTATGTGAACAGAGGGGCCATCTTAACCCCTCTAATATTCTGGGTGTTTAGTAAGGTGCTATATTCGGGTCAACACACTGGAATATTTTGCCGAAATTCTCATCACTTGAAATGAGTTCATGACTTAATCGAGCAACTTCTCCTCGAGTAATTGCACCATGCACTTCAAAATTTTGAGACAACTCTCCCTGGTCAGTTGGAGCTCCGTCTTTAAGTCCCCCGGGACGGAGGATAATGTAATCTAAATTACTGCTTTGAAGCCAAGCTTCAGCGAGAGTTTTCTCTCGAACCGCAGCTCCAAAGCCTCGTTTTGCTCGGTCTGAAAGGTACTGCCAAGAATCACCACAACCTAACGATGTAACTAATAATAGTCGGGTTGAAGAGGTATTCTCAAGAGCATCCGTTAAGTAGCGGTGGCCAATGTAATCGACTGGGTTATCTGAGTGAAAGCTGCCCATTGTTGAAATGTTAAAGGTGTTCTCTGGTAACTCAGAAACCGCCTTTTCAACTTGCTCTTTATCTGTTGCATCACAACAAATTGAAGTTACGTTGTACTCGGTAAGCATAGGGTTTTTACTTGGGGTACGAGCAATAGCGATAACATTAGTGCCTTGTTTGTGGAAGTAGTCGACCATAGCTGCCCCCAATCCACTGGCAGCGCCCCAAATGGCAATATTCATCATTCATATATCTCATTTATTGATAATGATAATAGTTTAGATGTTTGTAAGGTTATAGTCACTAGGTCGCTTCAACTTTCACATAACAAACGGCTAAAGAGGGATTGCCAACGCGTGGCGGCTTTAGTTCAAATTGAAGTTCAGTGTTTACAGTGTGTTTTTTGAGTTCGGCGGTGCGTTGTCAACCCCTTAGCCGGGCGTTAGCAAACACATCTCATAAGCCGGAGCTTGTATTCTGTTACGGTATTTCTGTTCAATGGCCTTTTGTCTTGGTTTAGTATCGAGACGTAACTTTATTTGAGAGGCTGAAAAATGAAAAAATCGTTAATGGTACTGACTATGCTTGTTGCTTTAGTGGGTTGTGATGACGCAACTAAAGCGATAGATGAGGCTCAAGCAGTATCAAATAAAGCCATTGATAGTTTGCAGCAGAAAGCGGATTCACTAAATTTGAAAGATCTCAATCTTGATGTTCTTGGTGATGCGACTCAAAAGGCTCAAGAGTTTACTCAATCGATAGATTTGTTGTTCAACACCGACTTCACCGACCATCAAGCAGTTGTTGCTGCCACAGAGAAAATTTCTAATTCCTACAGCTGTTTAGTTGACGTTTCTTCTGAGGCAACAGCGGAAAACTTGCTAGATAGAATCGTATCATCAGTAAAAAACGATCAAGTGTTAGCAATCATCGAAAAAGGTGTGGCACAGGCTAAGACGGCGAAAGAGTGCGTTATGTAGCCAAGTGTGTGCTAACAAACGCCTCAAGAGGGACTGTCAACGCGCGGCGTTTCCAGTCCCAATGAGCCGCAGTGGTTACGGCTGTTGCGTTTGAGTTTGGTGTTATGCGTTGCCAGCCCCTTAGGCGGGCGTTAGCTTCTTAAAGGCTAGAATCATCAAAATCTAGGTTCATTTGTTGTGAAAATCAGTTTTTAGCATTCAAATATCACGACTTGGCTTTCGAGTTTTTCTGATACCGATTTGGTAGAAAGTGTTGAAAGTTCAGTAGTTTCAAAGTCGCTGAAAGCCAACAAGTCTCGATGCTTCAAAGTTGTTGGATGTTCAACTCGGTCTACTTGGTTTCACAAAAAGCAGCATCGTCGCTGAAATCGTGCTTTCTTTGTCGGAAATTTGGTAAGTGGCCAACTTAACCTTGATCGCTGCAAGTTTTGGCAGCTCACTTCACAGCTTTTGGCGTTGGACATGTGTTTGTGTGATGCTTTTGCGTAAAATGCATTTCAAACAAATGTGTTTAAAAATTTATTGCTAAACAATGGGCTACGAAACTAACAAACGCCTCAAGAGGGACTGTCAACGCGCGGCGTTTCCAGTCCCAATGAGCCGCGGTGGTTGCAGTTGCTGTGTTTAAGTTTAGTGGTAATGCGTTGCCAGCCCCTTAGGCGGGCGTTATAACACAGAATCAATTCCTTGCTCGTAAATCTCAATTGAACTACTATTTGTACATTAAATTGTACTAAATGGAGTTCATTATGAGCCGTATTCACCTTGATCAAGATATTCAGCCTTTGTCTGAGTTCCGTGCTGGCGTTGCATCATTTATCAAACAGATCAATGAGACTCGTCGACCATTGGTTATTACACAACGAGGTAAAGGTGTAGCCGTTGTTCTTGACGTTGCGGAGTATGAAGCAATGCAAGAGAAAATCGAATTACTCGAAGAAATGCGTACTGCAGAAGCTCAATTGGCTGCAGGTTTAGGTATATCAAACGAAGATGCTCGTTCACAAGTTCTGGGGCGCATCATCAAATGAAAGTAGTTTGGTCACCTCTAGCGTTACAAAAACTGGGTGATGCCGCAGAGTTTATTGCTTTGGATAACCCATCAGCTGCAGAAAAGTGGGTGAATGAAGTATTCGACAAAACGGAATTGCTCGGCTCAATGCCAGAAATGGGCCGCATGGTTCCTGAAATGCCTCATACGAACTACCGTGAAATAATTTTTGGTCATTACCGCATTATTTATAGTTTGAGCCACGAAATCCGCGTTCTAACAGTTCGTAACTGTCGTCAATTGCTCACGGAACATGATGTGTGAAACTGTGTTATAACAAACGCCTCAAAGGGACTACCAACGCGTGGCGTTTCCAGTCCCATTGAGCCGCGGTGGTTGCAGTTGTTATGTTTAAGTTTAGTGGTAATGCGTTGTCAGCCCCTTAGGCGGGCGTTAGTTTCTCTCAGGAAAGATCAACAAAAATTTACGCCCAAGGTTCTGAAAATTCAGCTTTTGGCGTTCAAACTGCACAACTGGACTTTTAAGTTTGGCTTGATGCTGATTTGGTAGAAAGCGTTGAAAGTTCAGTAGTTTCAAATTCGCTGAAAGCCCAAAAACCTCGATGCTCCAACGTTGTTAGATGTTCCACTCGGAAAGTTTGGTTTCACAAAAGGCAGCGTCATCGCTGTGATCTTGCTTTCTTTGTCGCGGACTCTTAACCGTGGCCAACTTAACCTTTATTGTTTTGAGTTTTGGCTGTCAACTTCACAGCTTTTGGCGTTGGACGTGTGCTTGTTCGATGCATTTGCGTAAAATGACTTTCAAGCAAATGTGCTAAAAGTCATTGCTAAACAATAGGCTACGAAACTAACAAACGCCTCAAGAGGGACTGTCAACGCGTAGCGTTTCCAGTCCCATTGAGCCGCGGTGGTTTCGGTTGTGGTGTTTGAGTTTAGTGGTTATGCGTTGTCAGCCCCTTAGGCGGGCGTTAGGTCACGACGGGATCACATGAGCAATGTAAGATGGTGTCGAGTGAGTATTGAAGAGCAAATAGGGTATAGAGGAAATAAGGCAAAAAGGACGAATATTGGTCATTTCTATGATACCCTTGAGGCGCTTTCGTGCGCACCTTAATCGGGGCACGATTGAAGAGTGACGCCCGCAAGACCTCAAGGTAGAGCTATGACAAATACTTCGGCTTCGATTTTTGTCTTTTTCTTCAATTCCATTTGATAATCAATAATTAACGAGAGACCTTGTACGAATTTGGTCGTGACCTAACAATCGATTCAAGACAGATTCGCAACGCATAGCATTCGCGTCATGCTTGAACATGAGTGTTTACGTTGTTATGCGTTGAGTTGGTTTAGGCGTTGCTCACTGCTTAATCGGGCGTTATGTTCTCAGAGGACTAAATGGATATCGAAGTATTTAAAACTGTAGTACCTCTCGTCGGTAGCTTTTTGGGTGCAGCGTTTGGTGCTCACTTAACTTTGTCTCGGTCTAAGAAAGAAAAAATATGGGATGAAAAGAGGGAACTCTACAGTAGGGTTATCATAGCTTTGGAAGATATATCGTATTGGGCTGAGCAAGTTCGTTCTGAGCATTGTTGTGAATATACTAGTCGCCCAGACTCTAATTTCGATGAGTCCATGAGAGATATCCAAAAATTAACAGTTTCAGGCAGGTTAGTAATGAACGACGAGTTTTATAACCTTCTAGTCTCTGTAAACAACTCTCTACGAGCAGAAAGTTTCAATGCACATGAAGCCGCTCAAGAGGCATTTGATAACCCACAATCAGATCACTTGTTTAGGCATGCAGTAAGGGTTCGTGACATTGCTGAAGAGCATTTGCCTAAGTTAATAAAGGCAGCAAAGCGGGATCTGCCAAAACGAACATAACAAACGCCTCAAGAGGGACTGTCAACGCGTGGCGTTTCCAGTCCCATTGATGCACGGTGGTTATGGTTGTTGTGTTTGAGCTTAGTTGTTATGCGTTGTCAGCCCCTTAGGCGGGCGTTATACAACAATGAGAGATTCTTGAGATGATCGAAGATATAACAAACTCCGTAAAAGCGGAGTTGTATGGAAGAGCAGTAAGTCCCTTATTTGGTGCTTTTTTTCTTTCGTGGGCGGTATGGAATTGGAAATTTTGGTTAGTAGTATTTTCCAGTATGGAAGTCAGTGAAAAGATAGATTTTATAGATGGAGTTCTTTATTCGGGCTGGCTTCAACCTCTAGTTTTTTTAGTTATGGGACCCCTATTAACTGCTTTAGCGTATATTTATATTTACCCCATACCTGCAAGGTTTGTATACAAGCATTCGGGAAAGCAACAAAGGCAACTAAAAGCTATAAAGGTAGAGATTGAAGACGAAATGCCTATGACTCAAGAGGAGCATAATAGACTAAGACAAAAAATATCAAATCTAGAGTCAGCATATTACGCTGAGCTGGCTTCTAAAGACTCTGAAATTGATCGTCTCAGGGCTCTTATAGAATCGAGTAGGAATATCAAACAACCTCCCATAGTTGAAACATCTACAGATGTAAGAGCAAAAAATCTAGTCCACAATAGTAAACAGTTTCCACTTACAGATACTGATCAGCCAATAATTACTGAGTTTGAAGTAAATGGTGAAATATATACTCTAGGACAAGACTTTAGTAAGTCTAGACCGGGTGAGACAAATGTGGTTAAGCTGAGAGGTGAATTTAATTTACATGATGTAATTCATGTCAGATTTAAAACTAATAAGCCGCTCCTTGAAGCTCAGTATTATAGAGTTTTTGATGGGTATGGTCAGCGTAATATTACTGAACAAGAATTCGAAATGTAGTGGCATAGTGAATTTGGCCACCTGATTAGAGCTGTTATGATTGCAACCATAGCAGCATTAGGTGACGAAATGGCAAAGAAAAAAGGTCCGAATTTTAGCCCTGAGTTCCGGTTGGAAACGGCTCAGTTAGTGCTTGACCAAGGCTACTCCCAAAAAGAGGCTGCTCAGGCAATGGGCGTGGGGTATTCCACGATTGGCAAGTGGGTAAATCAACTTCGCGAAGAACGGTCTGGCAAGTCCCCCAAGGCTATGCCCATGACTCCTGAGCAGATTGAAATCCGTGAACTGAAGAAGCGCATAGAACGGCTTGAATTAGAAAAGGAAGTTCTAAAAAAGGCTACCGCTCTGTTGATGTCGGACTCCATGAACACTTCTCGCTGATTGAGAAACTCAACAAGAGCCACCGGGCAAGATACCCGGTCGCCTGGCTGTGCGAGGTGTTTGGCGTCCAGCGCAGCAGCTACAGGTATTGGTTAAGCCGGGAGTCGCAGATATGCCCAGAGACGGTGTGTTTGCACAGTGCAATCCGACAAATCCACCGAGAGAGCAATGGCTCTGCCGGGGCCAGAACCATTGCCGACATCGCGACCGCTCGGGGTTTTGCATTAAGCCGTTACCGTGCGGGTCGGTTAATGAAAAAGCTGGAATTGGTCAGTTGCCAACAACCAAAGCATGCTTATAAGAAAGCCAATCAAGAACATGTAGACATCCCGAATCGGTTGGACCGCCAATTTGACGTGGTTGCGCCCAATCAGGTGTGGTGCGGCGATGTGACGTATGTTTGGACAGGCACTCGCTGGGCTTATTTGGCTGTGGTGCTGGATTTATTTGCGCGCAAACCAGTGGGTTGGGCACTGTCACACTCACCGGACAGTGAGTTGACCAAGCAGGCATTGAGTATGGCATTTGAGCAACGTGGCAGGCCTAAAGGCGTGATGTTCCACAGTGACCAAGGGAGTCACTACACCAGCCGAAGTTTCCGACAATTGCTGTGGCGTTACCAGATAACCCAGAGCCTGAGTCGCAGAGGAAATTGCTGGGATAACAGTCCTATGGAGCGATTTTTCAGGAGTTTAAAAACGGAATGGATACCGGAAATCGGCTATCGGAATTTTACCGAGGCCAAGCTGGCAATCACCCAATATATCCTGGGGTATTACAGCAACATCAGACCACATCATTACAACGGTGGCTTGAGCCCAAATGAGTCAGAGAGAAGATACTGGCTTAACTATAAACCCGTGGCCAGTTTTACTTGACCACTACAAAATTCATAAAACGGATTATGAACAAAAGAACGCTTTTTTCTGCGTAATGCAACCTAACCCTTCTAGGGAGGGAAAGGAAATGACAATAAGCAATAGAGTGCAATTTGCATATTAGCCCAAGTTGTATAACAAACTGTTCAAGAGGGATTCGCAACTCGTGGCATTTTCACTGTGCGTTGGTTTAAGTGATTAAGGTGGTATGCGGTGGTACCGGTATTGCGTTGCTCACCCCTTAACAGGGCGTTAGTTTCTATCTAGAAAAAATCATCAAAAGCTCAGATTCAATGCCCTGAAAAATCAGCCTTAAGTGTTCAAGTCGCACTATTTGGCTTTTGAGTTTTGCCTGATGCTGATTTAGTAGAAAGTGTTGAAAGTTCAGCTGTTTCAAAGTCGCTTAAAGCCAACAAGCCTCGAGGCTGCAATGTTGTCGGATGTTCAACACGGTCAGTTTAGTTTCACAAAGGACGTCATCACCGCTGAAATTATGCTTTCTTTGTCGTGGACTCTTAACCGTGGTCAACTTAACCTTGATCGTTTTGAGTTTTGGCAGCTAACTTCACAGCTTTTGGCGTTGGACGTGTGCATGTTCGATGCATTCGCATAAAATGGCTTTCAAAGAAATGTGTTAAATAAGTCATTGGAAAACAATAAGCTACGAAACTAACAAACGCCTCAAGAGGGACTGTCAACGCGTGGCGTTTCCAGTCCCATTGAGCCGAAGTGGTTACGGTTGTTGTGTTTTAGTTTAGTGGTAATGCGTTGTCAGCCCCTTAGGCGGGCGTTAGTTGCTTAGGAGATAAATTGGCTAAATTAACTAGGAAAGAGTTACTTATAAAACTCGAAAAAATAGTCGGCTCTAGTTGCTATAACGGTAATATTCAAAACTGGGGTGCGAATGGAGAGTGGCTAGGTGAGGGGCGTGCTTTTAGGTATCCAATCAGAATCAATGGTTTGAGTACAAGAACCAGTATCAAAACCGATGTTACTGACCATGATTTGCAGGCAGCATACTATGCTTTTGGAGCAAACCAGTTGCACATTATTCGTGCGCTAGATGAAGTTTTAGACTTTATTGAATACGAATATGGAGTAGATATTCCCAAAACTAAAATTAAACCTAAAAAAGACAAAGCAGATCCTAAACAAAAAACAGAGTGTGCATATTGCGGGAAAATGGTTGTAGATATCGTTCAGCATGTGAGTCAGAGTCACCCAGATTACTGGCAAAAATACACATCAAGCAATGATGTTTCTCATCGTTTAAGCGGTAAAAGTAGGTGTAATAGTTGTGGGTCATTCCTAAAATCATTGGAAAATCATGCTGAGAAATGTCCTAAAACTTTGGAACGCAACTAACAAACTGTTTAAGAGTGATTCGCAACGCGTGGCATTTTTGCTATGCGTTGTTTTAGTGTTTATGGTGGCATGCGGCGGCATCGGTATTGCGTTGCTCACACCTTAACAGGGCGTTAAGTGCCAATCGGCCTCTGTCAGATAAGCGTTAATAATTAAGAAATCGTGACCTTCTGCGAAACGTTCAAATCACATTAATGTAAGATTCAAAAATTTTATAAATCGTCAAGGGTTGATAATGTTCAGTATTGGTATAGGTTCAAAAACATCCACTGGTGGGGAAGTAGTAGAAGGTAACAATGGCATTATGATGAATGGCCTTGTTGCCAGTTCAGTTGGTCATCAAGCGACTTGTAAATCAGGGCGTAAAGAATGTGCAGGTATAGGACCAATCGTTGCTGTTGGTCCGAGAGATGTGAATTTACCTGCTGGTCCCGCAGCAAGGGTAGGTGATTATGTCGATTGTGGTTGTCCTCCTGGTTCAAATGTTTTGGTTGGCTCTAGCAGTGTTCAAATCGGTAGTTCTTCCGTTTCAGCTAATGTCACACCAGCGCAGCGTTCACTATCAAGTATGAATTCAGCGGCTTCCGCATCGAGTGCAGCATCGAATTCGAGCTCTGTGGCAGGTTCAGCGGTTCCTAAAATTAATCCTAATAACATGTATTGGCCGCCCTATAACCCATTAGCTCCAGAGGGTGAAAAAGAAATCAAGTTAGAATACACGCAAGAAATTGTGAAATTTGCGGTATTAGAGCCGAAAGAGTGGACAGCATTCTTTGATAGATTTGATGTGGTCAAGAATTTAAAAGACACAGCAACAGGGTTATACAATGCAAGAGAAACAGCAAAAGCTTTAGGTGGGGTCGGTGTAACTGCGTTTGTCAGAACTATCGATGGTGTTGATTACGTTATCCTAAAAAATTATGAATATTGGTCTCAAACCCTATTACATGGGGGCGTGTTTAAGGCCGATAATGCACGAGTTGTCAAGCTAGGTTTGGGGGCTTTAGACTCTGCAAAAGGAATGGTTCGTTACGTTAGAGTCAGCGCACCCATGGAGATTTTAGTAGGTTCAGCGATCAATGTGCTTCAATTTATCGTCAACGACGAATATACGTTAGCTAAATTAGGTGTTGATGAGGCCAAACTATTTGTTCATGCATTAACTGTTGCAGGAGTATCTCTAGCCGCTGGTTCACTAGTAGCACTTGTAACTCCTGTAACCTTTTTAGTTGGTAGTAGTATCTTGGTTCTTTCAAACTTAACTGTTTGGGGGGTAGATAAATGGACTGGTTTTGAATCAAAACTAATCGAAGTTGTGGTTGATACTTTTGATGGTAAATAAACTCAAAAAAGGATTGCTCGGTTCATTGGTATTTTTCATTGGTGGCTTATGGCTTTCCATCAGTATGGCAATGCCATTATTTACCGTTGAGTCAAATCTAGAAATAGTCAGGTTTAGTTGGTTAGGTCTACCTATTATTGGTGCTTTTGCGTTCACTGGATTATTTGGTGCAGTCGTTGTCGCATTAATATTGTCATTGATGCAAGGTAAGCAAATTATGCGTTCAGCAAAGTTTGTGTTAATACCGGCAATGCTTATGGGTTTTTTGGGGGCAGGTGTAAACTATGCTAATTATCACTTTGTAATTAAGCCAATGGGTCTAGTTGCATGTCCTAAAATGGCAGGCTACGGTAAAAACTTGCTGATCGACTATGTAAAAAATATTGACAACTGTCAGTCTGATTAACAGGCACTTAACAAACGCCTCAAGAGGGACTGTCAACGCGCGGCGTTTCCAGTCCCAATGAGTCGCGGTGGTTTCGGTTGTTGTGTTTGAGTTTAGTGTTATGCGTTGCCAGCCCCTTAGGCGGGCGTTAGCTTCTTAAAGGCTAGAATCATCAAAATCTAAGCTCAATTGTTCTTAAAACTAAGTTTCTAGCGTTCAAGTCGTATAGCTTGGCTTGCGAGTTTTTGTTGATGCTGATTTGGTAGACAGTGTTGAAATTTCAGCAGTTTCAAAGTCGCCGTAAGCTAACAAACTTCGATGCTTCCATTTTATTGGATGCTCCACACGGAAAGTTTGGTTTCACAAAAGGCTGCATCATCGCTGAAAGTGTACTTTCTTTGTCGCGGACTCTTAACCCTGGCCAACTTAGCCTAGATCGTTTTAGGTTTTGGCAGCTAACGTCACAGCTTTTGGCGTTGGACGTGTGTTTGCGTGATGCTTTTGCGTAAAATGCATTTCAAGCAAATATGTTTAAAAAGTCATTGGTAAACAATGGGCTACGAAGCTAACAAACGCCTCAAGAGGGACTGTCAACGCGTGGCGTTTCCAGTCCCATTGAGCCGCGGTGGTTGCAGTTGTTGTGTTTGAGCTTAGTGGTAATGCGTTGCCAGCCCCTTAGGCGGGCGTTAGCTAAAAAGGTAAAATTATGTCTCACATGTTTGATATAGCTGAACTTAGACAAAAAATATTCATTGTTCAAAATGTTATCCAAGCGAGTGAAGCTTTTGTAAAAGAGCACTGTATTGGTGTTAAAGAATATGAAGAACTATATGATCGTTCTTCATATTTGGTAATGGTCAAGTCTCTTGTTAGCAGCAGTCTCGTCGAAATCTCGATCAAACTAAGAAGTTTAGATGACTCAATGAAGCGCAATCGTCAAAGTTACTCTTTTGATCACTCTCCGAAAGATTTTGTTTTGGCGATTTGCGGTGATGAAGGCATTAGCTTTCGGGAATCTTGTAATAAAATAATTCACGCCGACGGTTTTTATCTAAATATTCAATCGTCTTATAGTTGTCATGAAGATCTACAATGGTGGGGTGGTGCTATTCGTGTTCAAGGTGTGAAATATCCAAACCAAAAGAATGAACAGAAGTGGGAGTACCTAATCTCGTTATACTGTTGGTGTAATGAAGCTCTGCGTTTTATCAATAAGATAGAGGCAGAAGCCATTAAGATTCAAATACAGTCAGAAGATGTGGCATTTTTTAGCTAACAAGCAATTTAAGAGTGATTCAGCACGCTTGGCATTTTTGGTTTGAGTTTAGTTCAGCGTTTACGGTGGTCAAACTTAGTGCCGTTGTAGCGTGCTTCACACCTTAATTGGGCGTTAGGCACAGGGTGGAAAATTGGAACTACAACAGTTAAATCAGCGCCATCTTAAATGCTTGCTCGACCATATTTGCCTTGACTCAGAATTGACGTTTTGTGAAGGGGCTGTGCCACCAAAGCATGTTCTGATTCGTTCTTATGAGCAGCTCCAAAACTCAAAAGCTGAAATTTGGTCATTACCCTACATGATGTCAGTGGGCAATAATGTCGTTGGTTTCTGTGGCTTCAAAGATGAACCTCAAGATGGTGAAGTTGAAATTGGATACAATGTTTCGCCTTATAAACAAGGTCGAGGATTTGCAAAATTGGCAGTCAATCAACTTTGTCAGTTGGCGTTTAATATGGATTCAATTGAAAGTGTTGTGGCTTTGATTTCATCGGCGAACCTCGCTTCGTTGAATGTCGTACGAGCCAACAACTTTGTTTTCATTGGTTTTGTGGTTGATAGCGACAATGAAAAATTGGAAAAATGGGTGCTACAGCGTGCATCCTGTGCCTAACAAACGCCTCAAGAGGGACTGTCAACGCGCGGCGTTTCCAGTCCCAATGAGCTGCGGTGGTTGCAGTAGTTGTGTTTGAGTTTAGTGTTATGCGTTGCCAGCCCCTTAGGCGGGCGTTATGAGCTATTTTGTTTTGATATTTCCATTCGCAATCCTTATAGGAGTTTTGAGGCCACGGCGGAGATGAATCCGATGATCCAAGACCAAATTCCAATAGTATTTACCCACATAAAAATCCCAATTGTTCGTGGTATATCATGTGAACGATGACGAATGACTGGATATGTAACGCAATAGTCAATATATCTGGAAAAAATATTGTATGAGGTCATGCATTGATAATTTGCATGTAGTTTTTCTGCATCTTTTGATAATTGTTTATCGAGCCAAGCTATTCGTTCTTCAGTGCCTAGTGCTAAGACAACCCCGACAATAGTTCCTGGAAGTGCCCATATAAGCGCATACCATGCAATAAAAGATTTAATAAACTCAATCATTCAGTAATCCACTCATAGAAAATCTCACCCGCGAACTTTCCTGCGGTTGAACCCATTATTCCCCCTATGGTTCCGCCAGCAATAAATGCTCCTATTGATGCAACAGCCACGACAGGAGCTGACGCAGTGCCAACAAGAAGCAATGTACCGCCAACAGCCCAAGTGGCTAATTTTCCACCAACAACTAAGCCGCCCATAAATCCACCAATTTCTACCGATGTTGTTTGGCCACAGTTCCCTGTGCTATCAACTTTACAGGCTTCATAAATATTATTTACGCCACTTGCAGCACCAAGAACCAATCCAACGTAACCAACGCCTTTTGCTGCTGTTATGCCTATAGACACGTTAGCAATACGTTTTCCGAGGTTTTTAACAAAACCTGTTTTCAGTATTTCATCAGAATGGTGAATGACCGATTTTGTTGAAAGTTTTAGGTTGCGTTTTACTTGTGTGTAAATCGGTAACTTGACGCTGCGTTTGGATAAGCCAGCAAATGAACCATCTAGCTTTTTAAAGAGCTCTGCGCGCTCGGCTACAAAAGGCCCGTAATTGATGCCGCCAGTTCTGCTCGCCATTGCAACTTGAGAGGCGTATAGGTCATTAATCTCAAGTAATACATCACTAATATTCTTTAACCGTTGTTCAACACCAGCTGTCGCCATGCCTACACCCAAAGAAGCATAAGCGTAATAGTCACTGGGTAGGCCATCTTGCTTAATTTTGGCAAATGCTTGATTTGCATAATAATCCAACAGCTCTAAGTGTCGGTTTACTGTTGCTACTAGTTCATCGGTTAATTTTGCTAGCTCGGTACTTGCTGCTTGTGCATCTTCTTGTAAATCAGCGAGTGCTTTCTTCTCTTGCTCATTAGTCGGTTTAGTCGTGGGGACGATGATAATTTCCCCTTCTCTGACGGGATTATTGAGGTGCGTATTGCATTGTTTAATAAATTGTTTCTGTTCTTCACTGGTTTCAGCAGTAAATAGGTCCGCCCAAAGTTGTTCTTGTGGTTGAGTAAGTGTGTTCTGCGTCCAACCCAACATAAATTCTTCTGTATTCTTTTGTTGGTCTTGAAGCTTTGCCCAATCTTTTTCTGATTGTTCTAGTCGCTCTTTACGCTGACGTTCAACTTTTTCTCTTGTTGTTTCTTGGATAGGTTCAGGCTTTAGTAACGATTGAACACTGGGCACAGATGAACCAAGTGGTGCAAAGTTACGGGCTTCAGCGGCTTTCAATGCTGCAGAGCTTTTTTCCCATTCCCGACGCATGTGACATGACGAGCAAGTGCAAGTAATGGGGTCTTTCCAAAAAGGGCAGCGATAGAGTTTTGTCTTATCAAAAATATCGTATATGGGCATGTTCTTTCTCTGACGTTTTGTAAGTTGCCCTATCATAACCCCAAAAGTTCACAGGCAAAAATTTGCCCAATGGATATGCATCAATGTGAGCTATAAGGTTGAATTTACAGTGTAATGTGGTTTTAATTGGCACGCTCATAACAAACGCTTCAAGAGGGACTGTCAACGCATGGCATTTTCGGTTTTAGTGAGCATTTGTGGTTACGGTTGTTTAGTTTAGCCGTGCGGTAGCGTTGCCAGCCCCTTAAGCGGGCGTTATGTTCTAGTGGGTAGTATCGACAAATATTTTTCTGTTGTAGCTGGGGATCAAGTGCGTTTGCTAGCATGGGTTATCTCAATATAAGTAAGGCAACAGTATGAAAATATTATGTAAAAATATCATCGAAAAAATACAGTTATGGCATGTAGGGAAACCGATCTATTTTCCGGATTTGGGTGGCTATTATGACGAGCCGTATCAGCTTAGAACTGCAGAAGTAGTGTACATGAGACACTGGACATCAAAAGTGTTCCGAAAATTAATTAGCTGGGTTAAGGCAAATCCATTTGAGTTTTGTATGCGAGTGGTTAATTTTGTATCAGTTTTTACTTGGTCTCGAACATAACAAACGCCTCAAGAGGGACTGTCAACGCTTGGCGTTTCCAGTCCCATTGAGCCGCGGTGGTTGCAGTTGTTGTGTTTGAGTTTAGTGTTAATGCGTTGCCAGCCCCTTAGGCGGGCGTTATGAGCAGCATTAAAATTTAGAACTGAGTTGTATATGACAGAAAGAGAAAAAATGCTCTCTGGTGAGTATTACGATCCGAGTGACGCTGAGCTCGTCAAGTTGCGTCTTGAGGCTCGTTTACTCACAGAGAAGCTAAATCAAACAAGTGTAAATTGCCCAGATAAAAGAGTAGAGATAATCAAATCTTTGTTGGGTTCTACAGGAAGTAGCATTCACATTGAATCTACCTTCAACTGCGATTACGGGCTGAATATACACGTTGGTGAGAATTTCTATGCCAATTTTGGCTGCGTCATTTTGGACGTAGCGGAAGTTCGTATTGGCGATAACTGTTTTATAGCACCACAGGTTGGAATTTATACTGCAACTCATCCAATCGATCCGATTCAGAGAAACAGTGGGTTAGAGTTTGGAAAGCCAATAAGAATAGGTAACAACTGTTGGATTGGAGGTCATGCAACGATCAACCCAGGAGTGACGTTAGGTGACAATGTTGTTGTTGCCTCAGGAGCCGTTGTAACAAAGAGTTTTGGTAGCAATGTTGTCATTGGTGGCAACCCTGCACGAGTGTTAAAAGAAATCTAGCAACCTTTAGCTCGCTGCTCATAACAAACGCCTCAAGAGGGACTGTCAACGCGTGGCGTTTCCAGTCCCATTGAGCCACGGTGGTTGCAGTTGTTGCGTTTGAGTTTAGTGTTATGCGTTGCCAGCCCCTTAGGCGGGCGTTAGGCCTAATTTGATATACATCATACTAATCTGATTGCTTATGTGCGAACATGCTCGCAGTTTTTAATGTTGTAATTGGATGTGAGTATGAAAAAAGTATTGGTTATCTTTGTGGCTTGTTTTGGTTTGGTTGGGACAGCCTTCGCTCATTCTGGTGGTACAGATTCAAACGGTTGCCACACAAACCATAAAACTGGTGAGTATCACTGTCACAAACGCAAATAAGGTAATTATCTGAATGCTGCAAAAAGGTGTGAATGTTCATATTTTTTTGTCTGTGTATCAACGGCGTTATTAGGCATTGATAACTCATAATTTCGGCCTAACAAACGCCTCAAGAGGGACTGTCAACGCGTGGCGTTTCCAGTCCCAATGAGCCGCGGTGGTTGCAGTTGTTGTGTTTGATTTTGGTTGTTATGCGTTGCCAGCCCCTTAGGCGGGCGTTATAAAGCAGAGGAACATCAGTGAAACTTGGAAGAAATGAGCCATGTTGGTGCGGCTCAAAGAAAAAATACAAACGTTGTCATTTAGGGCGTGATAAACAAGCTCCTGTTGATAAAGGCACGATAATGAAAGAGATGAATAGCTTCAACTCAAAAAAACTTTGTAGCGTGCCAGAATCGATGAAATCTGAATGTTCAAAGAAAATCATCAAAGCGCATTCAGTATCAAAAAGCTCCTCCCTAAAAGCTATAGCAGCAGATGGACATGTTTACACTACCTTCAAAACAAATCATGACTTCTCTATGTCTAAAAGAGTCCAACCGAAGAAAGTAGGTATTAACCAAGCCTCAGTATTTACTGGTTTTTGCTCAACTCACGACAAACACATTTTTGCTCCGATTGAAGACAATGCGTTTGATAAAAGTCCACACCATTGTTTTCTCGTGGCATATCGATCTTTATGTCGAGAACTTTTTGTAAAAGAGAGCGCTGCAAATACATTTAGCTTTGCTCAAGAGTTAGATAAAGGTAAATCTCTTAGTGAACAAGTCATGATACAAAAAATGGCTAAATACTATGGTTCAAACAATGATCTTACAATGGGAGACCTGCGGTACCTAAAGCAGAAGCTTGATCACATGTTTACGGCTGCTGCCTTTGATGACTTACATCACTTAGTCGTGGAACTTGAATTACCTCCGAGGGTTATGACCAGTGCGGTACTGGGGTATACGGTTGGTTTCGATGGTGAACTGCTTCAAACGATATCTAATGATCCCAAGGATATACCAGACTATGTATTCATTAACTCATTTGCATCTGAAAACAAAGGGTACATTGTCTTGTCGTGGTTGAAAGAGCATTCAAGAAGCAATTTAAAATTTATTAACCAACTCCTTCAGACAGGTTCTGTGTCAAATTCACTTTCTATTTTCACCTTCGCAATGGTTGAAAATATTTATATATCACCAGAATGGTGGGAAAGTTTAAACAAAGCAGAGCAAGAAAAAATTTGTGCTATTTATGCTCAAGGAGCAACCGAGCATACAGACAATGATGTGTTAGTTGGAATTCCGGTCTTGGATGAAAACCCTCTAATAAACACGGTCACAGTTGGGGAGTTTGCTTTATAACAAGCAATTTAAGAGGGATTCACAACGCTTGGCATTTTTGCTTCTACTTCAAATTTAGTGCTTATGGCACAATTCTTTAGGTTTAGGGGGAGGCGTTGTTCACCCCTTAATTGGGCGTTAGCAGCCTATGCGAATCCCATCAATTAAGAGGTAATAATGTTCAAGAATAGTCATTTGTTTTTTGTACCAGAAGAATTGAACTTGCTCCGAGCATTTCATCGTAAGCAACTGGAGTTCGTTGATGGGTTTGTCGGAAATATAGAGCAGCACATTGAAACATACACTGATAAAGTGTTTATTCAGCAATGGGCTGGAGATGAGGGCGAAGTTGTCGAAGTTGAGAAGCAACATATTGCTGGAATAACAGAAGATGAATATGACTTCAAAGAGATTTTTACCTCTGTGATGCCAATGTATCAAAGACAATCAATGCTTTTAACCGCTTGGTCAATGTTTGAAAATGAAATCAAAACTTACTATAGCAGGCTTGCAAGTAAGGTCGGTGCTAAGCCTATAAAACGAGAAAAAGACTCCAGTGACCTCGCTTATATGGTTTCAAGTTTACAAGCAATGGGAATTGTTTCAGAACCTTCTAAGCGGTTTATAGATGCTTTTAATCGACTTAACGATGAAGTACGTTTCGTCCGTATTGATTGGGTTCATAATGGTGGTAAGCCTGTAAAGTCGAAGTTTATAGAACAGACAGAGGGTTTAGCAATGAATGGCTCTCAAATAGATATTTCAGTCGCTTATATCGAGGAAGTTACGAACCTAATGTGGGTGCTTTCAACCGAAATTACACAGTCAGCTCGCACTAATTTGGGCGGCAGCTAACAAACAATTTAAGAGGGATTCACAACGCTTGGCATTTTTGCTTCTACTTCAAATTTAGTGTTTATGGCACAATGCTTTAGGTTTGGGTGGCGGCGTTGTTCACCCCTTAATTGGGCGTTAGCCATCACTCGTAAATTAGAATTGAGAGTTTAGAATGAATTTAACTGGTAACTTAAAATTAAGTCGTTGTCCTCATTGTTCGGTTGCGTCTCCGCTACTCAATATTAAAGACCAATTCCAAACTAGAGATGAAGCAAATCTTAATCCCAGAATGTGGGGGATATATATTTGTACATCTTGTGGAGGTGTAATCACTGCTTGGGCTCATAATTCAGGCCAAATAGTTCAAGAATTTTTCCCTGAAATCCAATTGATATCCGAGGATATTCCAGAAATACCTCGTACATATTTACAACAGGCATACAGCAGTTTTCATGCACCTGCGGGAGCTGTTATGTTGGCAGCAAGTGCTGTTGATTCAATGCTCAAACACAAAGGTTTAACCGATGGTAGTCTGTACAGCCGTATCAAAAAAGCATGTGAACTTCACATTATTACGGATGACATGGCTCAATGGGCTCATGAGGTTCGCTTAGATGCTAATGATCAAAGGCATGCAGACCAAAATGCCTCCTTACCAAGCCAAAGTGATGCTAAAAGAGTATTTGATTTTGCGCTATCTCTAGCTGAAATATTATTTGTACTACCCAGCAGAGTCGCTAGAGGAATTGAGCAAGCTGAAAGTTCAAATGGCTAACAAACGCTTCAAGAGGGACAGCCAACGCGCGGCATTTTTACTATGCGTTGGTTTTTTTGGTTACGGTGTTATGCGGAAGGTTGGTCGTGGCGTTGGCTGCCCCTTAAGCGGGCGTTATGTGGCAATCCAGAAAGGGAGCCCAAATGAAGAAATTCTTAGCATCCATAGTGTTGTCCAATCTAATTGCAGTAGCATGTGTTTATCTATTTGAGTTCAGTTTTGGATACTTAAAAATTGCTTTTCTCAAAGATTATGCGTTTTATTCGATGCTTATTCTTCTGGTGCTAGGGGCATTTTTTTCCTTCTCTGGACATGGTGTTGGTTACAGCGATCCAAGTAATGTTGCGGGAGTTGCAGCGAGTAGCTTGATCGACAACGATTCAGCTAAAAAGACCGTGGTTACAAGACTGGAGAGTACTGGCTTAGGGCATAGATTTTTAATCGCCAGTCTGTTGCCATTGATTTTTTGCTTCATCGTATAGCTGTGCTCGGCCACATAACAAACGCCTCAAGAGGGACTGTCAACGCGTGGCGTTTCCAGTCCCATTGAGCCGCGGTGGTTGCAGTTGTTGTGTTTGAGTTTAGTGGTATGCGTTGTCAGCCCCTTAGGCGGGCGTTATAAGCAAGTTGAAGTTTGGGCTTTAAAGGAAAGTGAAAAATGGAAGTTGAATATTTTGTAAATCGCCCAATTACGCCAGAGCAGTTTGTGGAACTCCTCAATCAGACAACGCTTGGAGCTAGACGTCCAACCGATAATTACGAATGTATCAGTGGGATGTTGGCAAATACGGATTTGCTTGTTTCAGCTTGGATTGGTGAGCGGCTTGTCGGTATTGCTCGCTCGGTGACAGATTTTCATTACTGCTGCTACTTATCGGATTTGGCTGTCTCGGAGCAGGTCCAATCGAAAGGTATTGGTAAAGAATTGATCCGACAGACTTTCGTTAGTCTGAAAAAAGGTTGTAAGTTGATTTTGTTAGCAGCACCACAAGCAACTGAATACTATCCAAAAATTGGTTTTAAGCAGCATAACAGCGCATGGCTAATGTCAGATTTAGAAGAGCTTCTGTAACGTTGGTATCTTGCTTATAACAAACGCCTCAAGAGGGATTGTCAACGCGCAGCGTTTCCAGTCCCATTGAGCCGCGGTGGTTACGGTCGTTGTGTTTGGTTTGGGTTTAGTGGTAATGCGTTGTCAGCCCCTTAGGCGGGCGTTAGCTTCTTAAAGCAAAAAACATCAAAATCTGGGGTTAATTGCTTTGAAACTCAGCTTTTAGCATTCAAATTTCACAAATTGGCTTTCGAGTTTTTCTGATGCCGATTTGGTAGAAATTGTTGAAAGTTCAGCAGGTTCAAAGCCGCTGAAAACCCACAAGCCTCGATGCTTCAAGGTTGTTGGATGTTCCACACGGCAAGTTTGGTTTCACAAAAGGCTGCATCATCGCTGTGATCTTGCTTTCTTTGTCGTGGACTCTTAACCGTGGCCAACTTAGCCTAGATCGTTTTAAGTTTTGGCAGCCAACTTCACAGCTTTGGGCGTTGGACATGTGTTTGTGTGATGCTTCTGCGTAAAATGGTTTTCAAGCAAATGTGTTTAAAAATCATTGTTAAACAATCGGCTACGAAGCTAACAAACGCCTCAAGAGGGACTGTCAACGCGCGGCGTTTCCAGTCCCATTGAGCCGCGGTGGTTATGGTTGTTGTGCTTGATTTTTGTGGTAATGCGTTGTCAGCCCCTTAGGCGGGCGTTAGTTTCTCTCAGGAAAATCATCAAAAATTCACGCACAACGTTCTGAAAATTCAGCCTTTATCGTTCAAGCTGCACAATTTGGCTTTGGGGTTTTTCCTGATGCTGATTTGGTAGAACGCGTTGAAAGTTGAGCGGTTTCAAAATCGCTGATAACCAACAAGCTGTGATGCTTCAATGTTGTCGGACGTTCAACTTGATCAGTTTGGTTTCATAAAAGGCTGAATCATCGCTGTTATCTGGCTTTCTTTGTCGCGGACTCTTAACGTTTTGGCAGCCAACGTCACAGCTTTTGGCGTTGGACGTGTGTTTGCGTGATGCTTTTGCGTAAAATGACTTTCAAGCAAATGAGTTTAAAAAGTCATTTTTAAACAATAGGCTACGAAACTAACAAACGCCTCAAGAGGGACTGTCAACGCGCGGCGTTTCCAGTCCCATTGAGCCGCGGTGGTTGCAGTTGTTGTGTTTGAGTTTAGTGTTATGCGTTGTCAGCCCCTTAGGCGGGCGTTAGCTTAAAGCATTAAAAATCAGTTGCTTGTGGTTTTTTCTTTCTTCCATCGACAATTCATTCAGGCTTTTCGGCAAATCAACATTGTTTGCCAATGCGAGTTTTGAGCGGTTGCCTCAATTGAGTTTTAGGGTTGCGCGAGGTTAGCCAGTTTGGCGTAAAGTCGCTTTGGAAGTTTTGCTTTCGCTTTGAGTTTTCCGAAAATGAGTTATCAAAATTTTCGGGTTTTCAAATCACATGAAAGGTCACAAAGTTTGCGTCATTTCGGGTTTTAAATCTCAGGTGGTTTGTTGGTTTTCTAAATCGGGTTAATCTCAGTTTTGGTAAACCTAAGGTGCTGAAATTTAAGCTAACAAACTGCTTAAGCGGGATTCGCAATGCGTGGCATTTTTAGCATGCGGTGGGTTTTGTGATTAAGGCGGTGTGCGGTAGCTTTTGTAGTGCATTGCTCACCCCTTAGCGGGGCGTTATGTGTAGGTTTGTTTCCAAACGTCTATGGAGTTAGATTTGAAATTTACTATGTGGGAAAGGTTCAGAGGCTTTGTTTCAAGAAATCCAGAAGAATATTGGTTTAATCACTTTACCGATGAAGAAAAGAAGCTCAGAAAAATGGACGTATGGGAACTAGCTGAAGTTATTTGTGATGGGTCAATCAGCTCACAAAGGGACGAACGTAAAATAGTCGCTGAGTATATGTTGCAGCAAAGGTTAGCTAAAATTCAAAGCAACGCGACATATGTTAGTGCTCTTACATCAGCAATCTTTGGAGTCGTTGGCGTTATTGTAGGAGCACTCTTAAATTCATAGTGGCCTCCTTTACACATAACAAACGCCTCAAGAGGGACTGTCAACGCGTAGCGTTTCCAGTCCCATTGAGCCGCGGTGGTTACGGTTGTTGTGTTTGAGTTTTGTGATAATGCGTTGTCAGCCCCTTAGGCGGGCGTTATGTCATGGGAGGTATTTGTGACAGAAGCAAAAGTGATAAATGTGCCAATACATATTGTTGATCCTGTGAAAAATTCGATCGACTTGATGGTTGATAAACTAAGTGTAATTACAGAGTTTAAACTTTGGTACGCTTTCTATCATCAGATAATTGATGGAAACTATGAAGTTCAAAATGCGGAATTTTCAGAGGCTTTTCATAAGCTCTGGACTATTTCAGGTCATCACATCCGAGAGCAAATTAATGATGATAAGAAATTACTCCAATTACTAAGTAAATTTTTACCACCATATAAAGAGGAGAGCATCTTATTGTTCAGAGGAGAGGCCTTAGACTCATACAATAAGCAACAGATTGGTTTTTGCTGGACACCTGTCCGTGACAAAGCGGAACAATTTGCATGTGGTCTTAACGCTGTTGGCTCTGGTGGTATTTTGCTGTCATGTGAGTGTCAATCGAATTGGATTCTATCTTCGCCCAGTGAACATAGTAAATACTTAGGTGAGTATGAATATACAGTTAACCCTTTTCTTTTAGAAAATGTCATAGGGCTTACCCGATTCCCAGCCTTAGGAAGCTGACATAACAAACGCCTCAAGAGGGACTGTCAACGCGTGGCGTTTCCAGTCCCAATGAACCGCGGTGGTTATGGCTGTTGTGTTTGAGTTTTGTGGTGTGCGTTGCCAGCCCCTTAGGCGGGCGTTATGTTTATCGGAGAAGTTCATGGTCAATTGGCCTTGTATTCTGAAATTAGATGGTGACGATGAGCTTGTTTATTTGGGCTCTGAGGCTGATTTGAATTGCGAGTGTGTGGATCTGATCGTTAGTCCGAGCGATCGAGTCATTGATTCTGAAGGTTTTGTCTATTCAATAGTTTCAGATGGATCAGCAGTCAACTTGATTGAAAACTCAACCCAGATTTCAGTAGAGGAAGCGTCTAGATTGATTCAACGTCATGAGTTCTGTTTAGCGGAAGTCTGTTTGACAAAAATTCAGTTTGAAACAGTCGCGGAAGCATTTAACTGTTTGAAATCTTAGGCCAGATAAACATAACAAACGCCTCAAGAGGGACTGTCAACGCGTGGCGTTTCCAGTCCCATTGAGCCGCGGTGGTTACGGTTGTTGTGTTTGGGTTTAGTGGTAATGCGTTGTCAGCCCCTTAGGCGGGCGTTAGCTTCTTAAAGGCTAGAATCCTCAAAATCTGTGTTTAATTGTCCTAAAATTCAGCTTTTAGCGTTCAAATTTCACAATTTGGCTTTTGAGTTTTTTCTTGATGCTGATTTGGTTGAACGTGTTGAAAGTTCTGTGATTTTAAAGTTGCTGAAAACTAGCAAGCCTCGATGCTTCAACGCTGTTGGATGTTCAACACTCAAAGTTTGGTTTCACAAATGGCGGCATCATCGCTGTGATTTGGTTTTCTTTGTCGCGGACTCTTAACCGTGGCCAACTTAACCTTGATTGTTTTGAGTTTTGGTAGCCAACCTCACAGCTTTTGGCGTTGGACGTGTGTTTGTGTGATGCTTTTGCGTAAAATGCCTTTCAAGCAAATGTGTTAAAAGCCATTGTGAAACAATAGGCTACGAAGCTAACAAACGCCTCAAGAGGGACTGTCAACGCGCGGCGTTTCCAGTCCCATTGAGCCGCGGTGGTTACGGTTGTTGTGTTTGAGTTTAGTGTTAATGCGTTGCCAGCCCCTTAGGCGGGCGTTAGTTTCTACCTAGAAAAATCATTAAAAGCTCAGATTCATGCCCTGAAAAATCAGCTTTAAGAGTTCAAGTCGCACTATTTGGCTTTTGAGTTTTGCCTGATGCTGATTTGGTAGAAAGCGTTGAAAGTTCAACTGATTAAAAGTCGATGAGAATGAGCAAGCCTCGATGCTTCAACATCGTTGGATGTTCAACACTGGCAGCTTGGTTTTACAAATGGCTTCGTCATTGCTGAAATTGTGCTTTCTTTGTCGCGGAATCTTAGCCGTGGTCAACTCAACCTTGATCATTTTAAGTTTTGGCTGCCAACGTCACAGCTTTTGGTGTTGGACGTGTGTTTGTTCGATGCATTTGCGTAAAATGACTTCCAAGCAAATGTGTTAAAAAATTGTTTTCAAACAATGGGCTACGAAACTAACAAACGCCTCAAGAGGGACTGTCAACGCGTGGCGTTTCCAGTCCCATTGAGCCGCGGTGGTTACGGTTGTTGTGTTTGAGTTTAGTGGTAATGCGTTGCCAGCCCCTTAGGCGGGCGTTATATTTATTGAGGAAGACCGTAAGAGTGGATGATTTTTTTAAAACCAAAGTAGGGTTTACAGTCGGTTTGTTAGCTACGATTTTTGCTATCAAGCCATTGATTGATCAATATGGTGATTTGGGCTTTCTTTTCTTTGGAATGAGCTTAACGATTAAGGCTGCATACCTTTTACTTATTAGTGTGCTAGGTTTGGCTGTTTATTTTATTTCTTTGCAGTTTGCATCTTCAAAACATAGTGAATGGCTAGATAAGCTGAGCAATGCTTGTTATTCATTCGCCTTGATTATTCCTCCAATATTCTCTCTATTTTGGGGCGTAACTATACTTCTTGCGCAAGTAAGTAAGCTATTTGAACAATTATCGCCTGAAGTCATTAGTGGTGTAGCTGCATTCCTAACGGGATATGTTGGTAAGAATGTTTACTTGTTTATTGCTCGATCAATTAAACAGAAGTTCCTGGACGCAGAAAACACAAATGCAAAAAATCAAATACTAGATTCACTTAACAGAGCGTCAGAGTTAAATAAATCTGGCATGTACGACCTTGCAGTATTTGAAGCAAGTAAGGTTCTTGAATCAACATTACGTCAATTGCTAAATGAACTCGCTCCTAATTCAAAAATGGTAAGTATGTATCACCTCCAGCAGCTTGCTAGCAAACACAGTATTTTGGAATCCCGTGATATTGAATTACTTGATGAAGTTCGCCGAAATAGAAATGTAACGGTACACGACCAAAAAGCGATTTCTGCGGAAACTTCGGAGCGAGTTATAAACCTATGTCGTGAGCTGTTGGTTAAGTTGAGTACATATGAAGCTCAAGCAGCATAAATATAACAAGCAATTTAAGAGGGATTCACAACGCTTGGCACTTTTGTTTCTACTTCAAATTTAGTGTTTAATGGCACAATGCGTTAGGTTGGGTGGAGGCGTTGTTCACCCCTTAATTGGGCGTTATATTTTAAAACTGAACCAGTGTTTACTATGGATTAGGAAGCGCCCATGAACGTGGATAAAGCGAAAAAACGGATTGCAAAACGAATTAGTCGAGGTTTTAAAGGCTATCCACAAATCTCATTAGAATATTTTGGTAAAACCCCAGATTTAGCCACTGAGGTAGTAATCACTTATTTATCAGAAGAAACCGCCGAGCCCCAAGTTCAGAGATTTGTTAGCGAAAAGGATGTGCGAGAGGATGAAGCTATTCAATCTGTATTGCTAAAAATCATAGAGCGAGCCGATGCAAATACAGTAACTGAAAAGACAGTAATCTCTGCCTGTTAAGAGAAACAACTGTAAGAGCAGAGTTATAAATATAACAAACGCCTCAAGAGGGACTGTCAACGCATGGCGTTTCCAGTCCCAATGAGCCACGGTGGTTTCGGTTGTTATGTTTGAGTTTTGTGTTATGCGTTGCCAGCCCCTTAGGCGGGCGTTATATGCAAATCAGTAGGTAGGTTTTATGTCAAAGAAAAAATGGTCACAAGTTGACAAAGCATACACATTTTTCTTAGAGAGTTTTAAAGCTGGGCATGAGTTTTCATTAGAAGAACTGGCTGAAAATACTGGTTGGAGCGTATCTACTGTTAAAACGTATTTGGGGAAAAAATGGGCATTATTGTTAGAGCGCGGTAGTAGAGGTTTTAAGGTCACAGAGGCCATTACAACCTTCAACGTAACGACTTTTCGGCAACATCAAAGCCAAAAAGACGAAGTTGATAAGTACTTACACCAGATCATGCTAGAAAAATCTATATCTGCGTGTATTTCAGCTATAGAGATTTATAACAAACCCAATTTTCTTCATCGTGAAGAAACCTTTTCTATCTTAATGACGAATGCGTGGGAACTTCTTCTCAAGTCTAAGCTTGTAAAGGAAGCTGGTGATTCGCCTCAAGCAATTCACATTGTTAATAAGGGTGATGTTGTAATATCTCCAAGCGGAAATCCGAAAACGATTGCGCTTGGTACGGCACTCAATCGTTTACTTGCTAATGGTTCTGTTCCTGCAGTGGTTGGAGACAACATCAGGCTTTTAATGAACATTCGTGATGACTCGGTGCATTTTGTTTGTGGTGACTTAGAGTTAAGTACTCGTATCCAAGAAATTGGTACGGCATCTTTGAAAAATTTTATGACATTAGCGATGCATTGGTTTAATTATGACTTTAGTCGTTATAACTTCTATTTAATGCCCGTGTCATTCTTTCACTTATCAGATGTGGCTAGTTTCAGTGTTGATAGTACTGTTAAGTCAAATCTATTGAACTATCTGAAAAGTATTGAAAAAGAACATGAGCATGACAAAGATGCAAATTATGCTATTTCTTTGAAACTTCATACTAAGTTAGTAAAAACCACTAACGATGAAGCATTACAGGTTCGTCTAACAAATGACCCAGACGCACCGGAAATAGTATTTTCAGAAGAAGATGCTCTTAAAAACTACCCACACGACTACAATGAATTACTTGATATTCTTAAAGCTCGCTATACCAATTTTAAACAAAATAAAGTCTTCCATGATCAAATGAGGATTCTGAAAGCCGAGGGTGAAAGGTATTGTAAAGTGCGTCGCTTAGACCCAGATAATCCCAAAAGTATTAACAAGACTTTCTATCACAATAGGGTTATAGATCAGTTCGACCAATGGTATGAAAGGGTTCGAGTAAAATAAGGCATATAACAAACGCCTCAAGAGGGACTGTCAACGCGCGGCGTTTCCAGTCCCATTGAGCCGCGGTGGTTGCAGTTGTTGTGTTTGAGTTTTGTGTTAATGCGTTGTCAGCCCCTTAGGCGGGCGTTATGCTTAATCCATAAAAATCAGTAGGTTGTGTTTGTCGATTCCCTTGGCATTTCGTTCAGGTTTTGTCGACAATTCAATATTGTTTTTCGCTGCCTAATGAAGCGGCAGTGTATCTGGCGCTGAAAAATCGCGGTGATTGCCTCATTGTGTTGTTGAGTCTGCGCGAGGTTAGTGTTGTTGGCTCAAGTCGCTTTGAGCAGTTTGGTGCCTTTACTTACAGGCTTAAAGTCTGTCGGCAATTGAATATTGTTTTGCGCTGCCTAATGAAACGGCAATGTGTTTGTCGCTGTAAGTTTCAGTGTGATTGCCTCATTGAGTTATCGTGCCCATGCGTGGTGAGTGAGTTTGTCGGAGAGGTTTTCTACATTGGCCTAGTTGCTAAATGAAAGCCTGCATTGGTCAGTTCATAGGTAAAAATTGAGCCAGTTCTAGTTCAAGAAAATTCGAGTTTTGGTCAATGATTTCATTGGGTTATTCTTGAGTTGGTTCAAATGTAAAGTGTTGAAGCTTAAGCATAACAAACGCCTCAAGAGGGACTGTCAACGCGTGGCGTTTCCAGTCCCATTGAGCCGCGGTGGTTTTGGTTGTTGTGTTTGAGTTTAGTGGTAATGCGTTGTCAGCCCCTTAGGCGGGCGTTAAGTGCCAATCGGCTTCTGTCAGATAAGCGTTAATAATTAAGAAATCGTGACCTTCTGCGAAACGTTCAAATCACATTAATGTAAGATTCAAAAATTTTATAAATCGTCAAGGGTTGATAATGTTCAGTATTGGTATAGGTTCAAAAACATCCACCGGTGGGGAAGTCATAGAAGGTAACAATGGCATTATGATGAATGGCCTTGTTGCCAGTTCAGTTGGTCATCAAGCAACCTGTAAATCAGGACGTAAAGAATGTGCAGGGATAGGGCCAATCGTTGCTGTTGGTCCGAGAGATGTGAATTTACCTGCTGGTCCCGCAGCAAGGGTAGGCGATTATGTCGATTGTGGTTGTCCTCCTGGTTCAAATGTTTTGGTTGGCTCTAGCAGTGTTCAAATCGGTAGTTCTTCCGTTTCAGCTAGTATCGCACCAGCGCAGCGTTCACTATCAAGTATGAATTCAGCTGCTTCCTCATTGAGTGCAACATCGAATTCGAGTTCAGCAGCAGGTGCAGCGGTTCCTAAAATTAATCCTAATAACATGTATTGGCCGCCGTATAACCCATTAGCTCCAGAGGGTGAAAAAGAAATCAAGTTAGAATACACGCAAGAAATTGTGAAATTTGCGGTATTAGAGCCGAAAGAGTGGACAGCATTCTTTGATAGATTTGATGTGGTCAAGAATTTAAAAGACACAGCAACAGGGTTATACAATGCAAGAGAGACAGCAAAAGCTTTAGGTGGGGTCGGTGTAACTGCGTTTGTCAGAACTATCGATGGTGTTGATTACGTTATCCTAAAAAATTATGAATATTGGTCTCAAACCCTATTACATGGGGGCGTGTTTAAGGCCGATAATGCACGAGTTGTCAAGCTAGGTTTGGGGGCTTTAGACTCTGCAAAAGGAATGGTTCGTTACGTTAGAGTCAGCGCACCCATGGAGATTTTAGTGGGTTCAGCGATCAATGTGCTTCAATTCATTGTCAACGACGAATATACGTTGGCTAAATTAGGCGTTGATCAGGCCAAACTATTTGTTCATGCATTTATTGTTGCAGGTGTTGCATTAGGTGCCGGTGCTGTATTTACCGGAGTTGCAGCAACGGTTACAGGTAAATTAGTTATTCTGGTTCTATCTAATGCATTTGTTTGGGGTGTTGATAAGTGGACAGATTTTGAGAAGAAAATCATAGAACAAACAATGAAGCTAGGTGAATAATGCTTAAGTTGATATTCGTATATGTATTGGCAGTTGCATTTTTTATTGGTGGTTTTGGTTTTTTTAGCCACATATTTATATGGCCGTTTTTTGATGTTTCGCCAGAAGTAGTATCTGCGGATCCGTACTATTTTGTGTCATTAATATTAGGGCTAAGCGCAGGCTTCTTTATGATGGCACCTGTAAATATATTATCTAAACATCTACGCGGAAAAGAGCTTAAGATAACGACATTGGCTATCGTGTCTATGAGCTTTGGGGTGTTTGCTCTCGTTTTAAATATGTTTCTCTATAGTGAGGTAATATCACCACTTGGGTTAACTGAATGTAATGCTAGAGCTGGTTATAATAAAAACCTATTGACTGATTATGTGAAAAATATAGAAAGCTGTAGGTCGGATTAACAGGCACTTAACAAACGCTTCAAGAGGGACAGCCAACGCGTGGCATTTTTTCCATGCGTTGGTTTTTGTGATTACGATGTTATGCGGAGACTTGGTAGTGGCGTTGTCTGCCCCTTAAGCGGGCGTTAGTTTCTATCAAGAAAAATCATCAAAAGCTCAGGTTCAACGTTTTGAAAAATCAGCTTTCAAGTTGTCCGACTTGTTTTTTGAGTTTCAGGCTGATGCTGCTTTGGTAGAAAGTGTTGGAAGTTCAACAGTTTCAAAATCGCTGAAAATCAACAAGCCTCGAAGCTTCAATGTTGTTGGATTTTCAACACGGTCAGTTTGGTTTCACAAATAGCTGCATCATCGCTGTGATCTGGCTTTCTTTGTCGCCGACTCTTAACCTTGGCCAACTTAACCTTGATCGTTTTAAGTTTTGGTTGCCAACTTCACAGCTTTTGGTGTTGGGCGTGTGCTTGTTCGATGCATTTGCGTAAAATGACTTTCAAGCAAATGTGTTAAAAAAGTCATTGCTAAACAATAGGCTACGAAACTAACAAACGCCTCAAGAGGGACTGTCAACGCGTGGCGTTTCCAGTCCCATTGAGCCGCGGTGGTTACGGTTGGTGTGTTTGAGTTTTGTGTTATGCGTTGTCAGCCCCTTAGGCGGGCGTTAGGCGATTGAGTGGCGGGGAAGTGTAATTTAATACCCGCCACTTAATTTTTAAGGCTTCAAATTTTTTTCATTAATAATTTTTTGAATACGTGGATGTAGTGTTCTCCCATTCCGTGTCTCGTATTCCTCTCTTTTCAAGTCGTTGAGGTTTTTCACCGAGTTACTTGGAAGGGCATATTCAGACAGTTCTGTTTTTAGCTCCCCTCGTTCTTCGAGGCGTTTGGCTTCAAGATAATATTTCTTAAATAAATCATCGAGTCTATTCTCGGCTACACGACTTAAGTCATAGAGTTTGTTTTGAATGAGCCACTTTTCTAATTTATTTTCAGGTTTTCTTGATAGAACTCTTATGCGACTATCTAATAACTCTTCGCTTGTTAGTGCATCACGTAAGACCCAGAGCTCGCCCATTTGAGGTGGCCAACTGTTACCTAGTTGGATTCGTTCATGACAATGTTTTAGTACTCGGTTTAAACCATTTGAATCAATTGACTCCGCGAATACAATAAATTTTCCGGTCGGTAGACTGCCATATTGATACTCCCATTGAGTTTCATAAACACTTAAAAAAGAGCCAAATACATGTAGGCACCAGTCAGAAGGTTCGCTAGTCGTATCTTCAGCAATAGAATTCTCAAAATGTTGGTTTTTTACCTCGTTGAATGAGCTGCTGCCTGAATCGCTCAGATGGGCTAAGCTTTGGTTTATACCCATTTCCCGAAGTTTGGTTTCGATCTCCTGAATGTTCTGAGGTTTTCGTTTGCTGTCTTTCATTGAGTTTCTCATTAGTTAGCCAATATTGTAGTTTGTTTTCTAGCCGGGCAATCGTTAACAGCTCACTTGCTTTGGATTTATGCCAGAGTACAAACTTTTTCCATACAAGAATATGTTCGCTGAGCAGACCTGAAAACTTAAAAGCGCGTTCTGCCCACATTGGGATCTCGTTTTCGTCAAGATCATGAGTTGATATGGTATTTCCTAATGGTGGTTGATTAAAGGTCGGATTTCTACCTTGTAAAGCTTGCATGGGTACATTAGGAAACTGAGTATGTGGTGCTGGTGCTGGTGCTGGTGCTGGTGCTGGTGCTGGTGCTGGTGCTGGTGCTGGTGCATCAACTGATGTTGTGTCAATCAGAACCTTAAAAAGGTGCAACTCCGTACCATTTCTATATTCGACTTTGATTTTTTCAACAAGGTTCTGCTGAGATAACGACCTGAGACATTCAGCAAGGCCAAATGTTGATAAACAGCACAGTGGACCCATTTCTTCAAGGTTGACAGTTACATAGCCTGTGTAATCCGAATTGTCAGCGAGCATAAGTAGTACAAGTTTTTCTGCTGGGCTAGCTGTAATGATTTGCCAAGCTAGATGTGTGTGTTTTGAGCTCACTTTAATAGTTCTCTACTTCAAACGAATTTGGTCACTATTGTATGCTAGGTATGGTCTTTATTGTAGGGTAAGAGTACTTTTTGGCTGCAAAATCGCCTAACAAACGCCTCAAGAGGGACTGTCAACGCGTGGCGTTTCCAGTCCCAATGAGCCGCGGTGGTTTCGGTTGTTGTGTTTGAGTTTAGTGGTAATGCGTTGCCAGCCCCTTAGGCGGGCGTTATACCGCAATCAGTCATCTAACCTTTTCATGGCTTTACGGTAAACATCGCTACGTTCGCGCTTTCCAACTGCTAGGACGGTTACAATGATCACATCGTCTTCAACTTTGTAGACGAGACGGTAGCCCGATTGACGCAACTTAATTTTATACATGTTGTCAGCTCCAGACAATTTTGAAGCCGGAACATGTGGGTTATCTAAGCGCTCGATTAGCTTTTTCTTAAATTGTTGTTGCAGAGTAGAACCAAGCTTTTTCCACTCTTTGAGGGCGCTCTTTTTAAAGTCGAGTTTATAGGTCATCAATATTTACCGAAATGCTCTCTTCAGATTCACGCTCTTTAGCGATAGCGAGTAGTTCAAGATCTTCGAGTCTGTCCATCATCATTTCGTACGCTTCGGCAGGTACGCAATAAAATGCTGGTTCATTTCGGTTTAATACAGCTACAGGTTCGCCGTAAGCACTAGTTGCAACTTTCATAGGGTTAGCTTTCAACTCAGTAATGCTTGCAGCAACATCGGCTAAAATTCTAGTGGTCATATAATCGGTCTCTTAAATGGTCTTTATGTTGGTCATTTTAGCCTCAACCAAGCGGTATAACAAGTTGCTTAAGAGTGATTCGCAACGCGTGGCATTTTTACTATGCGTCGGTTTATGTGTTTAAGGTATAATGCGGAGGCTAAGGTATTGCGTTGCTCACACCTTAGCAAGGCGTTAGTTTCTATCTAGAAAAAATCATCAAAAGCTCAGATTCAATGCCCTGAAAAATCAGCCTTAAGTGTTCAAGTCGCACTATTTGGCTTTTGAGTTTTGCCTGATGCTGATTTAGTAGAAAGTGTTGAAAGTTCAGCTGTTTCAAAGTCGCTTAAAGCCAACAAGCCTCGAGGCTGCAATGTTGTCGGATGTTCAACACGGTCAGTTTAGTTTCACAAAGGACGTCATCACCGCTGAAATTATGCTTTCTTTGTCGTGGACTCTTAACCGTGGTCAACTTAACCTTGATCGTTTTGAGTTTTGGCAGCTAACTTCACAGCTTTTGGCGTTGGACGTGTGCATGTTCGATGCATTCGCATAAAATGGCTTTCAAAGAAATGTGTTAAATAAGTCATTGGAAAACAATAAGCTACGAAACTAACAAACGCCTCAAGAGGGACTGTCAACGCGTGGCGTTTCCAGTCCCATTGAGCCGCGGTGGTTGCAGTTGTTGTGTTTGAGTTTAGTGGTGATGCGTTGTCAGCCCCTTAGGCGGGCGTTATGCTTAATCCATTAAAATCAAGTGTTTGTGGTTTTTGATCCTTTTGGCATTTTGTTCAGGTTTTGTCGGCAATTCAATATTGTTTGTCGCTGCCTAACGAAGCGGCAATGTATCTGGCGCTGTAGCTTCTGAGTGATTGCCTCATTGGGTTGTTGAGTCTGCGCGAGGTGAGTACTGCTCTCTCAAGTCGCTTTGAGCAGTTTGGTGCCTTTACTTATGGGCTTAAAGTCTGTCGGCAATTGAACATTGTTTTTCGCTGTCTAATGAAACAGCAATGTGTTTGTCGCTATACGTTTCAGCGTTATTGCCTCATTAAGCTGTCGTGCCAATGTGTGGTGAGTGGGTTTGTCGGAGAGCGTTTCCACATTGGCTGATTTGTAGGATGAAACCCTGCTTTGGTCAGCTCATAGTTAAAGTTTGAGTCAGTTCTAATTCGAAAAACTCTTCGGTTTGGTCAATGATTTCAGTGAGTTATTCTTTAATGAATTCAAATGTAACGCGTTGAAGCTTAAGCATAACAAACGCCTCAAGAGGGACTGTCAACGCGTAGCGTTTCCAGTCCCATTGAGCCGCGGTGGTTTCGGTTGTTGTGTTTGAGTTTAGTGTTAATGCGTTGTCAGCCCCTTAGGCGGGCGTTAGTTGCATTTGGGTGTTTATGAACGATAACCAAAAAACAAGAAAGCTACGAAAAATGGCTATGATTTATCTGCTTATTTTGCTGCTGCCCTTTGTTTCGTCTGCGTTAACTGATAAAGAAAATGGGCGTGGACTGCTATTCGTTCTTTGGCCTTTAGTGTCGATTTGGTACTTTGTTGCTTATAGGCAAATAGCGAAAACTTATGAATGCCCGATGATAAAACATGTAGCATTTAGCAAAGGTGGTGGAGGCACATTTCATGGGATTTTATACTACTTTTCAACCTTCATTCTCTTTGCGTTGGTTGTGTTATTAATTCGTGGAACATTTGGCTTGTAGCAACTAACAAACGCCTCAAGAGGGACTGTCAACGCGTGGCGTTTCCAGTCCCATTGAGCCGCGGTGGTTTCGGTGGTTGTGTTTGAGTTTGGTTGTTATGCGTTGTCAGCCCCTTAGGCGGGCGTTATATCAATTTACAGGTAATTAATGAGTAAAGTTAAGATTAAGTTAATTTCAATTGGGCATTTACCTCTGGAATTTAACATCAAAAGTGTTGGTAAATTCAAATCGTCTCAATTTGAGATTCATGGTGAAATAGAAAGGTTAGCTTTGCGATGTGATTCTGATGGAATGTCATGGGAGTTTTCAGATGATATCGTAAGGAAGCAGTTGCCAGAACTAGGCGATGCTGATTTTATGATTGCCATTGTTAACGGACCTCTTGAAGATAACTGGTATTCACGTCGATTGGGCGGCAATAAAGTTGCTTTCACGTTTCATGAAATCAAAGGTATTTTGCAATGGGCAAATATACCTCTTGAGAACGTGATATATAGAATGCTCAATGCGTACACTTTGGCGTATAAGCGAGCTGGCAATCGAATCCCCGACTTTGAGGAAATGACAGACTTTACCCATGATGAAACTCGGGGATGCTTGTTTGATATGAATGGGCTTAAGTTGGATTTAGTTGCTTCATGTCATAAGCCAATAATTTGTTCTGAGTGCCAAGAAAGACTGCGTCGTGATCGAGTACCAGAAAACGTAATTAAAGCTGTAGAAAAAGATATCAAAAGAATCAGGAAAGACCTTTACTATCGTATTCTTGATAGAGTTAAAAGGCATCCGATATTCGCGCTATTTTTGTCTAGCTTGTTTGCGTTGTTTTTGGGAATTACTGGTTCTATTGCTGGTTCTTACGCTTACGAGTACATAAAACGCCCTGCTGAACCTGCTGAAATGAAGCAAAGCAACGGAAAAGTTTAGTGGTAGCAATTGATATAACAAACAATTTAAGAGGGATTCACAACGCTCGGCATTTTTGCTTCTACTTCAAATTTAGTGTTTATGGCACAATGCTTTAGGTTTGGGTGGAGGCGTTGTTCACCCCTTAATTGGGCGTTATATGCTTATAGGGTTTGTCTCCTAAAGGATACGCTGCTATAGTCCTTTTAGAGCGATGAACTAGAGGTGGCTATGCCAGAGATTGATGCCCTATTAGGCCTTTCATTTTGCTTGTACTTCTTTGATAACAAGCAGCATAAATTGCCTCATATTCACGTTAAGTACGGTAGTTACGAGCTAATTATTGCTATTGAAACAGGTGAGTGTTTAGAGGGTTACTTACCCAATAAGCAACGAAAACGTGCTGAAAACCATATTCTTGAACATCGAGAGCAATTGATGGTGATGTGGAATAAAGCGGTGAATGGTGAAAATCCAGGTAAGTTAGGTGATTTATGTTGAAAGTCATAGATGTTGATTTTGTCTCAGACCATACATTAGAACTGACGTTCAATGATGGTTACCAAGGCTATGCCGACTTGTCGGTATACTTTAAAAAAGCACCGTTTTCAGAAATTAAGGACTTTAAACGCTTTTCCTTGACTCGTGATGGCTCGTTAAATTGGGATGGTAATGAGTTAACGGCCGCGACACTCCGTGACATAACCAAGGGCTCACAAAAGTCGGTGGAGTTAAGTTTTAATGTTCAAGAAATGGAAGCCGTCATCAAACAGGCCTCATGGGAATCGATGATGGAAGGGCGTCCCGACATCTTGCAAGCGGCTATTCGTTCTTACGTAGAGCAGCTTGGTCATGGTCAAGTTATTGCAAAGGCGGGTATAAAAAGTCGTACGAGTGCTTATCGCTCCTTGAAGCCAGAAACAACGCCAAACTTTGGCACACTAGTTCAGTTAGGGCACGCCGTCATCGAACTAGCGAAAGATAGAACAGTGGCAAACAAGGAACCACGCATATAACAAACGCCTCAAGAGGGACTGTCAACGCGCGGCGTTTCCAGTCCCAATGAGCCGTGGTGGTTGCAGTTGTTGTGTTTGAGTTTAGTTGTAATGCGTTGCCAGCCCCTTAGGCGGGCGTTAGCTTCTTAAAGGCTGGAATCATCAAAATCCAAACTCAATCGTTCTGAAAAATCAGCTTTTAGCATTCAAATTGCACAAGTTGGCTTTTGCGTTTTTTCTTGATGCTGATTTGGTCGAACGTGTTGAAAGTTCAGTGGTTTCAAAGTCGCTGAAAATCATCAAACCTCGATGCTTCAATGTTGTTGGACGTTCCACACAGAAAGTTTGGTTTCATAAAAGGCTACATCATCGCTGTGATCTGGTTTTCTTTGTCGCGGACTCTTAACCGTGGCCAACTTAACCTTGATCGTTTTGAGTTTTGGTAGCCAACCTCACAGCTTTTGGCGTTGGACGTGTGTTTGTGTGATGCTTTTGCGTAAAATGCCTTTCAAGCAAATGTGTTAAAAAGCCATTGTGAAACAATAGGCTACGAAGCTAACAAACGCCTCAAGAGGGACTGTCAACGCGCGGCGTTTCCAGTCCTATTGAGCCGCGGTGGTTACGGTTGTTGTGTTTGAGTTTAGTGTTAATGCGTTGCCAGCCCCTTAGGCGGGCGTTATGTTCTCTATCTGTAAATCGTCAAATTATTGCAGGCAATTTGTTGCCCGCGAGCAAGTTTTTGCCTCGCCAATTTTCGCGTTATCATGCGCTTAAAGCAGAATAAGCGAGGATGTCAAAGCCATGACAAAAGATATTAGTCGGTACAATATGCGTTGGGTTGAGGGGGACACTTTACCTGAAGCTCCAAAGCCTAAACTTTCTCCGAAAGAAAGGTATTTAAAGCAACTCCAAGAGAATCATCGACAATCTGAAGAAACGTGGTCTTATGTCCAAGCAAACGAAGACCGTTATGCATTACAAAGAGCGGATGTCCTTACTCGCCGAAATGCCTCACAAATGCTTGATGATTCTCTTCGAGACTCACTAAGTTCGCAGTGTTCACTTGAAGAAGAAATGGCAAAGAATCATCAACATGTTCTTATTGCAGACTTAGAAGATGCCCATAAAATCTTGCACAACATTTGGTTGGAGTCTGGTCGTGATGTTGCTGCCATTGCTGCGAGTATCAACACGTCTAAATCCTGGTTTAACCATACAGAGCCAATGTTTAATGCCCATTCAATCGCAAAGCAATTTGGTGACATGGGTATTAAAGCCGACTTGGTGGAGAGCAAAGGAAAAACCTTTGTGGCATTTTCTGGTACGGATAAAAATGGCAAAGTCTTAAATCATGCCTTCGTAAACGGTACTCGTATCAATATGAACGGCAAAAAGTACCCATTGAACTCGTTCAAATCCATGCAAGCAGGATTCAGTCCCAAATCAAAATCGGCCAATTTTAAAGGTGCAGCCGCATTAACATTTGTGGTGTCGGCAAGTATAGCGACAACTGATCTGGTGTTTAAAGATGATTATCATCTGGTTAATTGGTTTGGGAATGTTGGCTCAGACATGTTTAAAGCTCTAGTACAGTTTGGTGCTGGAGAAGCGGCGTTGTGGATAGCCGCTACTTATAGTGCTCCTATTGTTATTGGTGCGATAGCATGTGTTGCAGTTTATGCTCTGATCGAGCTGGCTTGGGACGACTTTAAGATTTCCAATCACCTTGTCGAGGCTTTAGAAAATGTTGCAACAGAATAAAGTCCGTCTAGCGGGCATTGCCCTAATTGCATTGATGTTACTCTGTTGGATATATCCTTCTTATGGAGTATTTCGTGATTACTTAGCTTTATTGAACAAGGAGTCTGTTGTAAGGCTATCTGTTCTAACTCTTTGGGTTCCAATGGGATGTCTAGGTGCTGTTTTTTGTTTACTGTGGATGTCGCCCAAAGCACTCTACTATGGGAAAGGGATTGGAAAAGTTTATTCTCCTAATGCAATGAAATTAGCCAACAAGATATGTATTTCATTTGCTCTAGTTGGTGTTGCATTTGCTGCTGGTTGGACATATCACACGTTGGATCTTCTGGAACAATATGGTTATGTCTACAGTAGAGATTTAACTAAGATAACTCCAACAGGGATTCATCTAATGTATGTTCGAGCAAATTAAATAGAACTAGTTTCGGCACGAACATAACAAACGCCTCAAGAGGGACTGTCAACGCGTGGCGTTTCCAGTCCCAATGAGCCGCGGTGGTTGCAGTTGTTGTGTTTAGGTTTAGTGTTATGCGTTGCCAGCCCCTTAGGCGGGCGTTAGGCACAGGGTGGAAAATTGGAACTACAACAGTTAAATCAGCGCCATCTTAAATGCTTGCTCGACCATATTTGCCTTGACTCAGAATTGACGTTTTGTGAAGGGGCTGTGCCACCAAAGCATGTTCTGATCCGTTCTTATGAGCAGCTCCAAAACTCAAAAGCTGAAATTTGGTCATTACCCTACATGATGTCAGTGGGCAATAATGTCGTTGGTTTCTGTGGCTTCAAAGATGAACCTCAAGATGGTGAAGTTGAAATTGGATACAATGTTTCGCCTTATAAACAAGGTCGAGGATTTGCAAAATTGGCAGTCAATCAACTTTGTCAGTTAGCGTTTAATATGGATTCAATTGAAAGTGTTGTGGCTTTGATTTCATCGGCGAACCTCGCTTCGTTGAATGTCGTACGAGCCAACAACTTTGTTTTCATTGGTTTTGTGGTTGATAGCGACAATGAAAAATTGGAAAAATGGGTGCTACAGCGTGCATCCTGTGCCTAACAAACGCCTCAAGAGGGACTGTCAACGCGCGGCGTTTCCAGTCCCATTGAGCCGCGGTGGTTATGGTTGTTGTGTTTGAGTTTTGTGTTAATGCGTTGCCAGCCCCTTAGGCGGGCGTTAGCCGTTTGAAAACTTGCTATGCTCAGAGTGATAGAATAGTATCACTTCAGTGTTTCTTTGGAGCAGCTCAAATGAAAGTAGAACTTGTGACGTCACTAAAACGTCAGGCCACTAAGATCCTTGCCGATCTTCATGATACGAAAGAGCCAGTATTGATAACTGAGCACGGAAAACCGTCAGCTTACCTTATTGATGTAGACGACTATGAATTTATGCAAAATCGTTTAGCGATCCTGGAAGGTATTACTCGTGGAGAGCGAGCTCTAGCGGATGGCAAAGTGGTCAGCCATCAAGATGCTAAGGACAGAATGTCAAAATGGCTGAAATAATTTGGACGGAGCCGGCTCTATCCGACCTGAATGATATTGCTGAATACATCGCGCTTGAAAATGTCGTGGCTGCTAAACAACTCGTGCAAACCGTTTTTACAAAAGTTGAACGTTTGGCCGATTTTCCAGAGTCTGGGCGCGTCCCTTTAGAACTAGAACACCTCAATTATCGTGAAGTCGTTGTAAATCCGTGTCGTGTTTTCTATAAGTATGATGATGCAAAGGTTCGTATTCTTTTTGTTATGCGTGCGGAGCGAGATTTGCGTCGGTTAATGCTTACGAAACAGTAGGTTTGAAAAAAAACGGCTAACAAACGCCTCAAGAGGGACTGTCAACGCGTGGCGTATCCAGTCCCATTGAGCTGCGGTGGTTACAGTTGTTGTGTTTGAGTTTGGTGTTAATGCGTTGCCAGCCCCTTAGGCGGGCGTTAGCTTCTTAAAGGCTAGAATCATCAAAATCTAAGCTCAATTGTTCTTAAAACTCAGCTTCTAGCGTTCAAATCGCACAATTTGGCTTTCGAGTTTTCTGATGCTTATTTGGTAGAAAGTGTGGAATGCTCAGCAGTTTCAAAGTCGTTGAAAACCATCAAACCTCGATGCTTCAATGTTGTTGGATGCTCCACTCGGAAAGTTTGGTTTCACAAAAGGCCGTATCATCGCTGTGATCTGGCTTTCTTTGTCGCGGACTCTTAACCGTGGCCAACTTAGCCTTGACCGTTTTGAGTTTTGGCAGCCAGCTTCACCGCTTTTGGCGTTGGACGTGTGTTTGTGTGATGCTTTTGCGTAAAATGGATTTCAAGCAAATGTGTTTAGAAAATCATTGTTAAACAATAGGCTACGAAGCTAACAAACGCCTCAAGAGGGACTGTCAACGCGTGGCGTTTCCAGTCCCATTGAGCCGCGGTGGTTACGTTGTTGTGCTTGAGTTTGGTTGTTATGCGTTGCCAGCCCCTTAGGCGGGCGTTATGTGAATATGGAGAATTAAGTATGAATCGAGCTCAGAGAGCACAGCAGTTGTGGAGTCTTCTAGTTGTTTCAGCTACTAGTCGCCAAGTTTTAACATATGATCTAGTTGCAAAAGCAACAGGAGTTGTTCGTCCTAGCATCGGTGATTTTTTACGACCAATTCAGCAATATTGCACCGAAAATAAGCTTCCTCCACTGACTAGCTTAGTTGTAAGTGAACTGACAGGTTTACCCGGTGAGGGTTTTATCGCAGCATCCGACGTTCCATTGACGCATGTTCGAGTTTTTCAATTTGATTGGCTAAATACAAGAGCACCAACAGAGGAACAATTAGCTGACTCTTACACTAGAGCACCAGACGCGCGTTAATTCACATAACAAACTGTTCAAGAGGGATTCGCAACGCGTGGCATTTTCAATATGCGTTGGTTTAAGTGATTAAGGTGGTGTGCGGTGGCTTCGGTACTGCGTTGCTCACCCCTTAACAGGGCGTTAGTTGCATTAATAAGCGCAATGGTTAGTTTCAATCTTTAGAGTGTATGAATGAGTAATCGAGCATATTTAATTTTTTGCATAGTAGGATTTGGGTTGTTTATGATCGTGAATGCACTAAAAAAAGAAGAGTACTTTTCAGGGACTGTACACTCTGCTGAATGTGTAGAAACAGGAAAATCACAAATATCTGTTGCGCTTACGGTATCTAACGGTAATAGAAAAGGCACATTCCATTTCGCTTTGAAAGACTATTTGTGCCCTGACTCGCTCTCTTTATTTCAACCTGGAAGCAATGTAAATATTAAATTCAAATCACTAAATGGTTGGTTTCACAATGTTGAAAAAATTAGTTTAGATGGAAAAGATATGCGTCTGCGTGGTAGCTAGCTGTTAACTTACCTTGCGTGTGATATGCAACTAACAAAGCATTCAAGAGGGATTCACAACGTTTGGCAGTTTTGGTTTGAGTTAGCTTTAGTGTTTACGGCACAATGATTTAGGTTGGGTGGAATGCGTTGTTCACCCCTTAATGCGGCGTTATGTGATAAGGAGGCAATTTGAGTTCGGGTAAACCTATTAGAGTTGTGGTAGAAACAGTATCTAGAGTGGAAAGCGATTGGGTTACAATCCTATCGGCCTTACTTGTTCCTATTCTGACTATCATTGTAGTGGCATAGTGAATTTGGCCACCTGATTAGAGCTGTTATGATTGCAACCATAGCAGCATTAGGTGACGAAATGGCAAAGAAAAAAGGTCCGAATTTTAGCCCTGAGTTCCGGTTGGAAACGGCTCAGTTAGTGCTTGACCAAGGCTACTCCCAAAAAGAGGCTGCTCAGGCAATGGGCGTGGGGTATTCCACGATTGGCAAGTGGGTAAATCAACTTCGCGAAGAACGGTCTGGCAAGTCCCCCAAGGCTATGCCCATGACTCCTGAGCAGATTGAAATCCGTGAACTGAAGAAGCGCATAGAACGGCTTGAATTAGAAAAGGAAGTTCTAAAAAAGGCTACCGCTCTGTTGATGTCGGACTCCATGAACACTTCTCGCTGATTGAGAAACTCAACAAGAGCCACCGGGCAAGATACCCGGTCGCCTGGCTGTGCGAGGTGTTTGGCGTCCAGCGCAGCAGCTACAGGTATTGGTTAAGCCGGGAGTCGCAGATATGCCCAGAGACGGTGTGTTTGCACAGTGCAATCCGACAAATCCACCGAGAGAGCAATGGCTCTGCCGGGGCCAGAACCATTGCCGACATCGCGACCGCTCGGGGTTTTGCATTAAGCCGTTACCGTGCGGGTCGGTTAATGAAAAAGCTGGAATTGGTCAGTTGCCAACAACCAAAGCATGCTTATAAGAAAGCCAATCAAGAACATGTAGACATCCCGAATCGGTTGGACCGCCAATTTGACGTGGTTGCGCCCAATCAGGTGTGGTGCGGCGATGTGACGTATGTTTGGACAGGCACTCGCTGGGCTTATTTGGCTGTGGTGCTGGATTTATTTGCGCGCAAACCAGTGGGTTGGGCACTGTCACACTCACCGGACAGTGAGTTGACCAAGCAGGCATTGAGTATGGCATTTGAGCAACGTGGCAGGCCTAAAGGCGTGATGTTCCACAGTGACCAAGGGAGTCACTACACCAGCCGAAGTTTCCGACAATTGCTGTGGCGTTACCAGATAACCCAGAGCCTGAGTCGCAGAGGAAATTGCTGGGATAACAGTCCTATGGAGCGATTTTTCAGGAGTTTAAAAACGGAATGGATACCGGAAATCGGCTATCGGAATTTTACCGAGGCCAAGCTGGCAATCACCCAATATATCCTGGGGTATTACAGCAACATCAGACCACATCATTACAACGGTGGCTTGAGCCCAAATGAGTCAGAGAGAAGATACTGGCTTAACTATAAACCCGTGGCCAGTTTTACTTGACCACTACACATTGGTATCTATGTTGCGTACCAACAATATGTAATTAATAGACAGAGGTTGAACCATGAAACCTATGAGAGAAGATTAGCAGTTTACAAGGCCGTTCAGTTACACCTTTCTAAGACGGTTCAAATGGGTAGAACTACTTATCAAGATGCTTTGAAGTTTAACTCTGAGGCATCAGAGGCTGCCTTTTTATTCGATTCTGAAATTTCTGACCTTATTTCAAAAATATACAAACAATCGATATCAATGGCTTCTTATAATGAAAAACTGTATCCAAGTGGTGGAGGTCAAGGCCTTCCTATTGGAGATAAGCGAAATGAAGTTGCTGAAAAAGAGTCAGAGTTGCTTCAATGGCATATGGATACTTTATCTGAGCTAAAATCGATTTTTCACCCACATATGAAAATCACATAACAAACGCCTCAAGAGGGACTGTCAACGCGTGGCGTTTCCAGTCCCATTGAGCCGCGGTGGTTTCGGTTGTTGTGTTTGAGTTTAGTGTTATACGTTGCCAGCCCCTTAGGCGGGCGTTAAGTTTATGGAGTAAAGAGTGGATATAGCAAAATGTACGTTAGATGGTAACACGTATAATGCGGTAGATTTTTCACAGTTGCCGCCAAACGAAATGTCTGAGAAGCGACAAAATTTAGTATGTACTGAATGTGAAAAAGATGCTTTTTTCCGAAAGGCATCTCGGACAGGTCAAGCAGCTTGTTTTGGAGCTAGGCCGCATGAAGCTGATTGCTCTTTTGCTTCAGCAGAGACTCAAAGAGTGGAAAATGAGGGCGGAGATGAAGACCGCATCAGAAATCCAGGCCTGAACATTGTCATTGACTTAAATTATGGTGCAGCACCAAGAGTAAATACGGATGTTGAGCCAAATAATCAGGAAGGTAGCAATGAGGGGCGTGGCCGTCATGTTGGCAACAGTCCTCGCCCTAATGCAAATATGCAAAGGCGCTTAAGCACACTTCTACGTAACCTAATTAACTCAGAAGAATTTAGAAACTCTCACCAACAAATCACTCTCGGTGAAAATGAGCCAACGACAGTGGCTAATTTTTTCGTTAACTTTGCCGACGTAGATGATCAGCATGACTATCAATTCCATGGTTATTGGGGGCTACTAGCTGATGCTCGATTGGGAAATAACGGCAATCTGTGGCTAAATTCGGGTGGTCGGGGAAATATCAGTTGTTTAATTCGGGCAGAAAATGTGGATGCATTTTATCAGCGACATAATATTGATGATGTTGAAGATTTTGCAGGAGCATATCTTTTAATCCTTGGTGAAAAGAATACATCGCAAAATGGTAAGCCTTACGTTGTGGCCAGTGGGTTAGAGCGAGTGGCGCTGCAAAGATAAACTTAACAAACGCCTCAAGAGGGACTGTCAACGCGTGGCGTTTCCAGTCCCAATGAGCCGCGGTGGTTACAGTTGTTGTGTTTAAGTTTAGTGTTATGCGTTGCCAGCCCCTTAGGCGGGCGTTAGCTTAAATATGAACAAAATTTAACTAGGTTAGAAGGTATGTCAAAGACAAAGAAGAGAACTTCAAGGAATCCTTCAAAGAAAGTTTTCCGGCAAGCTCCTGCTGTGAATCAGCCTTCTCGACTTAAAAAGCTTTGGGCCTTTTTGATTGGCAGTGGCTTATTGTTAGTATCGTTTCAGGTTTCGTTTAACTATATTAATGAAAGCGTGGCTATCTCGTTCACAAGACCTTTAAATTCCGGTTACGAATTCAAAGCAACCAACAGTAGTCCAATAGATTATACCGTTGAAAAACTTAGGATTTATCCAGACTATAAGCAAGAAGTCATTTTTACTATTACAAAAGATATTCTTGTTGAATTACCAATAGATGGAGCTGGTTTTTCCATGCCAGGTGGTAATGAAACATACATTCCTGCGTACGAGTTTAAAGAGTTAGATGGTGTTGAGATTGAATCAAACAGTAGTGAAGTGTTTAGGATTCCGCCGCTATCAGCTCGGGATTATTATAAGCCAGCGGCAATGATAGTCTTTATCGAATATGAGGTAATGCCAACTAGCTCATTTATAAATGCTTTTCATAGAAAGCTAGCTAGTTTGGGGTGGATAAATCCAGTTACAAAGAACAAGTATTTAGTTTCAGGTGACTATTGGACACGAATAAGTTTGAATTCTGAAACATCGGCTTTGGAAGCGGCCTGTAGGGATACAGAATGGTTTTCTAAAAGTTCAAAGTGCAAAATTTAAGCTAACAAACGCCTCAAGAGGGACTGTCAACGCGCGGCGTTTCCAGTCCCATTGAGCCGCGGTGGTTGCAGTTGTTGTGTTTGAGTTTAGTGGTATGCGTTGCCAGCCCCTTAGGCGGGCGTTAGTTGCAAGGAATAGAAATGGAGAAATTTGGCATATTATTGACTAGCTTGTGGTTTCTGCTTCTTTGCGGTTTGGTTGCTTTGAAATGGGATGATGCCGTTTCTATGTCTCTAAACGAATGGGGAGATTTTCTTGCAGGGGTTACAGCACCAATTGCATTTCTATGGTTAATTATTGGGTATATGTTGCAACGAAAAGAGTTGAGCTTAAATAGCGAGGCTCTATGGTTAACTCAAAAAGAAGTTGAGCGTCAAGCAAATGAATTAGAGAAACAAAGTGGTTATCAATCTACACAAGCGAAGCTAGCGAGTGCACAGTATAGAAAAATTAAATTTGATAGGTTAAAAGAAAGGCGGCAAACCATGTTTTCACTGTCATCAGTCAGAGAAAATGACGAAAGTGCTAAGGAAAGCAACTAACAAACGCCTCAAGTGGGACTGTCAACGCGTGGCGTTTCCAGTCCCATTGAGCCGCGGTGGTTTCGGTTGTTGTGTTTGAGTCTAGTGGTAATGCGTTGTCAGCCCCTTAGGCGGGCGTTAGCCAACTGATTTAGAGTAATGACAGTTACGAGAATGTTTCTTTTTGAATTATTTAGGAGTTGAATATGCCAATAAGAGCGGATAATTATTTTAATTTCTATCTTGGAGCTAGTGCGGAATATCATGTGATTAGTAAAATTTACATGCATGGATTTGAAGCTTTAAAATATAGCCCTGATATCGGCTTTGACTTGCATGTTTCGAATAAATCTCAAGTATGTTTTCATAAAGAAGAGCCATTTGCCCTTGATTTGCAAATAAAATCAACATTTTTGGTTGATAACAAAGCGATCTTTTTTCTTAAAAAAGAAGAAGTAGACTTTCTAGTCAAACAAAAAAACTGTGCTATGGTTTTTTGCAATGTTATAGCTGATTTTTTTAAAGACCCTGAGTCATTTGCTGATTATCGTGGTTGTGAATTGGAGTATGCTGAGAATAACTTATTAAGTTTCCGTAATCACGTTTATAAATGTCAATACAAAAATACTGATATTAAGTGGCCAGTAGAATGTTGTGACATTGATGATTTCGAAATGAGTTTGTTTTGGTTGAACTCAAATCAGCTTTGTGAAGCAATTAAAAGAAATGTCCTGCGTGAAATTAGTGCAGATCGCTATATTCTTCCAATTTTTTATGAAAATAATGTATTGTTTTTTGGTGATAAATCTGATGACACTGAACCCTGTAGAGCAATACAAGAAATTAAGACACTAAAATACCTCTTGAAAGGGTGTCATGGATCAAAGAGTTTAGGTAGAGGGGCTTTCCTAAGCAAATACGCAGAATATTCAGTTGGCTAACAAACGCCTCAAGAGGGACTGTCAACGCGTGGCGTTTCCAGTCCCACTGAGCCGCTGTGGTTTCAGTTGTTGTGTTTGGGTTTAGTGGTAGTGCGTTGCCAGCCCCTTAGGCGGGCGTTAGCTTCTTGAAGCAAAATTCATCAAAGTCTGGGTTTAATTATTCTGAAGATTCAGCTTTTAGCGTTCAAGTTGCACAATTTAGCTTTTGAGTTTTGCCTGATGTTGATTTGGTAGAACGTATTGAAATTTCAGCAGTTTCAAAGCCGCTGTAAGCTAACAAACCTCGATGCTTCCAATTTGTTGGATGCTCCACACGGAAAGTTTGGTTTCACAAAGGCTGCATCATCGCTGAAAGTGTGCTTTCTTTGTCGTGGACTCTTAACCGTGGCCAACTTAACCTTGATCGTTTTGAGTTTTGGCAGCCAACATCACAGCTTTTGGCGTTGGACGTGTGTTTGCGTGATGCTTTTTCGTAAAATCGCTTTCAAGCAAAAGTGTTTAAAAGTTATTGGGAAACAATAGGCTACGAAGCTAACAAACGCCTCAAGAGGGACTGTCAACGCGTAGCGTTTCCAGTCCCATTGAGCCGCGGTGATTACGGCTGTTGTGTTTGAGTTTAGTGGTAGTGCGTTGCCAGCCCCTTAGGCGGGCGTTAAATGAATTAGGAAACATATGTACAACGATTTTGTTGCAAAAATTAATATCCGAGTTGAAGCGATACTTAATGAGATCGAGACTATCTACAACTTTGATGTGGGTGATGAGTTTGAAATTGGCATCTGTAAACTACTTAAAACCGTCTTACCAGAGAAGTATGGGGTATGTAGGGGGCATATAATTACAAAGGATGGTGCTCAAGCCGGAGATGACATTATCATTTATGATAAGCATCGGTTTCCTATCCTCAGAATGCTAAATGAAGACAGTTTATGGCGTAAGCAATTTATACCGGTAGAAGCGGTATACGCTTATATTGAAGCTAAAAATACACTACATGTTGAAGGCGATATGTCTGATGGTCAAAGTTTACTGAAAGCCGTTAATCAGGTACATCTAGCTAAAAGTTTAGTTCGTTCACCAAAGCCTATCGGTGATTTCGACCGCTATGTCAAAATTAACTCCGTTTCTCAAAATGCCTTAGGATGGCCGAAAATCCGCAATCCAATGTATGGATGTATTCTTGCGAGAAATATAAAGTTAAATAGAGCCTCAAGAGAGCAATTAGTTGACTCTATTAGATTACACAATGAATGCAATTCGAAAACTAACCCAAGCTTATCTTCTTACGACAATAGTCTTAACTATCCAGACTTAATTATCGGCGGAAAAGACCACATTATTGTTCCTGCAATAAATGGTCAATTTACGTCCCCTTTTCTTGTCAAAGGAGAGAGTAGTATGAGTTATATTCCTAACATCCAAGGTAAAGCATTCGGAATTGGATTATCGACAATAATTTATGCACTGAGTTCTATTGATTTGAAAGATATGTATTGGCCTGCAATTATCGCTGATGCCTCTGGCGCAAATTTGAATAATGCTGAGGAATAAAATTCATTTAACAAACGCCTCAAGAGGGACTGTCAACGCGGGGCGTTTCCAGTCCAAATGAGCCGCGGTGGTTACGGCTGGTGTGGTTGAGTTTAGTGTTAATGCGTTGCCAGCCCCTTAGGCGGGCGTTATGCTTAATCCATAAAAATCAGTGGTTTGTGGTTGTCGATTCCTTTGGCATTTCGTTCAGGTTTTGTCGGCAATTCAATATTGTTTTTCGCTGCCTAATGAAGCGGCAATGTGTCTGGTGCTGTTAATTCTGAGTTATTGCCTCATTAGGTTTTTGAGTCTGCGCGAGGTTAGTATTGTTGGCTCAAGTCGCTTTGAACAGTCTGGTGTCTTTACTTACAGGCTTAAAGTCTGTCGGCAATTGAGCATTGTTTTGCGCTGCCTAATGAAACGGCAATGTGTCTGTCGCTGTAAATTTCAGTGTCATTGCCTCATTCAGTTGTCGTGCCCATTCGTGGTGAGTTGGTTTGTCGGAGAGGGTTTCCACATTGGCCTAGTTGCTAAATGAAAGCCTGCATTGGTCAGTTCATAGGTAAAAGTTGAGCCAGTTCTAATTCAAGGAAACTCGGAGTTTGGTCAATGATTTCAGTGGGTTATTCTTCACTGGGTTCAAATGTAAAGCGTTGAAGCTTAAGCATAACAAACGCCTCAAGAGGGACTGTCAACGCGCGGCGTTTCCAGTCCCAATGAGCCGCGGTGGTTTCGGTTGTTGTGTTTGAGTTTAGTGGTAATGCGTTGCCAGCCCCTTAGGCGGGCGTTATAAGCAAGTTGAAGTTTGGGCTTTAAAGGAAAGTGAAAAATGGAAGTTGAATATTTTGTAAATCGCCCAATTACGCCAGAGCAGTTTGTGGAGCTCCTCAATCAGACAACGCTTGGAGCTAGACGTCCAACCGATAATTACGAATGTATCAGTGGGATGTTGGCAAATACGGATTTGCTTGTTTCAGCTTGGATTGGTGAGCGGCTTGTCGGTATTGCTCGCTCGGTGACAGATTTTCATTACTGCTGCTACTTATCGGATTTGGCTGTCTCGGAGCAGGTCCAATCGAAAGGTATTGGTAAAGAATTGATCCGACAGACTTTCGCTAGTCTTAAAAAAGGTTGTAAGTTGATTTTGTTATCAGCACCACAAGCAACTGAATACTATCCAAAAATTGGTTTTAAGCAGCATAACAGCGCATGGCTAATGTCGGATTTAGAAGAGCTTCTGTAACGTTGGTATCTTGCTTATAACAAACGCCTCAAGAGGGACTGTCAACGCGCGGCGTTTCCAGTCCCATTGAGCCGCGGTGGTTGCAGTTGTTGTGTTTGGGTTTAGTGGTAATGCGTTGCCAGCCCCTTAGGCGGGCGTTATGCGATAAAGTGAATTCCAGCTTGACCTTAAGTTAAGTTGAGGTGTTAAGTTGCTTTTAGTTGGTATTTTAGCTCATTGATAAAAAGGATATATTGAATATGACAAGGATCGAGCATTTAAATATTACAGTTCCAGATATTGATGCTGCATTGGCATTTTTGGCTATTGTAGCTCCAGACTTTAAAGTACGAAAAGATGTTAATTCTCCAGATAGACATCGTTGGACTCATGTTGGCAACAAACAAAGCTATTTTGCACTTCAAGAGCCTCACCTAGACTCACTTTCCCCAAAAGATTTTCAAAAAACGTATAAAAACTATGGTGTAAACCATATTGGCTTGGTTGTGAATGATCTCGAAGTTATAGAGAACCGCCTGATTGAACAAGGCTATCGTAGAGGTATTTTTGCTCCTGAGGAAACATATCGCAAAAGGGCGTATTTTTTTGATAAAGCTGGCTTTGAGTGGGAATTGACAGAGTTTTTGTCTACCGTAGAAGATGAAATGTACTTGTATGAGTAAGTGGCAAAATCGCATAACAAAGCATTTAAGAGTGATTCGCAACGCTTGGCATTTTTCATTCCATCGTTGAGTTCAGTGTTTACGGTGGTATGGTTAGGTTTCGTGGTCGCGTTGCTCACACCTTAATGCGGCGTTAGGTTTTAATTTAACTCACAAAAATGCCTAAATTTTCAAATCCATACCTTGAGAAAGGTTAATGCTCCCCCATATCAAGACTAACTTAGTTTCATATGTATAGACTCAATACCATGTAGAGGTTTTCGTGATGGAAAAAGAACTAATTAAAAATGTTATGGCACAAAGAAAAATACCTTTTTTGGTACATTTTACTAACTTAAAGAACCTTGAAAGCATCTTTAGCAATGGATTGGTTCCACGAACGCAACTTGATGCATCTGGTGTTAAATATGAGAGCAATGATGAAGTAAGACTCGATGGACATCCCGATTCACTTTCAATATCAGTTGCTTTTCCAAACTGCCAGATGTTCTACAAACTTCGGAACAATAGCAGTGACAAATTTTGTGTACTCGCTTTAGACCCAGAGCTGCTATTAAACTACACAAGTGCTTTCTGCAAGTATAATGCTGCTGATGCTGCAATTAGCAGTCAAAATATTGAAACACTCAAAACTGCTGCGGCTTTTGAGGGAATGTTTGCTGAATTGCCAACTCAACGAAGTCGTTCAGAGCAAAAGTTAGAAGATTATGATCCCACGGATGTTCAGGCTGAAATTTTGGTTTTCGATACCATCCCTAAAGGTTACATTGGTGCGGTGGTTTTTCCTGATAAAGAATCGGAAAAACAATTCAAGAGTATAATCGGAGGTTGCAAGTCCTATGTTCACAATCCCAATAAGGGTTTTTACGGCACTCGAACATTCGCTAGGGAATACTGATAGTCATGGCAACTAGACCAATATTTTGCCCCATATTAAATCAAGGTTCAGACATTGGCGTTTTGGAGAAAATGATGGACTTTAAGTGGCATCCTGGAATGGCTGTGTCACAAAAACAAAAGTCGATTCAAGAACTCCATATGGTTGCTCAAAACAATGGTATAGGTTCTATATTAGAGGTTTCGAGCAAGTCGATGAACGAACTCGGTGTTGCACTGAGTGCGTTCAATTTGTGTATTACTACAAAGCTAAAAAAACAAAGTTTCACTGTAGAGACGGCATTCCAAGGAAGTAAAGTTTTTGAGCGGGGAGGTCCCTTTGTAGATTTGATTGGTATGGATTCACTGGCTGCGAAAAAGGATTTACGTCTCAAAGAGTCAGGTAATCTTACTCACTTTGAGTTCTTTGGAAAAATATTTCCTAATACACCTCGAACGTTTTTTTACGATTGGGTATACATAAATGCATTAGTCCAAAATCAAGATCTTGCGGCTCAAGTTGAGATGTATGATGCATTTAGTGATATTGAGTTTAACCCTAAAAAATCCATTAACTGTCAAGCATACTCGATAGCGTTATACGTTAGTTTGAAAAAAAGTGGTTTGCTGGAACAGGCTCTAACCTCTCCAGATAGCTTCTTGAGCTTAACGGCTAAACAGTATTCAAATCAATTAAGAGCCAAACCTATTCAGAGTAGTATGTTTTAAAACCTAACAAACGCTTCAAGAGGGACAGCCAACGCGTGGCATTTTTGCCATGCGTTGGTTTTTATGGTTACGGAGCTATACGGTAAGTTGGTAGTAGCGTTGGCTGCCCCTTAAGCGGGCGTTAGTTTCTATCTAGAAAAAATCATAAAAAGCTCAGATTCAATGCCCTAAAAAATCAGCCTTAAGCGTTCAAGTCGCACAATTTGGCTTTTGAGTTTTGCCTGATGCTGATTTGGTAGGAAGTGTTGAAAGTTCAGCTATTTCAAAGTTGCTGAAAACCAACAAGTCTTGAAGCTTCAATGTTGTCGGATGTTCAACACGGCCAGTTTGGTTTCACAAAAGGCAGCATCATCGCTGTGAGCTGGTTTTCTTTGTCGCGGGCTCTTAACCGTGGTCAACTTAACCTTGATCGTTTTGAGTTTTGGCTGCCAACTTCATAGCTTTTGGTGTTGGACGTGTGTTTGTTTGATGCATTTGCGTAAAATGATCTTCAAACAAATGTGTTAAAAAAGTCATTGTTAAACAATGGGCTACGAAACTAACAAACGCCTCAAGAGGGACTGTCAACGCGCGGCGTTTCCAGTCCCAATGAGCCGCGGTGATTACGGTTGTTGTGTTTGAGTTTAGAGTTAATGCGTTGCCTGCCCCTTAGGCGGGCGTTAGTTGCTAAAAGATAAAGTCGCATCAGAGGAGAAGTAAAATGATTCATGCTTACGGTGCTAAAGAAACAAAAGCGTTCTGTTGTAACTGTAAAAAAGTGACAGTTCATAAATATGATAGCTTCTCTAAACCGGCGTCAAAAAATGAATCAAAAGGTTTCTTTTCCGAGGTTCTTGCAGTTATAGCAAGTGTCTTAATGGAGAGTGAAGCTACAGGTGATTATAAGTGTGAGGAGTGTGGCACCAACCTTCGCACGCCGGACCATTTGGATTAACATTTTGGGTCGACTCAGGCTACGCAACTAACAAACGCCTCAAGAGGGACTGTCAACGCGTGGCGTTTCCAGTCCCAATGAGCCGCGGTGGTTGCAGTTGCTGTGTTTGAGTTTAGTGGTAATGCGTTGCCAGCCCCTTAGGCGGGCGTTAGGCTTCACATCTCAACTTCATAAGACTTGTGTTTTAAATATTAATCCCCATATAAAATACGTTGTTATTAACGTCATTGCATTAAGAGGTAAATATGAACGAAGAGAATATGTTTAAGATTGGCAAATTAGTAACTTTGAAGTCGGGTGGTCCAACTATGACAATTAAGTCTGAAGACCGAGATCATAGAGACAACTGGAAAGGTACATATGAATGCCAATGGTTTGCTGGCAAAAAGCTAGAGCGAGGTGTTTTTCCGCATGATTCTTTGAACGTTGTTGAAGAGTAATGGATAGTCAGTCTGTAGCAACCTGGATGCAAAGTGCATTGGAAAAAGATGGGTGCCTTTATCAAGATGATGTGGTTGATTTCTTAGTTAAGAATGAACTAGAGGCTCTACTTAGAGAAAATGCTGACGGTAACTTAGTTCTTGGGCGAAAACTACTCGATGCATTTAAAAAACTCAATGCTGAATCTGTAGTTTGGGTAAAGCCTGATAAATACTGGCGCTTTCGTGTTCTTGAAGACGAAGCTGGGCGAGATGCTCGGGGCTAGAAGCCTAACAAACGCTTCAAGAGGGACAGCCAACGCGCGGCATTTTTACCATGCGTTGGTTTTTGTGATTACGAAGTTATGCCGAAAGTTGGTTGTAGCGTTGGCTGCCCCTTAAGCGGGCGTTATGTGCTTTCTCGAAAAATCTCGAAGTAGTGTAGAATTCAGCTTTTGAAATCTTGAGAAATCAGCATGTCTAAAGTCGTTCAACAGCAAATCGGCAATATCGCACTTGTCGTAGAAAACTACGATGATGCCATTGAGTTCTATACAAAAAAGCTTCAGTTCAGTTTGGTTGAAGATACCGATTTGGGTGGTGGTAAACGTTGGGTTCAAGTTTCGCCGCCAAACTCGAATGGAACGAACCTACTTCTTGCTCAAGCAAGTACCGAAGAGCAAGCTCAATTTGTAGGTAATCAGACTGGAGGTCGTGTTTTTCTGTTTCTACAAACGAATGACTTCTGGCGAGATTATGAGTTGATGAAGACCAATGGTGTTGTTTTTAATGAAGAACCACAAGTAGAAGAGTATGGGACAGTGGTTGTGTTCCAAGATCTTTATGGAAACAAATGGGATCTTTTGGAGTTGAACAAGGCTCATCAATAGCACGCACATAACAAACGCCTCAAGAGGGACTGTCAACGCGTGGCGTTTCCAGTCCCATTGAGCCGCGGTGGTTGCAGTTGTTGTGTTTGAGTTTTGTGGTAATGCGTTGCCAGCCCCTTAGGCGGGCGTTAGCTCTTCGGGAGGAAATTTGGAAGATACAGAATTAGACACAATGAAAAATGCTAGTTTTGCAAATGTTGTTTGTGATGCAAATTGTTGGTTTGAGCGCTCAAGAGCGTTGATTGCTTCCGCAAGAATTTCAATGGAGAGAGTAGATATCTTAATCAACCAAACTGAGCGGCAAGAATTAGAAAGTGTTTGCTACCTTTTGTATGGTTTGGCGTTAGAAAATCTATTCAAAGCAGTTTGGATTTATAGGCAGTATGGCTCGCCATTAAGTGAGGACTGGATGCCAGAGTCGAGGTTTCCGAAAACAATCCAAACACATGACCTAATAAAGCTTGCAGAGTTGATAGATACAGGTTTGTCAGAAAAATACAAATTTACATTAGAGAGGCTAACCGAAGCTATTATGTGGTCTGGTCGATACCCATGTGATTTAAAACCCAATATTAATGCACGTTTCTTTGTTCCAGCTATACAGAGAGAAGCAGAATCAATTTATTCGGAATACCGTAAAATATTCACACTATCGAGCTAACAAACGCCTCAAGAGGGACTGTCAACGCGTGGCGTTTTCAATTCCAATGAGCCGCGGTGGTTACGGTTGTTGTGTTTGAGTTTAGTGTTATGCGTTGCCAGCCCCTTAGGCGGGCGTTATACGAATTGCATATAAATCAGCGTGGTATGGTATACTTGTTCCTTTTTCTTTAGTTGGTTGATTGGTATGGAAAAACCTCGTTTATTTATAGGTTCGTCTTCGGAAAGCTATGATGTAGCTAGTGCTTGTAATGCTTGCTTAGACCGAAAAGTTGAAGTGACGATTTGGGACAAAATCTTTAATTCCGGTGGTGACACTCTTACCTCATTGACTGAAAAAGCAAAGAATGTCGATTTTGCTTTGTTCATCTTTCGTCCCGAAGACCTCACAATGATGCGTGATAATCCAAAACCAACAGTTCGAGACAATGTACTATTTGAGCTGGGCTTGTTCATTGGTGCTTTGGGTAAAGATCGTTGCTTCATATTGAAGCCGCGTAATGAAGATCTTCATATGCCAACGGATTTGCTTGGTGTAAATATGAACGATTACGACCCTCATCGTAGCGATGGTGATCTGGAATCAGCTGTAAACGCTGCATGTACCAGATTCTTGAAATCAATAACTCTGTTGGGAAGCTTTAGTAGCAAAACCAAAGATGAAATAAAGTCTCATGTCTTTTCTTCTCAAGTTTCTGGTGTACATGCCATTTCTGAGTCTATGTTGCGTCTCTTAGGTCGGCTACTTCCTACTGCAACGGAAAATCACTACATTTCTCCTTTTAATTTGTCAGATGGTTTTGAACCATACAAGCTAAACATAAACTTAATCAAGCTGGAACGTCTGCGACTCATTGAGAAAATACTGGACTCGGACATGAATGGAAATGAGTGGTATGGGTACAAGTTAACGCAAGACGGTGTTGAATACATTTTAGAAAACGAGGCGGCAGTGGACAAAGTAATGTCTCAGTATAATCAGCCACCACAACAACAGGTTGCAGCAACTAACTTTGACGACGATATACCGTTTTAAAATTCGTATAACAAACGCCTCAAGAGGGACTGTCAACGCGCGGCGTTTCCAGTCCCATTGAGCCGCGGTGGTTTCGGTTGTTGTGTTTGAGTTTAGTGGTAATGCGTTGCCAGCCCCTTAGGCGGGCGTTAGGTTTTCCCAGAGTCTAATAAATAGAGGTGGTTTTAGGTTATGTTTTTAAAACTAAGAAATCAGTTTTCTCTAGAGTGGACTTGGCGTTTGTTTGTTGTCTTGTCTATTGCAAGTCTAGCTGTTTTGGTCTTCTTTGATGTAACAAATGGGGCGTGGTCAGTTATCCCAGATTTTTTAGATTATCGTGGTAATTTACAATTCAAGTGGGACTTATTTGATAGTCGTTATTGGACAAGATTTATTCATAACTGGCTCGCATTGTTTCTTTTCATAGGACCGTGGTTTATTGCTAAATCAGCAGATTGGGTCTCTAGTGCTAAACGTGAAGAACAAACCTAACAAACGCCTCAAGAGGGACTGTCAACGCGTGGCGTTTCCAGTCCCATTGAGCCGCGGTGGTTGCAGTTGTTGTGTTTGAGTTTAGTGGTAATGCGTTGCCAGCCCCTTAGGCGGGCGTTATATGCCAGTAATCAAAAAGTCGATAGCAGCGATAATCTCATCTCTGAAAGTGCTTAAGTCTGCGACGGGCTCAACTAAGATTTTGGTTGGTACGCTTGCCATTTGTTGAGTAAGAATGACAAAGTCGCCTTGTTCAATATGGATCGTTGGACACAAATGGCTTGGTGCTTTCTTTTCTAGTAAATCAAGTGGTGTAAGTGGGATCACCAATCGAGTATTGAGCGTACTGAGCAGCTCACTTTGTACGTCAACAAAATAGGGATAAGCGGTAGACGTACTTTTGTCGAGATTTTCGTAAAGGGTAAATTGAGACATCAGAATACTCGGTATGAATCAGAAAAAAGGCCATGTTTCTCAGTAAGTTCGTTGCAAGCTTCAATGGCTTCGGCATTTTGTTCTAGCCATTCAGCTTTCAATCTAGAGGAAACTTCTTTTTCTAAGGCTTTTTCCATCGTAGCGGATAGATTGATATTAAGGCGTTTAGCTTCAGCAAGTAACTCACTGTTTAAGCTAAGATTGGTAGCCTTTTTGGGGGCTTGTGTACTAAACGTGGTTCTCATGAAGTTACTCCGTGCGTATTTTAAGTGCGCATTGATTATAGTGGTAAAAATGGCATATAACAAACGCCTCAAGAGGGACTGTCAACGCGTGGCGTTTCCAGTCCCAATGAGCCGTGGTGGTTACGGTTGTTGTGATTGAGTTTAGCGTTATGCGTTGTCAGCCCCTTAGGCGGGCGTTAGTTTCTCTCAGGGAAATTATCAAAAATTCACGCGCAAGGTTCTGAAAATTCAGCCTTTATCGTTCAAGCTGCACAATTTGGTTTTGGGGTTTTTCCTGATGCTGATTTGGTAGAACGCGTTGAAAGTTCAGCGGTTTCAAAATCGCTGATAACCAACAAGCTTTGATGCTTCAATGTTGTCGTACGTTCAACTTGATCAGTTTGGTCTCATAAAAGGTTGAATCATCGCTGTGATCTGGCTTTCTTTGTCGCGGACTCTTAACGTTTTGGCAGCCAATGTCACAGCTTTTGGCGTTGGACGTGTGTTTGTGTGATGCTTTTGCGTAAAATGACTTTCAAGCAAATGTGTTTAAAAAATCATTGTTAAACAATAGGCTACGAAACTAACAAACGCCTCAAGAGGGACTGTCAACGCGTGGCGTTTCCAGTCCCAATGAGCCGAAGTGGTTATGGTTGTAGTGTTTGAGTTTAGTGGTAATGCGTTGCCAGCCCCTTACGCGGGCGTTAGTTTCTCTCAGAAAAAATTATCAAAAATTCACGCACAAGGTTCTGAAAATTCAGTCTTTAGCGTTCAAGTCTCACTATTTGGCTTTTGAGTTTTGCCTGATGTTGATTTGGTAGAAAGTGTTGAAAGTTCAGCGATTTCAAAGTCGCTGAAAACCAACAAACCGCGATACTTCAAGGTTGTTGGTTGTTCAACTCGGTAAGCTTGGTTTCACAAATAACTGCATCATCGCTGAAATTGCGCATTCTTTGTCGCGGACTCTTAACCTTGGCCAACTTAACCTTGAACGTTTCGAGTTTTGGCTGCCAACATCACAGCTTTTGGCTCTGGACGTGTGTTTGTTTGATGCTTTTGCGTAAAATGAATTTCAAGCAAATTTGTTTGAAAAATCATTTCTAAACAATGGGCTACGAAACTAACAAACGCCTCAAGAGGGACTGTCAACGCGTGGCGTTTCCAGTCCCAATGAGCTGTAGTGGTTACGGTTGTTGTGTTTGAGTTTAGTGTTATGCGTTGCCAGCCTCTTAGGCGGGCGTTAGTTGCCAGTGTAAGGGAAGCACCCAATAAATTACGGGTGCTTTATATTTGCTGTGAATATTTAATTTAAACATCCAAAGCAAGCTGGATTGCAACATATTTCGCAGCAGTCAATGAGATTTCCATTTTCATCGACTTGTTTTATAAATGGGCATTCTTCATTTTCACTTAGTTTTTTAATATTTACCTTGCTTTCAATTTGTTGTGGTTGCTGTACTGTTTTTGTATCGTTTTCTACTGTTTGGCTAAGGGCGATTGAAGAAAACAATAACATTAATGCAATGAATAGGTTTCTCATGAAATATACTCCTGTTTGTTGACTGTTTATTATGTTGCACCACAAGATGGATTATTTCTGTGGAAGTATGCACATTTGTGCGTATTAGTGGCAACTAACAAACGCCTCAAGAGGGACTGTCAACGCGTGGCGTTTCCAGTCCCATTGAGCCGCGGTGGTTACAGTTGTTGTGTTTGAGTTTGGTGGTAGTGCGTTGCCAGCCCCTTAGGCGGGCGTTAGTTTCTCTCAGGAAAAATCATCAAAAGTACACGCACAGAGTTCTGAAAATTCAGCCTTTATCGTTCAAGCTGCACAATTTGGCTTTTGAGTTTTTCTTGATGCTGATTTGGTAGAAAGCGTTGAAAGTTCAGTGTTTTCAAAATCGCTGATAACCAATAAGCTTTGATGCTTCAATATTGTCGGACGTTCAATTTGATCAGTTTGGTTTCATAAAAGGCTGAATCATCGCTGTGATCTGGCTTTCTTTGTGTGGACTCTTAACGTTTTGGCAGCCAACTTCACAGCTTTTGGCGTTGGACGTGTGTTTGCGTGATGCTTTTGCGTAAAATTACTTTCAAGCAAATGAGTTTAAAAAGTCATTGTTAAACAATAGGCTACGAAACTAACAAACGCCTCAAGAGGGACTGTCAACGCGTGGCGTTTCCAGTCCCATTGAGCCGCGGTGGTTACGGTTGTTGTGTTTGAGTTTCGTTGTTATGCGTTGCCAGCCCCTTAGGCGGGCGTTAGGGGAATAGTAAGCTTCAGCTCTTGGAGGGCTTTAAATGACGGAGTTGGTATTTTTACCATTAACTATACTGGTGTTTAAGTGGAAAAATTATGATTTGTATGATTGGCTTTTTACAGTTTGTTATGTGATCTATGCATTCACTTTTGTAATGACAGATGAAATTCCATTAAATGCTAGAATTGGAAGCTTTTACTTGGGTATACCAGCTTTATCATATTGTTTTTTTGTGTTTTCTGAGTTTCAATCGCATTATTCTGTATGCGCAATAAAAGTAATGAGTGCTTTAGGTTTATCTGCCGCACTCATATCATTATTAATTATCTTTTAGTTTTTCCCAAAGACTTAGCATATTAACTTCTAGACTTTTTTCTTTTAGTGATGAATCTAGTTGATTTAGTTTGGATAACTCATTTTCACTAAGCGTATTCGTGCGTTTTTTAATGTAAATTGACAAGTATCGCTCGCTAAGTTTATCTATGTTAATTAACTCGTTACCCGAACTAAGTTCATTGACTAAGGCCTCCATCTCATAAGATTTTGAACATTCTTGAATTCTTATATCTTTCAGAAGCAATAAATATTTATCTATATCTTCGGGTTTTAATCCATGTAAATCATTTATCGTAACAGGAGTTTTCTGATTTTCAATTTCAATACAGTTTTTGACTGAATCTTTATACGCATCATAACTACTTTCTGCTAAGCATATTGACGGTGTTATAAAGGCTAAGAGTAAGGGTAGTTTTTTATAGTTCATTGTATAAACATCTCCAGAATACTTTTTCATCTTGAGAGATTGATGATTTCATGTACATTCGAGCTGCAATGTTTTCGACTTGACGAATTAATATTGGATTTGATGAATGCATTGATTTTGCTAGTAATTCGAAATCGGTAGTGGCTATCTTGTAAGATGACCCTATAACTCCATTACCAGCAAAAATATCCATCATTGCAGATACTCCGATAAATGCAGATAGAGCATTAGCCATATCTTTCATTTCTGCGATTTCATCTAAAGCTCTCTTACTTTCTGAGCTAAATTCGACATTTATGTTGCAAGCCATTTTGACGTCCTGTTAATAAGGTTCTGTTTGTAAATTAGGTTACCATGTCCTATGGGGAGCTTCACATTCCTCAGCATGGTTTTAGCACAAGATCTCAAAACTGGAGTATATTCCCCTAACAAACGCTTCAAGAGGGACAGCCAACGCGCGGCATTTCTATTATGCGTTGGTTTTTGTGATTATGGTGTTATGCGGAAGCTTAGTTGTAGCGTTGGCTGCCCCTTAAGCGGGCGTTATGAGCTATAAAGTAAGGGGTAGGCATACCTCTTAGAAAGTTGATTTTTATGGAATGATATTCAAAATTTTTGCAAGTAAAACTAGAAAACAAACGCCAAAAAAGCTCCAAAATCCCAATGAGTTTACACTCATAAATACCCTGAATTTGATTGAGCTTGTTGTTATTCGGTGACGTATAAATGGGTAAGCAAAGCAGTAGTGCATGAATCTAGACATAATGTTATACGGCATCATGCATTGATAATTTGAATGTAGCTTTTTGGTATCTTTCGATAACTGTTCATCAATCCAAATAATGCGCTTCACATCCCCGAAAGCTAATACTGCTCCAAACACTACTCCGGGGATCGCCCAAATAAATACATAACTGCCTAATATTATCGTCGGAACGCCGATCAACCAGAATTCCCATTCTGTTGTAATACCCATTAGAAAATGTCCTTAGCGAGTTCAACGGTTGATTCGTAAATAAAGTAAGCTCCATCACCAACGGCTTTCCCAACGGTTGAACCAACAATCCCTCCGACAGCCCCGCCAACCACGAATGCACCAACCGATGCAACCGCAACAACTGGAGCAGAAGCTGTTCCTAATACGAGTAAAACTCCACCTACAGCCCAAGTGCCAGCCTGACCTCCCAAATAGGCTCCAGCTAGAAATCCCCCGACTTCTCGGCTAGATGTTTTGCCACAGTTCCCAGTGCTATCAACTTTACAAGCTTCATAAATGTTATTCACACCACTTGCAGCGCCAAGAACCAATCCAACGTAACCAACGCCTTTTGCTGCTGCTATTCCTACGGAAACGTTGGCAATACGTTTCCCGAGGTTTTTCACAAATCCTGTCTTAAGAATTTCATCAGCGTTGTGAATGACTGATTTTGTTGACAGTTTTAGGTTGCGTTTTACTTGTGTGTAAATTGGTAACTTGACACTGCGTTTAGATAAACCTGCAAATGAACCATCTAGCTTTTTAAAGAGCTCTGCGCGTTCGGCTACAAACGGCCCGTAATTGATGCCGCCAGTTCTGCTCGCCATGGCAACTTGAGAGGCATATAGGTCATTAATTTCTAGTAAAACCGAATTGATATTGTGCAGATGTTGAACAACACCAGATGATGCCATACCGACACCTAATGAGGCATAAGCGTAATAGTCACTGGGTAGGCCATCTTGTTTAATTGCCACAAAGGTTTGGTTTGCATAGTGATCTAGTAATTCTAAGTGTCGGTTTACTGTTGCTACTTGTTCATCGGTTAATTTTGCTAGCTCGGTACTTGCTGCTTGTGCGTCTTCTTGTAAATCAGCGAGTGCTTTCTTCTCTTGCTCAGTAGTCGGTTTGGTGGTGGGCACAATGACAATTTCCCCTTCTCTGACGGGATTATTGAGGTGAGCATTGCATTGTTTAATAAATTGCATCTGGTCTTCACTGGTTTCAGCAGTAAATAAGTCCGCCCAAAGTTGTTCTTGTGGTTGAGTAACGGTGTTTTGCATCCAGCCCAACATAAATTCTTCTGCGTTCTTTTGCTGGTCTTGAAGCTTTGCCCAATCTTTTTCTGACTGTTCTAGTCGCTCTTTACGCTGACGCTCAACTTTTTCTCGTGTTGTTTCTTGGATAGGCTCAGGCTTTAGAAAGGATTGAACACTGGGAACAGAAGAGCCAAGTGGTGCAAAGTTACGGGCTTCAGCGGCTTTCAATGCTGCAGAGCTTTTTTCCCATTCCCGACGCATGTGACATGACGAGCAAGTGCAAGTAATGGGGTCTTTCCAAAAAGGGCAGCGATAGAGTTTTGTCTTATCAAAAATATCGTATATGGGCATGTTCTTTCTCTGACGTTTTGTAAGTTGCCCTATCATAACCCCAAAAGTTCACAGGCAAAAATTTGCCCAATGGATATGCGTCAATGTGAGCTATAAGGTTGAATTTACAGTGTAATGTGGTTCTAATTGGCACGCTCATAACAAACGCTTCAAGAGGGACTGTCAACGCATGGCATTTTCGGTTTGAGTGGGCATTTGTGGTTACGGCTGTTGGTTTAAGCTGTGCGGTAGCGTTGCCAGCCCCTTAAGCGGGCGTTAGGCTAATAACAAAATTTGAGGTATTGAGTGAACTGGGTCTCGGAAATTTTTAAGGATATTACAGTATCTAAAACTCTAACCGGAGCGTGCTTTATCACAGGCATATCGCTGCTTTTTGCACCTACGCTTTTCCCTGACACTTTAGAAGCGATTCCAAAAAACTGGGCAACAGGAACACTCGGTGTAGTCGTATTTTCTGGCAGTTTGCTAATGTTTTGGGGATTGCAAGCGGTAAGAGAAGGGATTGTTAGTTTTATAACAACGAAAACGCAAAATAGTCGCTCTCAGAGTCTTACTGATTTTGAACTGAGCTTTATTTTTGAGCTTGGTAAGTTGGCTGATAAAACAGCTGATCTAGATAATATTAACTATAATTCAGCCTCTTTTAGTAAGTTAGAGTTACTCGATGTATGTAGGACTTTAAAAGAAAAAGGCTTGCTTGACATAAATTGCTTTGACGAAAATCTAGTGTCTTTGACCGAAAATGGGCGTAAAAAAGCCCTTGAATTGCATAAAGCGCAAGCGTTGAAAAATTAGCCTAACAAACGCCTCAAGAGGGACTGTCAACGCGTGGCGTTTACAGTCCCATTGAGCCGCGGTGGTTGCAGTTGTTGTGTTTAAGTTTAGTGGGAATGCGTTGTCAGCCCCTTAGGCGGGCGTTATAACCTAATGGGAAATCATGAACTTAGAAGAGTTTCAAGAATCGGATTTTGACCTGCTTATAAAATGGATTGACTCAGATGAGTTGAACTATTTATGGGGTGGCCCTGCGTATGTTTTCCCGCTGACTTATGGACAGATCCATTCCCACTGTAGCAAAGCGGAAGTATTTCCCTATCTGCTAAAAGTGAAAGGTAGACATGCCGGGTTTGTTGAGTTGTACAAAGTCACCGATGAGCAATATCGGATTTGCCGTGTTTTTATTTCAAATGCTTATCGTGGGCAAGGGCTATCCAAATCGATGTTGATGTTATTAATCGATAAAGCCCGATTAGATTTTTCTGCAACCAAGCTTAGCTTAGGCGTTTTTGAACAGAACACAGTTGCTAGAAAATGCTATGAGTCATTAGGTTTTGAAGTGGTTTCGACAGAAATTGGTACAAGAGCTTTTCATGGTAAGTTATGGGATCTGGTGCGAATGGAAAAACGGTTATAACAAACGCCTCAAGAGGGACTGTCAACGCGTAGCGTTTCCAGTCCCAATGAGCCGCGGTGGTTATGGCTGTTGTGTTTGAGTTTAGTGTTATGCGTTACCAGCCCCTTAGGCGGGCGTTATATTTTCAGAGGTAATGATGATCTTTGAGTTCAAAGTGAAAACTGACCAGAGCTTTGATATGACTTACAGGTTCACATCTGAACTTAAGTTATTGAAATTTCTAACTCTTATTGAAACAGGTGGTAAAGCTAGGATTGATAACAAGTTTCTGGAAGTTAGAGATGGCTATTTGATCCATTACAAAGGTAATCATCATAAGGGAGCCTCGTATTCCATGCCGACAGATGGGATTATCGAAACTCTTAATGCTCTTTATCACAGTAAATCTCAAGCCTAGTAGTCCCAAATATAACAAACGCCTCAAGAGGGACTGTCAACGCGTGGCGTTTCCAGTCCCATTGAGCCGCGGTGGTTTCGGTTGTTGTGTTTGAGTTTAGTGGTGATGCGTTGTCAGCCCCTTAGGCGGGCGTTAGGCCTAATTTGATATGTATCATACTAATCTGATTGCTTATGTGCGAATATGCTCGCAGTTTTTAACGTTGTAATTGGATGTAAGTATGAAAAAAGTATTGGTTATCTTTGTGGCTTGTTTTGGTTTGGTTGGGACAGCCTTCGCTCATTCTGGTGGTACAGATTCAAACGGTTGCCACACAAACCATAAAACTGGTGAGTATCACTGTCACAAACGCAAATAAGGTAATTATCTGAATGCTGCAAAAAGGTGTGAATGTTCATATCTTTTTGTCTGTGTATCAACGGCGTTATTAGGCATTGATAACTCATAATTTCGGCCTAACAAACGCCTCAAGAGGGACTGTCAACGCGTGGCGTTTCCAGTCCCATTGAGCCGCGGTGGTTGCAGTTGTTGTGTTTGAGTTTAGTGGTAATGCGTTGTCAGCCCCTTAGGCGAGCGTTAGTTTCTATCTAGAAAAATCATCAAAAGCTCAGATTCATGCCCTGAAAAATCAGCTTTAAGCGTTCAAGTCGCACTATTTGGCTTTTGAGTTTTGCCTGATGCTGATTTGGTAGAAAGTGTTGAAATTTCAGCTATTTCAAAGTCGCTGAAAACCCACAAGCCTCGAAGCTTCAATGTTGTCGGATATTCAACACGGCAAATTTGGTTTCACAAAAGGCAGCATCATCGCTGTGAGCTTGCTTTCTTTGTCGCGGACTCTTAACCGTGGCCAACTTAACCTTGATCGTTTTGAGTTTTGGCAGCTAACTTCACAGCTTTTGGCGTTGGACGTGTGCATGTTCGATGCATTTGCGTAAAATGCTTTTCAAGTAAAGGTGTTAAAAGTCATTGTTAAACAATGGGCTACGAAACTAACAAACGCCTCAAGAGGGACTGTCAACGCGCGGCGTTTCCAGTCCCATTGAGCCGCGGTGGTTACGGTTGTTGTGTTTGAGTTTAGTGGTAATGTGTTGCCAGCCCCTTAGGCGGGCGTTAGCTTCTTAAAGGCTAGAATCATCAAAATCTGAGTTCATTTGTTGTGAAAAATCAGCTTTTAGCATTCAAATTTCACAATCTGTCCTTTGAGTTTTTCTGATGCTTGTTTGGTAGAAAGTGTTGAATGTTCGGCAGTTTCAAAGTCGCTGAAAACCATCAAGCTTCGATACTTCAATGTTGTTGGATGTTCCAAACGGAAAGCTTGGTTTCACAAAAGGCTACATCATCGTTGTGATTTGGTTTTCTTTGTCGCGGACTCTTAATCGTGGCCAACTTAGCATAGAGTGTTTTGAGTTTTGGCAGCCAACTTCACAGCTTTTGGCGTTGGACGTGTGTTTGAGTGATGTTTTTGCATAAAATGCATTTCAAGCAAATGTGTTAAAAAGTCATTGTTAAACAATCGGCTACGAAGCTAACAAACGCCTCAAGAGGGACTGTCAACGCGCGGCGTTTCCAGTCCCATTGAGCCGCGGTGGTTACGGTTGTTATGTTTGAGTTTAGTGGTAGTGCGTTGCCAGCCCCTTAGGCGGGCGTTATGCTTAATCTACAAAAATCAGTAGGTTGTGATTGTCGATTTCTTTGGCATTTCGTTCAGGTTTTGTCGGCAATTCAATATTGTTTTTCGCTGCCTAATGAAGCGGCAATGTGTCTGGCGCTGTAAATTCTGAGTGATTGCCTCATTGGAATGTTGAGTCTGCACGAGGTGAGTTCTGCTCTCTCAAGTCGCTTTGAGCAGTTTGGTGCCTTTACTTATGGGCTTAAAGTCTGTCAGCAATTGAGCATTGTTTTTCGCTGCCTAATGAAACGGCAATGTGTCTGTCGCTGTAAATTTCAGTGTCATTGCCTCATTGAGTTGTTGCGCCCATGCGTGGTGAGTGAGTTTGTCGGAGAGGGTCTCCACATTGGCCTAGTTGCTAAATGGAAGCCTGTATTGGTCAGTTCATAGGTAAAAATTGAGCCAGTTCTAATTCAAGGAAGCTCGAAGTTTGGCCGATAATTTCAGTTGGTTATCATTGAGTTGGTTCAAAGGTAAAGTGTTGAAGCTTAAGCATAACAAACGCCTCAAGAGGGACTGTCAACGCGCGGCGTTTCCAGTCCCAATGAGCCGCAGTGGTTACGGTTGTTGTGTTTGAGTTTAGTGTTATGCGTTGTCAGCCCCTTAGGCGGGCGTTATAACTCTATGGAGAGAGTAGTAATATGAGAAGTTTAATAGTTATTTCGATGAGTGCCTTCGCTTTAATAGGGTGTGCGTCGAAAGGTGAAGTTGCAAAAGCAGAGTTTGAATCAGTCTTAAAGGATTCTGGGTATTTTCATTGTCCGTATGAGGACATGAGAGTTCAAGATGGAGAATATGTTAAATATACCGCGTATACCGCTTTAATATTTGATAAACCAACTCACGAGTTAGCGGTGCTTCGTTTATCCGAGCCATCGACTAAAGGTTACTTTGAAAAGTCGAACATAACAGATTCGTTCATAAGCGGTTACTCTGTGAGAGGTGATAAAAGCAAAGGCTTCAGGGTTAACTATTACAGAAATACTTCAAACATGAATCTGGATTACGTCTTTCGAATGTCAGGGACTGGAGAAGCTGAAGGCTGCGAGTTCATCGAAAAATAGCGTTATAACAATCAATTCAAGCAGATTCGCAACGCTTGGCGATTTTGGTTTGAATGAGCTTTAGTGTTTACGGCGCAATGCTTTAGTTAGGTGGCAGCGTTGCTCACTACTTAATTGGGCGTTAGGCAATTGCACATTTAGTATTGAGGCAAAATGATTAATAAAGTGATCGATAAACTTGCTTGGGTTTTGATTCAAGATGGCAAACTTTTAGTAGTAAGGTCTAAAGGAAAGGCTCTGTTCTACCTTCCCGGAGGTAAGCGTGAAGCCGGTGAAAATGATGAGGAAGCATTAATCCGTGAAATCAAAGAAGAACTCTCAGTAGATCTTTCACCTACGAGCCTCAAATATATGGAAACATTCACAGCACAGGCAGATGGTAAGGCCGAGGGTGTTTCAGTAAAGCTGACCTGTTACTTTGCGGATTTTTCTGGTGAATTGCTTCCAGCGGCAGAAATCGAAGAACTTAAGTTCATTGATGGTAATGATGAAGCGGTTTGTTCAGTTGCAGCTTTGGTGGCGCTTCAATGGCTAGAGTCCAAGTCATTGGTGAATGGAAAAATTGCCTAACAAACGCCTCAAGAGGGACTGTCAACGCGTGGCGTTTCCAGTCCCATTGAGTCGCGGTGGTTTCGGCTGTTGTGTTTGAGTTTGGTTGTTATGCGTTGCCAGCCCCTTAGGCGGGCGTTATGTTCTAGTGGGTAGTATCGACAAATATTTTTCTGTTGTAGCTGGGGATCAAGTGCGTTTGCTAGCATGGGTTATCTCAATATAAGTAAGGCAACAGTATGAAAATATTATGTAAAAATATCATCGAAAAAATACAGTTATGGCATGTAGGGAAACCGATCTATTTTCCGGATTTGGGTGGCTATTATGACGAGCCGTATCAGCTTAGAACTGCAGAAGTAGTGTACATGAGACACTGGACATCAAAAGTGTTCCGAAAATTAATTAGCTGGGTTAAGGCAAATCCATTTGAGTTTTGTATGCGAGTGGTTAATTTTGTATCAGTTTTTACTTGGTCTCGAACATAACAAACGCCTCAAGAGGGACTGTCAACGCTTGGCGTTTCCAGTCCCATTGAGCCGCGGTGGTTGCAGTTGTTGTGTTTGAGTTTAGTGTTAATGCGTTGCCAGCCCCTTAGGCGGGCGTTATGTACTTTTTCTTAAAATAATCTAGTCAACAGATGAGAGCTAGCCGTAAACTTCGGACTTGAATTCGTGGGGTAATAGATATGGCATTCTCAGAAATTGAACAAAAGCGTTACGAAAAGGCAGTGGAAAAGTATCTAGAAACTTGCCGACCACCAGTAGAGATTCGAGATCAAGTTGATATTGGCTATCGTTTAGATGGGCAGGCAATCGAGATTTTCGAAATACGTCCCAGATGGGATGACCCATCAGTAAAAATTGAACATCCAGTAGCGAGAGTCAAATACTACAAATCGCGAAACGAGTGGAAAATTTACTGGATGAAATCAGATTTAAAATGGCATGCATACGAACCGATTCCTGAAGTTAAATTTCTAGAGGTTTTCTTTGAGGTATTACAAGATGATGCTTACGGCTGTTTCTGGGGATAATCTCAAGCACGTACATAACAAACGCCTCAAGAGGGACTGTCAACGCGTGGCGTTTTCAGTCCCAATAAGCCGCAGTGGTTACGGCTGTTGTGTTTGAGTTTAGTGTTATGCGTTGCCAGCCCCTTAGGCGGGCGTTAGCTTCTTAAAGGCTGGAATCATTAAAATCCAAACTCAGTCGTTCTGAAAAATCAGCTTTTAGCGTTCAAATTCCACAATTTGGCTTTCGAGTTTTTCGGATGCTGATTTGGTAGAAAGTGTTGAATGTTCAGCTGTTTCAAAGTTGCTGAAAGCCATCAAATCTCGATGCTTCAATGTTGTTGGATGTTCCACACGGAAAGTTTGGTTTCACAAAAGGCTGCATCATCGCTGTGATCTGGCTTTCTTTGTCGCGGAGTCTTAACCGTGGCCAACTTAACCTTGATCGTTTTGAGTTTTGGCAGCCAACTTCACAGCTTTTGGCGTTGGACGTGTGTTTGTGTGATGCTTTTGCGTAAAATGCCTTTCAAGCAAATATGTTAAAAATCATTGTTAAACAATAGGCTACGAAGCTAACAAACGCCTCAAGAGGGACTGTCAACGCGTGGCGTTTCCAGTCCCATTGAGCCACGGTGGTTACGGCTGTTGTGTTTGAGTTTAGTGGTAGTGCGTTGCCAGCCCCTTAGGCGGGCGTTAGTTTCTCTCAGGAAAATCATCAAAAATTCACGCACAAGGTTCTGAAAATTTAGCCTTTATCGTTCAAGCTGCACAATTTAGCTTTTGGGTTTTTCCTGATGTTGATTTGGTAGAAAGCGTTGAAAGTTCAGCGGTTTCAAAACCGCGGATAACCAACAAGCTTTGATGCTTCAATGTTGTCGGACGTTCAACTTGATCAGTTTGGTTTCATAAAAGGTTGAATCATCGCTGTGATCTGGCTTTCTTTGTGCGGACTCTTAACGTTTTGGCAGCCAACTTCACAGCTTTTGGCGTTGGACGTGTGTTTGCGTGATGCTTTTGCGTAAAATTACTTTCAAGCAAATGAGTTTAAAAAGTCATTGTTAAACAATAGGCTACGAAACTAACAAACGCCTCAAAGGGACTGCCAACGCGTGGCGTTTCCAGTCCCATTGAGCCGCAGTGGTTTCGGTTGTTGTGTTTGAGTTTTGTGTAATGCGTTGTCAGCCCCTTAGGCGGGCGTTATGCTTAATCCATAAAAATCAGCAGTTTGCCGTTGTCGATTCCTCTGGCATTTCGTTCAGGTATTGTCGGCAATTCAATATTGTTTTTCGCTGCCTAATGAAGCAGCAATGTGTCTGGCGTTGTAAATTCTGAGTGATTGCCTCATTGGGTTTTTGCGTCCACGCGAGGTGAGTTTTGCTCTCTCAAGTCGCTTTGAGCAATTTGGTGCCTTTACTTATGGGCTGAAAGTCTGTCGGCAATTGAGCATTGTTTTTCGCTGCCTAATGAAACGGCAATGTGTCTGTCGCTGTAAATTTCAGTGTCATTGCCTCATTGAGTTGTTGTGCTCATGTGTGGTGAGTTGGTTTGTCGGAGAGGGTTTCCACATTGGCTGATTTGTAGGATGAAACTCTGCATTGGTCAGTTCATAAGTAAACTTTGATTCAGTTCCAATTCGAGAAACTCTATGGTTTGGCTAATAATTTCAATGGTTTATTTTTGAGTTGTTTCAAGTGTAAAGTGTTGAAGCTTAAGCATAACAAACGCCTCAAAGGGACTGCCAACGCGTGGCGTTTCCAGTCCCAATGAGCCGCAGTGGTTTCGGTTGTTGTGTTTGAGTTTAGTGGTAATGTGTTGTCAGCCCCTTAGGCGGGCGTTAAGTGAATGAGTAGGTTATATGAAAAAAAACAACTATATACTCCCGACTTTATGGGAAACAATTACTGATAAGCAATATGTCATACCGGTTTCTGAGTATTTAGAGTTAGCTTTCGATTCTCTTTTAGATAATGAAATTATAAAAACAGTACCTATCGTTAATTTGATGCTTTTTGGCAATAATCTTAGGTCAAGCATAAAAAATCAGCTCTTATTGAAAAAAATATTACTATTTATTAATTCTCAATCTGATCTCTCAACTGAAAAACGTGATGATTTCCTTTTACAACTAGAGTCAAACCCTAAGGAAAAAATCCGAATAGGTGAAAAGCTAATATTGGTTTTAGATCAAGCAGACGACATGTCAAAACCTGAACTTATTGGGGAGTTATTTAAAGCATTCGTTGCTCAGGAGTTTGATTTTGAAATTTTTCTAGATTGGTAGATGGAGTTAATAGAGTCCCGATAAGTGCTTTAAGTGATTTTCTACAACATGACTTTTATAGTGTATCAACAGAAAATACAGTGGCACTTGCATTTGGTGGTTTTATGTCATTTTCAGTGCCTATTTTTGTGGGTTCGGATGAAGCTTTAATTAGTTATAAGCCAAACAGCCTAGGTGACTTGCTTAAAAAATATTGTGGTAAAAAATTCACTTAACAAACGCCTCAAGAGGGACTGTCAACGCGTGGCGTTTCCAGTCCCATTGCGCCGCGGTGGTTATGGTTGTTGTGTTTGAGTTTAGTGTTATGCGTTGCCAGCCCCTTAGGCGGGCGTTAGCTTTCTGAAGGCAGCCATAATTCTCCGTCAAGATATAATATTTATCTGAATATATTTGAGTATTGAAAAATGGATAACTTTGAGAAGTATAGTAGTCGGAAAAAGTTTCTTATAGATAACGGTTTTTCTGGAGAAGTACCCCCTCAAACATGGGCTCTATTTGCCGATCATGATAATGAAGTGGTATTTGTCGGAGTAGATAGCCTCAATATTGAAGATACCTTGGTAGTTGGTTATAGCTGGGAATATACTCAAACAGGTAGGAAAAATGGCAATTACAAAAAGGCACTAAAATGTTTAGAGTTGGTTGAAAGTCAAAATTATGATGTTTTAGCGTTTCATTTTAACTTTAAGAAAGGATTGTATTCGAAACCAACTCCACATTATTTAGTAAGCAAAAATGATGGTTGGCACGCTATTCGTAATGACATTGATAATGGGACACTTATAAACCTAGCAGATGAAATAGATGTTTCTATTAACAACAACCTATATGGAAGTAAAACACCCCAAAAATTACAAAAAGTAGGCAGTGTGTACGGAAGGGATGTACGTGTTGCAGCTCAAACATTATTGCTTGCTGGCGGAAGGTGTGAACTGTGTGAGAAGTCGACATTTCTGAAAAAAAATGGGAAACCTTTTCTAGAAGTTCATCATGTTCTTCCTTTAGCTAATGGTGGCAGTGATACAATAACCAATACAGTTGCTTTATGTCCTAATTGCCACAAAGAACTACATTTTGGCGAGCAATCAGGCATTTTAACAGATAAGTTATATGGTCAGCTTCCTAGGCTCGTGAGGGAGTGGCATACCGAAAGCTAACAAACGCCTCAAGAGGGACTGTCAACGCGCGGCGTTTCCAGTCCTATTGAGCCGCGGTGGTTGCAGTTGTTGTGTTTGAGTTTGGTTATTAGGCGTTGTCAGCCCCTTAGGCGGGCGTTATGTTTTTACTCAATTTTTCAGTTTATTGTAGGTTTTTATGACACCAGAATATCGTGTTGATGCGGAACAGAGAATTGAATCTTACCTTTCAGGGCAAGATATCAAGGACATTAAGTTCATACAAGTTGAGCAGACATTTACAGACATGGGCGGTGAAATTCATGTTTGGAATGTTAAAACCAAAACCGATGGTAGTTGGTGGGTCGTGGAAGGTGAGGGTGTTCCAATGAACCTATACACTCAAAACGAATTTTACTTTTCAGCCGATGAGGCTTATTCATTTCACCTTGGCATTTCTCAACGTCTTCAAGCACGTCATCATCTTGAGTTCAAACACATTATTGATGAGGTTCCACTCGATATTGAGCATGTAAAATCTATTAGCCGGCGTCTTAATAACGCAGCTGTTGCTTTGAATGACGTATCTGCGCCAGAAGATCTTCAAGCGATAGGTTTGACATGTAGGGAAAGCTTGATTGAACTAGCGGGAGTGTTGGTGAATGACAATCCTAATTTACTTGAAGAAAAAGGGCTTAAAGCTGCTGACTTCAAAGGTATTGCGAGAGAAGTAATTGCAATATACGCTCCAGGGAAAAGTAATAGTAAATTGCGTAAGCGTAGCAGGGACGTCATGGAAGCTGCATGGGATCATTCATCTGAAATTGTGCATTCCCCAAACAAAAATATACCTGACGCAAAAATATGCTTATTGTTAACTTGTTCGGCAGTCTCGTTGATTCAAAACTTGTTTCTCAAATATCTTGGGTTCGATAGCGAGCCTAAGTGTTCTGTCTGCAAAAGCATGGATTTTGAAATATTGGTTTCAGAGGATAGTGAAGAAGCTCTATTTAGCTGTAACAGTTGTGGTAATCAGGAGCAGTTGTCATAAAAAACATAACAAACTGTTTAAGAGTGATTCGCAACGCGTGGCATTTTTACTGTGCGTTGCGTTTAGTGTTTAAGGTGGTATGCGGTAGCTTAGGTATTGCGTTGCTCACACCTTAACAGGGCGTTAGCTTCTTAAAGGCTAGAATCATCAAAATCTAAGCTCATTTGTTGTGAAAATTCAGCTTTAAGCGTTCAAGTAGCACTATTTGGCTTTTTAGTTTTGCCTGATGCTGATTTGGTAGAAAGTGTTGAATGTTCAGCAGTTTTCAAGTCGCTGAAGCCCATCAAGCTTCGATGCTTCAGTGTTGTTGGACGTTCAGCGCGGTCAGTTTAGTTTTACAAAATGCTGCATCATCGCTGTGATCTGGCTTTCTTTGTCGCGGACTCTTAACCGTGGCCAACTTAGCCTTGAGCGTTTTGAGTTTTGGCAGCCAACTTCACAGCTTTTGGCGTTGGACGTGTGTTTGTGTGATGCTTTTGCGTAAAATGGATTTCAAGCAAATGTGTTAAAAAACCATTGTTAAACAATAGGCTACGAAGCTAACAAACGCCTCAAGAGGGACTGTCAACGCGTAGCGTTTCCAGTCCCATTGAGCCGCAGTGGTTGCAGTTGTTGCGTTTAAGTTTATTGGTATGCGTTGCCAGCCCCTTAGGCGGGCGTTATGCTTATTCCATCAGTTTGGTATGCCGTGCTATAATTCCGAGCCTGTTTTTAAATCAATGGAATCCTCATGACAGAGAAAGTTGAAGGGTTGTCAGAAAAAGAAGTTGAGCAGCTTTCAGGGATAGAATTTCAGAGTCAATCTTATGCGTCCTTTTACAATACAACTCTAGAAAAAGATAAAAGTATTCTGACTTTATCTGTTGCTGGAATTGGTTTTTTATTGACGCTGATACAGTTCACTAAGAGCATTTCTTACTATGAATTGTCCTTCTTCTTGATCGCAGCAGCTAGTTATCTAGTGGCAATTTACAGTGTCATTTCAATATTTGGAAAAAACTCAACTTTTATCATTGAGTTAGTCAACAAGAGAGATGTATCAGTTAAACAATATCAACTAGATATGTTGGATAAAACAGCAATTCGCTCATTTTATTTAGCAATACTAATGACAGTTTTGCTGGGAGCATCAGCGTCTCAAAGTAAGTTTAAAATAGGAGAAAACGCAATGTCAGATAATAATCAAGTAACTCAACAAGTTGCTTTAATGGACAGTTGTTTACAGGCATCAGAACTTCATAAAAGTTTTCAAGGTGCAAGTGCACTGCAAGGTGCTACTCAACAGCAAACGTCTGCCCAGTCACAATCTACAGGTGCAGCAGCCATGATGCCTAACTCTGCTAGTTCCAGTTCATCATCGAATTCATCTGGCTCATAAGCATAACAAACGCCTCAAGAGGGACTGTCAACGCGCGGCGTTTCCAGTCCCAATGAGCCGCGATGGTTACGGTTGTTGTGTTTGAGTTTGGTTGTAATGCGTTGCCAGCCCCTTAGGCGGGCGTTATGAGGCTATAGGAAAACAAGATGAATCACGATGAGTTCAACCAATTTTGTCGTTCCTTTCCTGCTACTACATACGTAGTGCAATGGGGTGGTTCTCATGTTTGGAAAGTGGCTGGAAAAGTGTTTTCTATTGGCAGTATCGGCAAGGATCAGCAACCAGTTTTTACGTTCAAAACATCGGATTTGAACTTTGAGTATCTGAGTGAGCACGATGGTTATATTCCCGCCCCTTACTTCGCCAACCGAGGGATGAAGTGGATCCAACAAACTGAGACTTCAGGTTTATTAGACGAAGAGTTGAAGTATTACTTGTCTGAGTCCTACAGTCTTGTTGTGCTCAGGCTCAGTAAAAGGTTACAGAAAGAGTTGGTAATTACGCCAAGAGCAGACGGTGAGTCCGCCTCATAACAAACGCCTCAAGAGGGATTGTCAACGCGTGGCGTTTCCAGTCCCAATGAGCCGCGGTGGTTGCAGTTGTTGTGTTTGAGTTTAGTGGTAGTGCGTTGCCAGCCCCTTAGGCGGGCGTTATTTTGCTTATTCAAATTATGGAGGAAAGCGGTAAGTGTTATATGCCAAAGCTTTAAGTATTGGAGACAAAATTGGTTTTTTCTCACCATCTTCACCGGCTACAGCCTTTGCTCCAAATCGATTTCAAAGAGCAAAAGCTTATCTTAAGGCACAGGGATTTGAGTTAGTTGAAGGTTCGCTTACGGGAAAATCTGATTATTACCGCTCAGGCTCGATTCGGGAGCGTGCTGAAGAATTGAATCAACTTATTCGGGATCCGAATGTCCGTTGCATCATGTCTACCATTGGAGGCAATAATAGCAATTCACTGTTGCCGTATATTGATTATAAAGCCTTAAGAAACGATCCAAAGATCATCATTGGTTATTCAGATGTCACAGCTTTATTGCTCGGGATCTATGCTCAAACAGGACTTATCACATTTTATGGCCCAGCCTTAGTCGCTTCGTTTGGTGAGTATCCTCCATTGGTTGATGAAACCTTTCATTCGTTTATCGATCTGTTGTGTTCAGAGACGAATCAATATCAATACACTATGCCCTCGTCATGGACAGATATTAAGCACGATTGGGAAACTCAGCATTCAGCTAAGCCCGTTTATCCGAATGAATGGCAGTTTATCGGTAAAGGCAAAGTGACAGGCAGAATTATTGGCGGGAACCTCAACACCATGGCTGGGATCTGGGGCAGTCGATACATGCCAGAGATTAAAGTTGGTGATATTTTACTCATAGAGGATTCTCTGAAAGGTATCGAAAATGTCGAACGTTCGTTTGCACATCTCGCAGCTTGTGACGTTTTTGAGCGGGTGAGTGCGATCATTTTGGGTAAGCATGAGCTATTTGACAACAAAGGTACAGGTAGAACACCGCTAGACGTTTTAATCGAAGTATTAGCGGATAAAAATGTACCTATATTTTATGGTTTTGATAGTTGTCATACGCATCCGATGCTCGTCACACCATTAGGTGTGCGAGGTACAATCGATTTCGACAATCATACCTTTAAGCTAGAAGATCGTTGGGTAAAAGCAAAATAACAAACGCCTCAAGAGGGACTGTCAACGCGTGGCGTTTCCAGTCCCAATGAGCCGCGGTGGTTGCAGTTCTTGTGTTTGAGTTTAGTGGCATGCGTTGCCAGCCCCTTAGGCGGGCGTTAGCTGTATACGATGAACAAGGAAGTAATGTGGTAGAAAACTATGAGACTCAATTTGTCACTTTCGTCGAGTCTGAAATGGAGCAAGATTTGGCGCATGACTTAAACCATGTATTTCGTGTTGTCAAAATGGCCAAACTGCTGAGCAAAACTGAAGGTGCGATGCTTGAGGTTGTTTTACCTGCAGCGTATCTCCACGATTGTTTTTCATTTCCCAAGAATCATCCTAACAAAGCTGAAAGCTCTCGTATTGCAGCAGATAAGGCACTGGAGTTTCTTAATGAGATTGGTTATCCGAATGAATATCACGACGCTATAAAGCACGCAATTATTGCTCATAGTTTTAGCGCCAATATTCCACCTGATACGCTTGAAGCAAAGATCGTACAGGACGCTGATAGACTCGATGCTCTAGGTGCAATTGGGATTGCTCGTTGCATTCAGGTGAGCACAAATTTAGGCGTGGGTTTATATGATGCAACTGACCCCTTTTGCGGCACACGTGAGCCGAATGATCGAGTGAATACGGTAGATCATTTCTACACTAAGCTATTTAAATTGCCTGAAATAATGCATACAGCGTCAGCAAAGGTAGAGGCTGAAAAGAGAATGAAATTTATGAAAGCTTACTTAATTCAGTTGGGAATGGAAATCGAGCCATATAGCTAACAAACGCCTCAAGAGGGACTGTCAACGCGCGGCGTTTCCAGTCCCAATGAGCCGCGGTGGTTACAGTTGTTGTGATTGCGTTTGGTGTTATGCGTTGCCAGCCCCTTAGGCGGGCGTTATGAGCTATAAAGAAAGGGGTGAGAACACCCCTTAAGCTTTAGAATTATGGAATTATTGCCATCAATTTTGCTAATAATACGAAAAAACCAGTACTCCAAAAGCTCCAATAGCCTAAAGAGTTGAACCACATGAAAAATTTAAACTTAACAGACTTTGTTTTAACTCGACCTTTTATAAATGGATAAGCTAGACAGTAACTGGTAAATCTACTTGATATCGAATATGGCATATTATGGTTTAATCTCATATTTCCATTGTTGTCATAATATTTATCTAGATCTTTTGCTAATTGCTTATCAATGAAAATAATATGTTTTAAGCTGCCTAGAGATATGATGGAAAGAATTATTGCTCCAGGGATGGCCCAAGCAATTAGATAACCACCAGTTATAAGAGCAGGAATTATCACTGCTAAATCAAATATTGAATGTTTCATCTATTCAATCGCCAATTCATATAATGAATAAATACCATCGGAAAACTCTTTTCCAAGAGTTGAACCTAATATTCCACCCGCAGTACCCCCTGCTACAAACGCACCTATAGACGCAACTGCAATTACAGGGGCTGATGCTGTTCCAAGTAGGAGTAGGACACCTCCAACTGCCCAAGTCGCCATTTTTCCACCGACATATATCCCACCTAGAAAACCGACAGCTTCTCGGCTTATTGTTTTGCCACAGTTCCCAGTGCTATCAACTTTACAAGCCTCGTACATATTATTCACGCCACTTGCAGCGCCAAGAACCAATCCAACGTAACCAACGCCTTTTGCTGCTGTTATGCCTATAGACACGTTAGCAATACGTTTCCCGAGGTTTTTAACAAAACCTGTTTTCAGTATTTCATCAGCGTTGTGAATAACTGATTTTGTAGACAGTTTTAGGTTGCGTTTTACTTGTGTGTAAATCGGTAACTTGACGCTGCGTTTAGATAAACCCGCAAATGAACCATCTAGCTTTTTAAAAAGCTCTGCGCGTTCGGCTACAAATGGCCCGTAATTGATGCCGCCAGTTCTGCTCGCCATGGCAACTTGAGAGGCGTATAGGTCATTAATTTCTAGTAAAACCGAATTGATATTGTGCAGGTGTTGAACAACACCAGATGATGCAATACCGACACCTAATGAGGCATAAGCGTAATAGTCACTGGGTAGGCCATCTTGTTTAATTGCCGCAAAGGTTTGGTTTGCATAGTGATCTAGTAATTCTAAGTGTCGGTTTACTGTTGCTACTTGTTCATCGCTTAATTTTGCTAGCTCGGTACTTGCTGCTTGTGCGTCTTCTTGTAAATCAGCGAGTGCTTTCTTTTCTTGCTCATTAGACGGTTTAGTCGTGGGGACGATGACAATTTCCCCTTCTCTGACGGGATTATTGAGGTGCACATTGCATTGTTTAATAAATTGCTTCTGTTCTTCACTGGTTTCAGCAGTAAATAAGTCCGCCCAAAGTTGCGCTTGTGGTTGAGTAACGGTGTTTTGCATCCAGCCCAACATAAATTCTTCTGTATTTTTTTGTTGGTCTTGAAGCTTTGCCCAATCTTTTTCTGACTGTTCTAGTCGCTCTTTACGCTGACGCTCAACTTTTTCTCGTGTTGTTTCTTGGATAGGCTCAGGCTTTAGAAAGGATTGAACACTGGGCACAGAAGAGCCAAGTGGTGCAAAGTTACGGGCTTCAGCGGCTTTCAATGCTGCAGAGCTTTTTTCCCATTCCCGACGCATGTGACATGACGAGCAAGTGCAAGTAATGGGGTCTTTCCAAAATGGGCAGCGATAGAGTTTTGTCTTATCAAAAATATCGTATATGGGCATGTTCTTTCTCTGACGTTTTGTAAGTTGCCCTATCATAACCTCAAAAGTTCACAGGCAAAAATTTGCCCAGCAGATATGCATCAATGTGAGCTATGAGGTTGAATTTACAGTGTAATGTGGTTCTAATTGGCACGCTCATAACAAACGCTTCAAGAGGGACTGTCAACGCATGGCATTTTCGGTTTGAGTGGGCATTTGTGGTTACGGCAGTTTAGTTAAGCCGTGCGGTAGCGTTGCCAGCCCCTTAAGCGGGCGTTATGCGCCAAATATTGGGTTCACATCCATGCTCTTATGAAGAATTCGGATCACCCTGATTTGTTGGCTGCCGATTTGCTGATAAAAGATGACGTGGCTCCCTTGGGGAAATTTTCTGTATCCCTCTCGAATTTCATCGCATGATTTACCGATGTCGGGATTTTCCGCTAAAAGCCAAAAGGAATCATCGAATTGCTTTAAATAAACATTTCGCTGCTCTTTTCCCCAGCGTCGTTGAGTGAATAAAGCAATATCCCGTAAATCGGCTTTAGCGGCGACAGTAAGATTAAATGGTTTCATCGAATGTTTTCACTATCGAGTTCATTGATGAAGCTATCAAGGTCATAATCAGCATCACCACTTTGCTCACCTTCAACAAGTAATTGACGGAGTGACTGTAGTTTGGTTTCTTGGTTTTCGAGTAGACGTAGCGCAGAGCGAATGACTTCACTTGCTGAGCCGTAACGTCCACTTTGTATTTGGCTTGTAATAAAGCCATCGAAGTGTTCACCAAGAGTGATACTTGTGTTTTTAGCCATGAGCCTATCTCCATAAATACCAAAAAGTACCTAATTATGGTATCAAATGGCATTTTGGGCAAGGCGCGCATAACAAACGCCTCAAGAGGGACTGTCAACGCGCGGCGTTTCCAGTCCCATTGAGCCGCGGTGGTTTTGGTTGTTGTGTTTGAGTTTAGTGTTATGCGTTGCCAGCCCCTTAGGCGGGCGTTAAATGCTCAGTGTGAAATAGATCAATGCCGTATGTTTTCTTTCAAGTTAAACTGCTATTTCATTGAAAATATAGAGTAATGACAATGACAAAAATAATAAGTTTTATAAATCTAAAAGGTGGGGTTGGTAAAACTACTACCGCCGTAAACATAGCGGCAGCTTTAGCTGAAGATGGCGAAAAGGTACTGGTGATTGATTTAGATCCTCAGACAAACGCCACAGTTTCATTAATTTCTCAAAACGAATGGCAAGATCGTCATGATAATGGGCAAACGTTATATCATTTGTTTAACGATATGCTTGAAGGTCATTCAGAGTTCAATATTGATGAGGCAATTTGTCATGATGCAGGTGGAATTACTGGGCTTGATTTACTTCCATCGAGCATGTTTTTAGTTGATATTCAAGACAATATTCCTGATATGGATAACAAAGCTTATGTTAGCCATGTAGATGTTTTAGGAAATGCAATTGAAGACATTAAAGATGATTATGATTTCATCATAATCGATTGTCCTCCGAATCTTGGAGCTATTACTTTAAATGGGATCAATATAAGTGACTGTTATGTCGTTCCAACGGTACCCGATATTTTGTCTAAGATTGGTATTAGCCTGATCCTAAACAGAATCGACTCTTTTAAAAGAAGAAAACGCTCATGCAACATTAAATTAGCAGGGATTATCTTTACAAAGGTTGACTATCGTACAAACTTACATAAGTCGACTATGTTAGAGCTACGCTCAGGTGATTTATCAGAAAATGTTTTTGCAATGGAATTCCCTCAACGTATATCTGTCGCAGAAGCTCCTATTGATTCGAAGCCGTTTTTAACCTCTAATACAGCTAAATCTAAGGCTGATTTCCGTGAGACCAGAGGTATTATTTATAATCTAACGGAGGAATTTATTGAACGAGTGGAGGCTTGTTGTGAGTAAAGTTACAGTTAAAGACATTGAGTCATTTGGTAAGGTTTTGGGTGCGTTATCAGAGCTATGCATTAATAACCCTCAATTATTAAGTAACCTTTTAGCCGAGACCGAAAATGTAAAAAGCGGAAAAAACGAGCAAAAGGAAGAAGAGATTTCTGTTAAGGCTCGTGGATTTAATGTTTTTCAATCAATCAAATCATTATCCCGTAAGGAGGCGTTGTCTCTCGTCGCTGGTTTTAATAAAACGGAGCTTAAGTTCATCATAAAAACTAATAATCTTGGCCCAACACGCTTGAACTCTGTTGATAGCTTAGCTGAGTTTATTGTTGATACAGTTTCTAAGCGCACTGAAGATGTATTTCTAAATCAACAAGATCGCATTTAACAAACGCCTCAAGAGGGACTGTCAACGCGTGGCGTTTCCAGTCCCAATGAGCCGCGGTGGTTGCAGTTGTTGTGTTTGAGTTTAGTGGTAATGCGTTGCCAGCCCCTTAGGCGGGCGTTATGTGGCAATCCAGAAAGGGAGCCCAAATGAAAAAATTCTTAGCATTCATAGTGTTGTCCAATCTAATTGCAGTAGCATGTGTTTATCTATTTGAGTTCAGTTTTGGATACTTAAAAATTGCTTTTCTCAAAGATTATGCGTTTTATTCGATGCTTATTCTTCTGGCGCTAGGGGCATTTTTTTCCTTCTCTGGACATGGTGTTGGTTACAGCGATCCAAGTAATGTTGCGGGAGTTGCAGCGAGTAGCTTGATCGACAACGATTCAGCTAAAAAGACCGTGGTTACAAGACTGGAGAGCACTGGTTTAGGGCATAGATTTTTAATCGCCAGTCTATTGTCATTGATTTTTTGCTTCATCGTATAGCGGTGCTCGGCCACATAACAAACGCCTCAAGAGGGACTGTCAACGCGTGGCGTTTCCAGTCCCAATGAGCCGCGGTGGTTGCAGTTGTTGTGTTTGAGTTTAGTGGTAATGCGTTGCCAGCCCCTTAGGCGGGCGTTAGTTTCTCTCAAGAAAAATCATCAAAAATTCACGCACAAGGTTCTGAAAATTCAGCTTTTAGCGTTCAAATTGCACAATTGGGCTTTTGAGTATTTCTTGATACTGATTTGGTAGAAAGCGTTGAAAGTTCAACAGTTTCAAAGTCGTTTTAAGCCATCAAGTCTCGATGCTTCAACTCTGTTGGATGTTCAACACTCAAAGTTTGGTTTCGCAAATGGCTTCATCATCGCTGAAATTATGCTTTCTTTGTCTCGGACTCTTAACCGTGGTCAACTTAACCTTGATCGTTTTGAGTTTTGGCTGCCAACTTCACAGCTTTTGTTGTTGGACGTGTGTTTGTTTGATGCATTTGCGTAAAATGACTTTCAAGCAAATGTGTTAAAAGTCATTGGCAAACAATAGGCTACGAAACTAACAAACGCCTCAAGAGGGACTGTCAACGCGTGGCGTTTCCAGTCCCATTGAGCCGCGGTGGTTGCAGTTGTTGTGTTTAAGTTTGGTGGTAATGCGTTGTCAGCCCCTTAGGCGGGCGTTAGCTTCTTAAAGGCTAGAACCATCAAAATCTAAGCTCATTTGCTGTGAAAATTCAGCTTTTAGCGCTCAAATTCCACAATTTGGCTCTTGAGTTTTTCTGATGTTTATTTGGTAGAAAGTGTGGAATGTTCAGCAGTTTCAAAGTCGCTGAAAACCATCAAGCCTCGATGCTTCAATGTTGTTGGATGCTCCACACGGAAAGTTTGGTTTCACAAAGGCCGCATCATCGCTGAAAGTGTGTTTTCTTTGTCGCGGACTCTTAACCGTGGTCAACTCAACCTTGATCGTTTTGAGTTTTGGCAGCTCACTTCACAGCTTTTGGCGCTGGACGTGTGTTTGCCCGATGCTTTTGCGTAAAATGACTTCAAGCAAATGCGTTTAAAAATTATTGCTAAACAATAGGCTACGAAGCTAACAAACGCCTCAAGAGGGACTGTCAACGCGTGGCGTTTCCAGTCCCAATGAGCTGCGGTGGTTACGATTGTTGTGTTTTAGTTTTGTGTTATGCGTTGCCAGCCCCTTAGGCGGGCGTTATGCAGTTTTTTGGGCAATAAAAACCAGCATTTTCAGCTGGCTTTAGAATTTGCTTTATTGAGCAGCTTTGACTCGAATCTTACTTTTGGCAACGTTTGCCATATTCAGTGCTGCAATTGCCGTTTTTGCTTCTGAAGCCTCTGGCATTTCGACGAAAGCAAAGCCTTTCGATAGACCAGTTTCTTGGTCTAAAACGAGAGTGCATTCGGTAACAGAGCCGTGTTCAGAAAACAGTTTACGAATGTCGTGCTCAGTTGTGGTGCGAGCAAGGTTGCGAACTAAGAGTTTCATAGTTGTCCGTTGATGTAGAAATAACGGTGAGGATTGTCTCAACAAAGACAGTTGCTACCAAGCGATAGTTTGGTTTTACCGTAAAATAGCAGCATTTATGGCAACCAACTGCATAACAAACGCCTCAAGAGGGACTGTCAACGCGCGGCGTTTCCAGTCCCAATGAGCTGCGGTGGTTACGGCTGTTGTGTTTGAGTTTGGTTGTTATGCGTTGCCAGCCCCTTAGGCAGGCGTTAGTTTCTCTCAGGAAAAATTATCAATAATTCACGCACAATGTTCTGAAAATTCAGCTTTTAGCGTTCAAGTTGCACAATTAGGCTTTTGAGTTTTGCTTGATACTGATTTGGTAGAAAGCGTTGAAAGTTCAGTTATTTCAAAGTCGCTGAAAGCTCAAAAACCTCGATGCTTCATGTTGTCAGATGTTCCACACGGAAAGTTTGGTTTCACAAAAGGCAGCATCATCGCTGTGATCTGGTTTTCTTTTTCGCGGACTCTTAACCGTGGCCAACTTAGCCTTGACTGTTTTGAGTTTTGGCAGCCAACGTCATAGCTTTTGGCTTTGGACGTGTGTTTGTGTGATGCATTTGCATATGTAGTGGCATAGTGAATTTGGCCACCTGATTAGAGCTGTTATGATTGCAACCATAGCAGCATTAGGTGACGAAATGGCAAAGAAAAAAGGTCCGAATTTTAGCCCTGAGTTCCGGTTGGAAACGGCTCAGTTAGTGCTTGACCAAGGCTACTCCCAAAAAGAGGCTGCTCAGGCAATGGGCGTGGGGTATTCCACGATTGGCAAGTGGGTAAATCAACTTCGCGAAGAACGGTCTGGCAAGTCCCCCAAGGCTATGCCCATGACTCCTGAGCAGATTGAAATCCGTGAACTGAAGAAGCGCATAGAACGGCTTGAATTAGAAAAGGAAGTTCTAAAAAAGGCTACCGCTCTGTTGATGTCGGACTCCATGAACACTTCTCGCTGATTGAGAAACTCAACAAGAGCCACCGGGCAAGATACCCGGTCGCCTGGCTGTGCGAGGTGTTTGGCGTCCAGCGCAGCAGCTACAGGTATTGGTTAAGCCGGGAGTCGCAGATATGCCCAGAGACGGTGTGTTTGCACAGTGCAATCCGACAAATCCACCGAGAGAGCAATGGCTCTGCCGGGGCCAGAACCATTGCCGACATCGCGACCGCTCGGGGTTTTGCATTAAGCCGTTACCGTGCGGGTCGGTTAATGAAAAAGCTGGAATTGGTCAGTTGCCAACAACCAAAGCATGCTTATAAGAAAGCCAATCAAGAACATGTAGACATCCCGAATCGGTTGGACCGCCAATTTGACGTGGTTGCGCCCAATCAGGTGTGGTGCGGCGATGTGACGTATGTTTGGACAGGCACTCGCTGGGCTTATTTGGCTGTGGTGCTGGATTTATTTGCGCGCAAACCAGTGGGTTGGGCACTGTCACACTCACCGGACAGTGAGTTGACCAAGCAGGCATTGAGTATGGCATTTGAGCAACGTGGCAGGCCTAAAGGCGTGATGTTCCACAGTGACCAAGGGAGTCACTACACCAGCCGAAGTTTCCGACAATTGCTGTGGCGTTACCAGATAACCCAGAGCCTGAGTCGCAGAGGAAATTGCTGGGATAACAGTCCTATGGAGCGATTTTTCAGGAGTTTAAAAACGGAATGGATACCGGAAATCGGCTATCGGAATTTTACCGAGGCCAAGCTGGCAATCACCCAATATATCCTGGGGTATTACAGCAACATCAGACCACATCATTACAACGGTGGCTTGAGCCCAAATGAGTCAGAGAGAAGATACTGGCTTAACTATAAACCCGTGGCCAGTTTTACTTGACCACTACAATAAAATGACTTTCAAGCAAATGTGTTAAAAATCATTGGCAAACAATGGGCTACGAAACTAACAAACGCCTCAAGAGGGACTGTCAACGCGTAGCGTTTCCAGTCCCAATGAGCCGCGGTGGTTTCGGTTGTTGTGTTTGAGTTTAGTGGTAATGCGTTGTCAGCCCCTTAGGCGGGCGTTATGCTTAATCCATAAAAATCAGCAGGTTGTGATTGTCGATTCCTTTAGCATTTCGTTCTGGTTTTGTCGGCAATTCAATATTGTTTTTCGCTGCCTAATGAAGCGGCAATGTGTCTGGCGCCGTAAATTCTGAGTGATTGCCTCATTGGAATGTTGAGTCTGCGCGAGGTTAGTATTGTTGTCGCAAGTCGCTTTGAGCAGTTTGGTGCCTTTACTTGCAGGCTGAAAATTAGTCGGCAATTGAGTATTGTTTTGCGCTGCCTAATGAAACGGCAATGTGTCTGTCGCTGTAAATTTCAGTGTTATTGCCTCATTGAGTTGTCGTGCCCATGCGTGGTGAGTGAGTTTGTCGGAGAGGGTTTCCACATTGCCCTAGTTGCTAAATGAAAGCCTGCATTGGTCAGTTCATAGGTAAAAGTTGAGCCAGTTCTAGTTCAAGAAAATTCGAGTTTTGGTCAATGATTTCAGTGGTTTATTCTTGAGTTGGTTCAAGTGTAAAGTGTTGAAGCTTAAGCATAACAAACGCCTCAAGAGGGACTGTCAACGCGTAGCGTTTCCAGTCCCATTGAGCCGCGGTGGTTTCGGCTGTTGTGTTTGAGTTTAGTGGTAGTGCGTTGCCAGCCCCTTAGGCGGGCGTTATGTGTTTTCCTAGAAAATGGAGTTTCTGATGAAAATTAGTCACCTTGATCATTTGGTTCTGACTGTTGCAGATATTCCAACAACAACGAACTTTTATGAAAAAGTATTGGGCATAAAAGCTGTTAGTTTTGGCGCTGGTCGGATTGCTCTAGAGTTTGGTCATCAGAAGATCAATCTTCATCAACTCGGTAATGAGTTTGAACCTAAAGCCCAAAATGTCAGAGTTGGGAGCGCAGATTTGTGCTTTATTACCGACACAGTTCTGTCTGATGCGATGAAGCATGTGGAGGATCAAGGTGTGACTATCATGGAGGGGCCTGTAAAACGTACAGGTGCACAAGGTGCAATCACATCATTCTATTTCAGAGACCCTGATGGGAATCTTATTGAAGTATCAACGTATTCAAACACATAACAAACGCCTCAAGAGGGACTGTCAACGCGTGGCGTTTCCAGTCCCAATGAGCCGCGGTGGTTGCAGTTGTTGTGTTTGAGTTTAGTGGTAATGCGTTGTCAGCCCCTTAGGCGGGCGTTAGTTTCTCTCAGGAAAGATCATCAAAAATTTACGCCCAAGGTTCTGAAAATTCAGCTTTTGGCGTTCAAACTGCACAACTGGACTTTTAAGTTTGGCTTGATGCTGATTTGGTAGAAAGCGTTGAAAGTTCAGTAGTTTCAAAGTCGCTGAAAGCCCAAAAACCTCGATGCTCCAACGTTGTTAGATGTTCTACTCGGAAAGTTTGGTTTCACAAAAGGCAGCATCATCGCTGTGATCTTGCTTTCTTTGTCGCGGACTCTTAACCGTGGCCAACTTAACCTTTATTGTTTTGAGTTTTGGCTGTCAACTTCACAGCTTTTGGCGTTGGACGTGTGCTTGTTCGATGCATTTGCGTAAAATGACTTTCAAGCAAATGTGTTAAAAGTCATTGCTAAACAATAGGCTACGAAACTAACAAACGCCTCAAGAGGGACTGTCAACGCGTGGCGTTTCCAGTCCCAATGAGCCGTGGTGGTTGCAGTTGTTGTGTTTGAGTTTGGTTGTTATGCGTTGTCAGCCCCTTAGGCGGGCGTTATGTGCACAATTGACTCATTAGAATAAATCACTATGTGAACCAATGC